>DDBL01000017.1:5205-14695 GCA_002333425.1 Leptospiraceae bacterium UBA2033
AACTTATGCTGAGTAGTTACAATCCAGGGCATTAAACTTGTCCTGGAAAATCACCTGGTTTAGTTCTCCATCTTCTATGCACCCAAAAGTATTGGTCTGGGAATAGTTTTATATCCTCTTCTAAAAGTCGAGTCCAAAGCTCAGTATAATGACGAACTGCCGCATCTCGATTGGGAAATTTCTTTTTGTCGATGACTCCCATATTCTGCACGCGCACAATCACTTTTCCGTCTTCCCCACAAACTACAGAGTATAACAGCAATTTTGCGCCAGTTAGATAAGCCATTAACGCCGGTCCCTGGTAGGTAGAGGCAGGGCGATTAAAGAAATTCACAAATATTCCCGCCTTGCCTGCATTTTGGTCTGAACCAAATCCAATCCAATAACCATCTTTCAAAAGTTTCATAACACGACTGGATTCTTCTGTAGTTACGAGTAAAATTCCATTTTTTTCTCGTAGAGATTTCACCCATTTATCCACATATGGGTTTCTAATTTTTTTATAAATCCCTGCTCCCTTCATTCTAAGTCCCATAAATTGAACCAGTAGTTCCCAAGTTCCCAAGTGACCAGACACGAGCACAACACCTATTTTTTCCTGATTGGTTTCCTGTTCGATTTTTAGAGAATTTGGATCGTAGGTAAGATATTTATCCATCCATTCTTGATTCATTCTAGATGCATAGAGGGTACCCGCTAGTAACCGCCCGAGATGAATAAAATGTTTTCTGACTAATTCTAATTTCTCTTCCTCCGACCAATCTGGAAATGCAAAGGAAATATTTTCATAGGCAATTTTTCTATGTTTCTTGGCAATTGGAAAAAGTATCTTGGTTATCCAAACCCCATAGGCTAGACAAACTCTATAAGGTAAAAATTTAAAAGGTAAATATAAAAAGTAAGCAAATAAAAACGAAATAAAATATCCAAAGTTTTTCATGGTTACATATTTCGTTTTCCTGAAAACTTGAAAAGCATTTTACAGGAAATAATTTCTAATCAACTAATCCCATTAGCGGATAACAGATATTCTCCCCAACAGAATAGCATTTTGCAATTTTCATTTTAATCAATAAATTACTAGCTAAAATAACTATAGTTAACCCAATAAATAGAAATTTTTTTGAAAAAAAAATCTAACTATTTTTTTTTTCCTTGACTAAGAGAAAAATGAAAAATACGAAAGGGTTATAGTAGTAAATACTAAAATGAAAAAGGAAAATAAAACTATGAAAGCTAAATTTTTAACACTCATCTTCACCCTCTTCTTCTCTCTTCCAGTCGGTCTTTTTGCTGGTCCTCTTGACGGAACTTGTATTGCGCTTGTCCACGGTATTCTTGGATTTGATGACAGACAAGGTTTAGCAGGTGGTCTTGTTAAATACTGGGGTGGTCTAGACAACTACCTTCGTACACAAGGTGCAAAAGTATTGACACCTGGAAGTTCTCCACTCAATAGCATTCAAAAAAGAGCTGAGTTAACAAGAGACAATCTCTCTCCTTGGATGGCTGCAAATGGATGTGCGAAAGTACATTTAATCGGTCACTCTCAAGGCGGGCTTGTAGTTCGTTACATGGCTTCTAACACTACTTTAGGATTTAGATCCAAAGTGGCTACAGTTAGTACTGTGGATGCTGTTCATAAAGGTGCTCCTTTGGCTGATATCGTTCTTGGAATTATTCCTAGTTGGTTACAACCGTTCGCAAACACTGCGCTTGGTTTGTTCGCACAACTTTTTTATGGAAAAGCTCCAATGGATGTAATAGCTATGGGAAAATCACTCACTGTTAGTACAGTAAAATCGTTTAACACTGCTAATCCAAATGTTACTGGAATGAAATACTATTCTTATGCGAACAAAATGGCTTGGGCAGATCCAATTCAACATATCCTTATGGCTCCTACTCACCCAATTACTTGGGCAGGTGGTATTTGGTATGGTCTTGGTGGTGCAAATGATGGAGTGGTTCCTTTTGAATCTCAAAAATGGGGAGCTTACAAAGGCGAAGCTTCAGCTTATTGGTATGCAACAGGTATCGATCACCTGCAAGCTACTAATTTAGAGTGGAGCGGTCAAAACTTCTTTGATGTAACTGGTTGGTATTTGAACATTGCAAAAACAGCTAAAGCAGCACTTTAATTAGTGATGCCTGTTTTGCAACGATACGGGCGAATAAAATAAATCTGGTTTAGGGCTAATGAATAGTTACCCCTAAGCCAGTTTTTAACTCTAATATAGATTTCATACTATATCATTCGAAATTTTAATTAAAAAATTCTCTAAGCTTAAATCTTCTTCACAAAATAATAAAATAAATTTCAGGATAATCATACCATGGATAAAAAAGTTTCTATTGGAATAATCGCATTAGCACTTGTACTTGTTGTTTCCTACTTAATTTTTGGCGGAAATACATCCAAAAAAAAATCTGCTTCAAACGTTAGTGAAGATATGCAAGACGGCAACTCTCAATTAAGCGGTAACACAACACAGCCTTTTGGAGATCAATCTGGACTATGGGATGAAGCGTTATCTCCTTTTCAAGGTACAGAAAAGAAAGGTTACTTAGAATTAATCGCAGATTTAAAATCAGGAAAAGTAAATTTCACCTGGGAAGTATGGGCACTCAGAAGAAAATGCCCAACAGATTATACCCCTATGCAATGTGATGAAACAATTTATAAGTTTCTAGACGCCAATTTTTCTAGTCCCGACAAAGAAAAAATGAAAGAACTGTTTAAGGCTTATTTTCAATACGAAGACGAAGCAAGAAAAATGGAATTCCCATCCAATCTAAGTTTCCAAGAAAGATACGATATTTTAAAGGAAAGACGCAGAAAAATTGTTGGAGATGAAAAAGCAGAATTATTTTTTGGAATGGAAGAATCACAAGTTGCCTTTATCCCTGCCGCAAAGAACTTCATTGAATCATCTAAAAATATGGATCCAAATGAAAGGGTTCAAAAATACGAAGAACTTAGAAAAAAAACTTACGGCTCTTACTTAGAAGCAGTGAGTGGAAGAGAAGATTCATTCGATCATTACCAAACAGAAATTCTACTCAGAGAAAAAGAACTTGCTGGATTAAACGGGGATGACAAAGAAAAAAAACTAGCCTCCCTCCAAACCAAATACTTTGGAAAAGACGGAGCTGAAAGAATTGCAGCAGCTAACAAAGAAATAGCCGCTCAGAACAAAAAAATTGCTGACTACGAAAAAGCGGAACGAGAATTCCTTTCAAGCAATAACGGTATCTCCGAAAAAGACAAAGAACAAAAACTAAAAGAACTTAGAGTAAAAATGCTAGGTGAAGAAGATGCAGAATCCTACGCCCGTCAAAAACAATACGAAGAAGAAGTAAATAATATTAAATAACATGAAGGATACGGATAAACAAGGATAGTCTGATATTTTTTCCTTTTTTATCCGTTTCCATCGGTATTCAAACTTAATACAAAATCAATTTCACAGATACAAAACGAATTTTCAGAATGAACACTAAAGAATATCTAGATCAATACCTGAAAGAAAATATTAGTGAGTCAGAAACTCTCAGTAGAATGAGAAACGTCATATCCGAATTTGCCGCTCGTGCGCCAAAGATTTTAGTCACAAAATGTATCGATGGAAGAGTACATGGAAGTAAACAAAAAGGATTTCCAGCAACGACCATTCGATTTGGCAGAACTGATGGAAATATTGTATCCACTGATAAAAACAATTACTGGTTTTGGAATAGAATTGATAATGTAGTAAATAACGCTCTCTGTAATACTCCCGAAATGCCAGCTATATTCATTGCCTATATGCATCGTTCGGATTTAGGTTTAGGTTGTGCTGCGCATAACAACAATGAGTCTCTTGCGTTTAACGCCATCAATTCTCAGACTACTGCCATCAGAAAAGTATTCTCTCCAGAAAAACTCTATGTGCTAGAAGGTATTACCAATACTGATACAATGGCAGAAACATTGATTTTTGAAAATTCAATTCGAATTAGTACGGAAGAAATTATAAAAGATTTTCATCTAAACGAATTACAAGAAGTATTCTACAAAGGTTTTTTAAAATATCCAATCAAAGACCCAGCAACGTCTAGGTTTGTAGATTTTAAAACTCCAGAGGAGCTAATGCAAGGTAACCTCCCTTTATTTCATGCTGATTTTCAAACATCACTCGCCATGAAATCTTTTTTACTCTTAGAAATTTCTAAAATCGTCTATGAAAAAGATTATAGTTCTCAAAAATTAATACAACCAGATATTTTAAATGCACTAGTTTCTTCTCTATCCAAAATTAAATCTATGCCTACAAGTTTATTTGCTCCTTTTTTATACCAATGTTTTTGGAACCTTGGATACTCTTTATACCAAACCAAACGACTTCTTAGTATGCCAGAAGAAGAAAAACAAAAACACCTAGATCATGGTGAAGAACTAATTTGTTATGGAGATGGATTTGAACTTCTTCCAAGAAATAAAACCATATTAGTAAAAACAGGTCGTGGCGATGACTCTAACGCTTTACAAGTAGCAAAACGTGTTCTAGAAAAAAATCGTACAAAAAAATCACAAAACTTTGATCCAATCATTCATCTTAACATTGAAATTAGTGGTGAGTTGATTAACTGGGAGGATTTTAATGAAACAATTTCTTCTCGAATGGATACGATGATGCGTCATGTAGATGAAGTCTTTGACACTAACGCATCCGTATTAACAACTTATTCTTACAGAGACCAAAAAAGATTTTACCCTGTAAAAACAAGGCGTGACTCTAGAAATATCTATCCAATTAATTTATTAGAAGCAATTAATTCCAGTATTCTATTCTCTAATATGGCACTCAAAAGCAGAGAAGCGTTATACGCAACAGGATCGTTAATCTAGATGTTAACAATTACAGGATAATAAGGATTATTTCTTATCTTCTACTGGTAATTCTAAATAGGGAGCTGTAAAAATTTCTGCCCCATTTGGTTTAGATAATTTTCCACCTTCCCCAAAATTGTGTGCTGTCTCTTTGTATTTGGGAATTGACTTTTCTTTGGGTGTGCGAGTTGGCTTTTTTTCAGGAAAGGTTTCGACATGAAGAGTTGATGTTGGAAATGCAAAACTAATATCTAGTTCTTTTGCTAAACGAATTACTTCAAAAAACATACGTTGTCTTGCGTCTAAGTTTTTTGCTAAGGAATCTACTTCTAATCCAAACTGCATAAGTACATTCAAAGAAGAAGCATCAAAATCACGAAATGCAATGTGCATAGTATCAGGGACAACAAGTGGATTTTTTTTGACGATATTTTTAATTCCTTCTAAGAAAGCTTCCATCTTTTCAGGAGAAGTATCATAAGTAACAGAGAGGATAATCACATTTCTCCTCCACCTTCTAACTCCCATATTCTCAATATGCGCATTAGCCACAACTGAATTGGGAATACTTACAATAGAGTCTTCCCATGTCCTAATTAAAGTGGAACGAAATCCGATGTCCTCTACAATTCCTTCTTTACTATCAATGATAATATGATCTCCAATCTTAAAAGGTCTATCCATAAAAATCATAGCAGAACCGAAAAGATTAGCTGCTGTATCTTTTGCGGCAAGGGCAATAGCAAGACCACCAATTCCAAGACCTGCGATAAGTCCCATCACATTTAATCCCAAATTTTGAAGTGCTATCAACACTCCAAGACTAACAAAGAATATCCGCAACGACTTAGTAAGAAGTGGTATCAACTGAGAATCAATTGGATTTTTTTCTCGAATGGAATTGTCTTTAAAAAGGGCAACTACAAGATCAGACAACTTGTAAACGAAATAAACAAAGTTTATACTAAATAAAATCTTTAGTGTATAATTAAAAAAAGTAAATGGTTTTCCTTCCATTCCTGATGCATGTAAAAAAACAAACCAATATAATATTCCGATAAAATATCCAGTGGGTCTAGCAAGAGTTGTAACTATTCGTTCGTCCCAATCTGTTTTGGTTTTACGAGTAATTTTAATTAATAAAAAGAAAACAAGTTTTGAAATATATCTTAATATCAAACTAATCAAAAGAGATACTAATAATCCCAGCCATTGCCAAATATGAAATACCCAAAATTTTTCATTTGCCCAAGCTGGGAAAATAGTTTCCATCCACGGACGAGAATAAGCAGCTCCACCACCCGTCTTAGGTAAAAAAGGTAAGTGCTTTGTTCTGCGATAGTATTCACTTGCATTGTTTACTGTATCTGCGGCAAATACATATTCACCTTCTCTAGCACCTGTAGGAATGCGGATAATACTGATTTCAGTATCAGGAATATTCCATTTTAGAAGTGGAGAATTTTCTTCCACTTTCACAGATTGACTCGGAATTTTACTTAGGTCTACAACATATACTCTATCAATCGCCTCTTTCAAAAAAATCGCAGCTTCTTTTCCTTTTTCTTCTCTTACCAAAGGATTTACTTCGCGTAAATCTAAACACCGAATTGCATTTTCAATGATAAGCATTTTATCTTCATCATTTTTTTGGGCTGCCCTCTTGTATTCATTCATCGCATTCATAAAAATGCTTACTGTTTCTCGAGGCGAATCTAATTTCAAAGGAGAAAGAGGATTATCCGCACCTACCCCAAAACTTAGAAACAAAATAAAAATAGATATCAAAAGTTTATTCTTATACTTAATCATATTAACCAGTCCATTCTTTCAAATATTCTCTGTGACTCAGTGCCTCTGTGGCAAATCAAGCAGGTCGCTTAATCAATTCCATAAAAAAATGCTGAACTTTTTTCATATAAACTTTGTACCAAGGATCTTTGACTGGCTCCGGTGGAAGTTGGCTCAAAATCTTTTGAGTTTCCGTATCTGTTTTTCTAGAATGAGAGACCTTATCTACTAATTGAAAAATCTCAGGGTGTTCCTTTAAAAGTGGCTCAAAATCTTCGCGGGTAATTTCAATTAACCTCGTTGCCGTCAAAGCAATAATATCCGCAGTTCGAATCGCTCCTGTAAGAAGTGCCATTTCTCCAAAGAAATTTCCTGCTCCAAGAGACGCAACTTCAAGAACTTTGCCGTTTTCTAGTTTGGCTTGGACACTTACTACTCCCTCTGCAATGATAAATAGAGATTGATTTGTATCTCCCGTATGCACCACCGCATCTCCTGGTTTAAAAAAATGAGTCGTAGAATGTGCGCTGAGGTATTTTTTTTCTTTTTCTGTGAAGGTAGAAAAAATATCCAATTCTTGCAGAACAGTGAGCGGCGACTGTGCCTTATCCCCTCTTTGTTTCACTCCTCTAAACATATGAATCTCATGACGTTGTGTGGCAGGTTGAATTCCTGCACGGTAAAGATGAGTCCAAATGCTAGTAAACACAGCTTTACGAACTGCATTTTTCCTTCCGTAGTCTTTCCAACAATAACCAATGATGTAGTCAGCAGACCAATCAGTAAATTCGTTTAGTCGCGTGTATGGAGCTGGAGTTTTTAAAACGCCCTCTGCGGATAACAGTGCATCGAGGAGAATTTTTTGAACTCGTTTTGTGTTTACATTTGGATCAACATGAATGGTAAACCAAAACTCAGTAATGTCTTCTTTGGAACCAAAGTTTTGAATTGGTGACTCGGAGGCTTTACTGTTTGGAATACTTAAAATAATCATATTTCTAGTTTGGATACGAGTCGTTCTCCAGGTAATATCGATTACCTTCCCTTCATCCAGTGTTCCAATTTTCACCCAATCACCCACTTTAAATGGACGCTCTAAGTTAATTGCAATTCCAGAAAACACGTTTGAAATATTCACTTGAATGGCAAGACCAATGATCATCGCAACCACGCCGGATGTGGCTAAGAGAGATGTAATCTTTTGATCAAATACAAATGCAACAATTCCAAAGAAAGTTAGAATATAAATGAAGATTCCGAGAAATAACCTCACAACAGTTGGAATTTTATTTCCTGTTTTGATTTCGAGTGGATCCCAAATGAATCTTTCGATGGATTGATTTAAGCGCATAGCAGGGATTACCCACCAAAGTAAATCAAAAGAAAGCGTTACCATTTTGATAGAATAGGTATTGAGATCATCCAAAAGATAATCTACAACTTCGATTTCACATGCAATTAAAAATAAAAATACAAAAAGTGTAGTAGAAATCCAATTCAAATTAGAATATTTCTGAAACATTTTAAGTCGTCCCGCAACCCCAAGACCTAAAATAATAATGGAACTAAACCATAAATAAAAACCTGCATGGCTACCAGGGATTAGCCCCCGAATGGTAAATTCATTTTTGCGAATTCTTACACCTAAATTAAAACGTGAATACTCCGCTTTTGCATCTCTTGAATTTAGATATTTAGGAGCACCTAAAGAAGCACGTGACAGTGTATCTTGAAAAGACCAGAAATTTGCAATCGACCATCCTGTAACTGGACTTAGGATATTTTGGTATTTTCTTTTGTGAGCATCTCCTTTTTTTGCATTTAATCCCATTCCAATTACATCGATTACATAGATTAAATTATTTCTGGTTAATTGTTTATGTTTGAAATTTACGCCTAACGCATGGTAGCCTAACTCATAACGAACAGGCAAAGTATCTGCCTTGAAGTTTGCTTTGACATGGTAGACTCTGTAATTCATTTGCTCATTTGAATCTTGATCTACTGGTTCGCCTAACGTTATCGGGTCAATATTATTTAAAAATTCTATATCTTCCGGTTTGATGTCTCCTTTAAAACGAAACCATATATAAAAATCCATATGGTAAGTCAACGTGGCTACATCTAATTTTGTGATTTCATTAATTTCAATGCCTGTATAAACTACGTTTGTTCTATACAAATAATTATTATCTATTTTTAAAATTTTCTCTTCTTTGATTGATTTATCAATATCTGTAATTTCTTTTAGATTTTTTACCGCTTGCAATTGGATGAGCGAGGAGATAACATCATTATTCTTATAAGAACCAATCGAAATAGGTTTTGGAGAATCGCGGTTTTCATCATAAAAATTATAACCTGTAACTCCTTCCACTGCTTCATCTATATTGGTCATGAGAGCTAACTGTTCTTTTATTTTCAGCCTATCATCTTTTAGATTTTCTTTTCCACCTTTCAAATCTGTTTTGTGAATCACGTCCATTAAAACAAGAATCGAATCATACGCATAAGCCGCTCTCCAATCTGGCTCTGCTTTGTAGGCTGCCTTATATTTATCTTTAAAACTCTGCGCTTTCTCATTTGCATTATCAAAAATGAGGGGGCTAGTTACCATTACCTCATTGGAATAATATCCAGGTGTTTGGATTTCTTTTTTGAGTTTAGAAAAAGATTCTTTAAATGCGTTAGATGCAAACGAATCCGGGGCAAGAATTTGATTCGAAAGTCCTGCATCTTTAAATTTTTCAATGAATTTTGCTCCATCTTTGGGAGAAGTGGCAAGAAAGATTAATCCCTTGTAACCGCTAGATTTTAAATTTTCTA
>DDBL01000045.1 GCA_002333425.1 Leptospiraceae bacterium UBA2033
TTTTTTTTGTTTCATAAGTCTATCCTAATTGTTTAAATTCTTTTCACCACCGATTAAGACGATCGCTACGCTAACACCGATGAGGTAAATTCATATCTTTTATCGGTGTTCATCCGTGTCCATCCGTGGTAATCTTTAAGAACCATCCCCCTAATTCTTGTCAAAAAATTTCTGACAAGTCTAAGTAGCAGGCAAAAAATGCTTGCAGGACAGGGTTTTCTATGGTTTGATTTTGCCCCGATTCAGTTTAAAATGGATTTATAGAAAACCTAGGTCGGAAAAAATGACACCATAGAGCTTTGAAAAGCTCTTTTTAAGTGTCTAGCTTACAAAAAGTAAGAAGGAAGGCGTATTTGAATAAGATATTTCAAAAATTTGGAAGTCACATGAAGCTGATTTTGATTGTGACTTTTTGGGTGCTCCTATCAGGAGTCCTTTTTTTTATAGGTTATAACCTAATGAATAGCTCTGCCACATTGGGACCAGAGTCAAAAGACGGTAAAGTCACTGGGATTGATGCAGGAGACAAAAAACCGGAAGGCAAACCAGCCGCCCAAGAAATTCAAACATCAGAGTCAAAAGAACCAGGATTTCTGGATACTATCGTGGGTTTTTTCAAACTCAAAGAAGAAAAAGCTCCTGAATCCACTGAAGTAAAACCTGACGAGAAAAAATTGCCAGAGATTGTCCGAGAAATTGACAAGGCAGAATTTCGCTCTTCTACTTGGTTTTCCGATTACGAAGCCATGAAAAAAAACGTAATCTACTATAACGAAATCCACCCATTTATCTACCTTATGAAAGGTGGGCTTACCAACACAGGTGAGTTATCCTCCTCTTGGAGCAAAACTTCCCGACATGCAAGGGTTGCGGAACTTAGATCTCTTAATCCAAGTGTCAAAATTATTCCAACTATCTTTCGTTGGGAAAACCCAAAAGAAAAAATCTCCGAGAACATCGGGATGAATGGTCGTAGTGACATTCGCGATAAACATATCAAAAACATCATCGAAGAAGTAGAAACTTACGGTTATGATGGAATTGACATTGACTATGAAGGAATGACCTGTAACAAAAAAGAAAAATTTGAAGAATTTATCGTTTTACTTTCCAAAGAAATGAAAGCGCGTAACAAACTATTATCCGTTGCTGTTCACCCGAAAACTGCCGCAAAAAAATCCAAAGAGACCAAATGTAAAGGTCTGAACAATCCTATAGTTCAGGATTTTGCAGAAAATTGGCGTGGACCGATGACTCACGATTATGAATTCCTAGCAAAACATGTAGACCGTGTGAAAATTATGGCATACGAACTACACCCACGTAAATATCGCAATCCAGGTCCGGGTCCTCAAGCGCCTAACGTTTGGTTAAAGGATATTATGGAGTATGCGCTTGCTAGAATTCCAGCCGAAAAATTGTATATGGCAATTCCTACTTATGGATATGATTGGGCGTTGAATTGTAATGCAAAAGCAAAGGCAGTTTACTTTGATACTGCACTCAAGATTAAAGCTATGAATTCAGTTCATTACCAACCAACAAATATCACTAAAATATTTGCTGAAAATAGTCGTTCTAAAAGTTGGAAAAACTTATCCAAATTCATGTACATTCATGAAAACAAAGTCTATGAAGACCCAAGCCTTTGGTACAATTCAGGTGGTTGTGATCGAGTTGCTTTTTACATGAACAGAAAAGCTTTCGAAGACAAAATGACACTTCTGCGAAAATACAAACTAGGCGGATTTTCTTTTTGGCAACTTCTATCTGACAATGATCCAGAAATCAATGATTATCTAAGTTTACTTGTCTCAAACAAACTTCCACCAGTTGAAAAAATTGACTTCAATCCAACAAAACAGAAGTTAGAAGAGGATAAGAAAGAATTGCCTACTCCCAAAAGTAACGTAAAAAACACTAAGACTTCGGGAAAGCCGTTAGATAAAACTACAATGATTTTACCAAAGAAGTAATATTGAAACTTTGAATACAATCATCAGCTCCGATATAGATATGGCAGCTAACGTTCTAAAGAACGGAGGTGTCATTCTATTTCCCACCGAAACAGTCTATGGAATCGGAGCTGATTCTAGAAATATTTCCGCCTGCGAAAGAATTTACTCCATAAAAAATCGTCCGACCGATAATCCATTTATCATACATGTTGACTCCATCGAGTCCATCGACAAAATCGCACGAATCCCCAAACAATACAGAGACTGTATCGCTCACTTTATTCCAGGTCCGATTACGTTTATCTTGGAAAAAAAAGATGAGTCTCTATTTTCAACTGGACTTTCTACGATAGGCGTAAGAGTCCCATCCAACACAATTGCAAACAGTCTTTTAAAACTTTCCAAAATTCCAGTTTCTGCTCCATCTGCTAACCTTTCAGGGAAACCATCTATTACTCGCGCAGCCGATGCAATAACACAGTTCCAAGGAAAAGTGGATTTCATTTTGCAAGGCAGTGATAGTGAAATTGGAATNNCAAAGTCCGGGTATGAAGTATAGACATTACGCTCCCGATTGCGAAGTAATTCTTTGCAAAAAAAATGAGTCTATTACTGGTGATGCAATTGCTTTTATTGGATTTGATTTATATCCGAATGTAAATTTTTACGTTAAGGTAAATACAAATTTAGAATACATGCACCATTTGTATTCTTTCTTTATTGATTGCGATAAAAAGAAAATCAAAAAAGCATTTTGCCAATTTCCAATTCAGGATGAATTTGAAGACGTTTTATTAAACCGTATCGAAAAAGCGATTATGAAATAAATTTCTAAAACTTCCAAAAATGAATTGTAAATCAAATAATCTTTCAAATAACTTACATATAAATTCATGAAAATAGGTATCATCACAAATACTCTCTCCACACGAAACGATGGTCTAACGACTCATGACCTTGCCTTTTCTGCCCTACAGAGGGGACATGAAGTTTATATGATGTCTGTCTATGACTTGTCCTCTGATATAAAAAATATTTTTGCAAACGTAAGAGTTATCCAAAAAAAGGGAATCGAAACTAGAGTTGATCTAACTCGCAATTTAAAAAATTTTCCTGAAGAAAAACTTTCTCTAAATAAATTAGATGTTTTTATGTTACGTCATAAACATGAACCTGCGGATAAGAGTGAATCATTTCACAAAACAGCAAGAGAGTATGCATTTCACTTACAAGAACAAGGTGTTTTTGTTTTTAATGATCCTAGGTATTTGCCTTTTGCCTCATCCAAACTCTCTACACTTGGTTTGGATAATTCCATTTTGCCTCCACACCAATTGATCTCTGGAAACTTTGATGAATTATACAAATACAGCAAAGACGTTTTGAAATACGAAGGTGTAGTCAAACCACTCGGAGGGAAAGGTGGAGAAGATATTTATTTCACCGAAAAAAGAAACCTCAGAAATAATCTTCGTGCATTACTCAAACAAGGTCCAATCCTAATCCAAAGTTATATTCCAAATAATGGGGATAAGCGAATTTTACTTCTAGATGGAGAGCCTATTGCTTGGTATCTACGTGTCGCAAATGAAGGCGAATTTTTAAACAACATACATGCTGGTGGCAAACCAGTAAAATGTGACCTAACCGAAAGAGACAAAAAAATCATAGAAGCAGTAAAACCAAAATTAAAAAAATATGGAATGACATTTGCTGGAATCGACATACTCGGAAATTACCTCAGTGAAATAAACACAGAAAATCCAGGCGGAACAGTTCGTGCGGATAAACTTGGTAATTTTAATTCTAAAGAAAAAGTCATAGAATTTTTAGAAAAAAAAATAAAGAATAAATAAGTTAAACAAGATAGGAGACAAAAATGAAAATTACTCTTGCAGGAATAGAATTTGATGAACTCAAAGAATTTAGTAAGTTCGTAAATGACTTAAATTTAATTGGAATTGTGCAGCTAAGAGATTCCATCAAAGACAAAAAAGGAAATATCTTAATTAAAGACAACGTTCACATAAAAGATACAACTCTTAGAAAATTAGAATCCATTCCGGGACAATACGAATCAAAATTCAGAGTTAACATGACTCCAGAATTAACAGCAAGAATTAAAAAAGCATTAACCAGTGAAATTATGCCACTAATTCAAAAATCAAAAAACGAATTTATCCCCATTCTTTTTAATAACGATCAATCCAGTGTTGTGAGTACTGAAGGTCTGATCAATAGTGCTTTTTATACAAATGACCTAGTTTTAGTTTTGTATAAAATTATGTTAGAACAATATGATTTTTTTCAACATATAGTTAGTATGGGAGTTATGTGCCTTGGAACTGTAATCCAAAAAAATTACAGTATAAAGTTAATTCATCGTTATGCGTTCTTAACTGGGCTTTTAGCTGACATCATTTTTTTCAAAACTGACTATTGGAGAAATTCAAACTTAGATGAAACTCTAATGACAAAACTAGCAAAATTAAATGCACAAATAGCGCAAAATGTTAATTTGCCTACACAAATTGTTTCCGCCATTCAAAATCATATTGTAAAAGGAGTTTATGTAGTTGATAAACCTGATCCAATGGATTTTAATCTATTAAATCAAAATCCTTTTTTAGAGAGTATCCCAAGAGAAACAGGGGCTACAGAAGATTACGAATTAGTGGATAACGAATACTACGAAGAAACTGTTAAAATTTTAACTGAATCTTTAAAAATCACACGTTTCATAAGTGAGACTTATAAAAGAATTAGTGGTGCGGATAATATTGCAGAAAAACTTCTGATCATGTTTTGTTATAACGTAGAAAAAAGAATTTTCGATCAAGGAATTGCAAATCCAATGATTGATAGATTTAAAGAATATGATAAAATCGTAAAACGCACACGAAAAATTGCTGAATTAGAAAACAGATGTATTCACCTACCCTCTGCTTGGGCATACCCAAAACCAAAAGCAACCCAGATTCTATGCAAAAATAAATTAACTGAGTGCCCAAATTACATAAGCGGTTGGGACATCAACGTAATAACAGCACAAGAAGCTGTCGGTTATGTAGGAACTGCGTTAAAACCAGGAAGTTATCCCAAATGCAAACTGGAAAAAGAACTCGGGGAATTGAAAGAATAATTTTAAAATTAGTTGTTTCTACAAGCGCATAATGAAAGTTATACTTAGAAAAATCAAAATAACAAAATGGGAGTTTATATGATATATAAAATTTTATTTTCAATTTCAGTAATATTACTAGTTATTGACTGTTCTTCAACACCGGTGTCACTCAAAACTGCTCCGCGCAAAATTGAAGACGATCAAAAATCAAGGTCTGCTGGTAATTATCCTCAAGATGCAAAACCAGGTCGTTGTTACACAAAAACATCTGTTCCTGCCGAATACAAAACAGTCACCGAACAAGTTTTAGTTACACCTGCTTCTAGCAGTGTACAAGAAGTTGCTGCCGTTGTAGAAACTGTAGACGAACAAGTAATCGACAAACCTGGAAGTACCTTCTGGAAAAAGTCCGATGATGGAGATCTTTATTGTTTTGAAGAAATTCCACCTACTTACAAAACAGTGAAAAAGGAAGTTGTTAAGACTCCTGCTGGCAGCAGAGTTGTAGAAACACCTGCCGAATACAAAACTGTAAGCAAACAAGAACTAGTGAAAGAAGAACAAGTAGAATGGACAGAAGTTCTTTGTGGCAATAATGCTAGACCTGAGATTATCGCAAAAATCCAAAAAAGTCTAAAATCCAAAGGATATTCCACAGGAAATACCGATGGCAAATTAGAACAAGACACGATGGATTCGATTAGCAAATACCAAAAAGACAACAAACTCAAAGTCAATAAAAATGGCTTAATCAATATGGAAACTGTCGAATCCCTCGGAGTTAAGTTATAGAATTTCTAACCATATTTACTCAATGTCATTAAGTTAAGGGGATACTTTTACTGTCACCTCGAACTTCTCCATCGTGAGAGGTCCATCTTGCTTTATATTACCGTTCTATTGCAAAATAGATTTCTCACAAACTTAATGTTTATCCCTAAGGGTCGATTAAATCCCTATCTTAATGACATTCTCACAACCTCGCTTTTTTGCAGTATTACTTCCGTATATTTTCTATTGACGAAGCCCTCTTTGTTCCAAGAGTGGTATTTGTCGTCGCACTAAGATATTACAATTACTAGGACTTAAAAATGCAAACTATCCGTAAACTTATAAAAAAAGTATATCACGTTTTATTTAGCGAACATACCAGACTTAGAAATGAAAATACCCAATTAAAGTCAAATATATCGACTTTAGAATCCCAAATTTCGGCACTAAACAAAGAGCTAGATCCTCCGACCCCAATTCCATCGAACGAGAATATGTTTTTGTCAATGGAAGGATGGTCAACTCAATACACTATAGATGGCAAGGTTATGGGTGGTCCTGTTCAACTTTTAACTGATAAAAGAATGAAATGGCATATTGACGTGGTTGGTGGAGTGGAAGGAAAACGAATATTGGAACTAGGTCCTTTAGAAGGTGCCCATACCATCACACTCATCAATCACGGAGCGAAAGAAGTAGTTGCTATTGAAGGATTGAGAAGAGCGTGGTTACGTTGTCTAGTTGTAAAAGAAATATTGCAAGTCCAGAAAGCTAGGTTTTTATACGGTGATTTCTGCCATTACGTGAAAAATTATTCAGGTCAGCCCTTTGACTGTGTTCTCGCTGCTGGCGTATTATACCACCAAACAAATCCTGCCGAGCTTATTCACGACTTAGCAAAAGTAACTGATACAGTTTTAGTTTGGAGTCAAGTTGCAAATGAAACTCATCCTAGCCAAACTCTAACAACTGTAAATGTAGGCTCCAAACAATACAAAGGAAAAATAAATGACTACTCAGGCGCAAGAGCTACCTCAGCAGGCTACTGTGGCGGAGTGCACCCAATTGCAGTTTGGTTATTTCCAGATGATATGAGACAAGCTTTTATTGACGCTGGATTTGTTCATATAGTAGAAGAGCCTATAGCAAACACAATTCACGGTCAAAGTCTGTTATTCGTTGCCAGCAAAAAAACAAATCTAAAGAAAATTCCACTTTCATAGAAATAATAATTAGAGCGGAATCACTACTTCTCTTAAATCCGTTTCTAGAGTAATTAGAATTTCAGTCAGAGCTTGGTTCCATGATCGAACGATAGAAACGGGATCTTTATCGGGCGAGACAATCTTCTTGGAATAAACTTTTTTAAATAGAATTTTATCTTTTATGTTATCAGAAAGGTAAAATTCTATCTCTAAAATGGAATGTACTTTTCCAAGAGAAAAATCAGCATACAACAAATTAATATTTCCATCTAAATATAAACTTGAATCTGAACTACTAAGTCGATTGGTAATAACTTCCGAGAGTCTACTTTCGTTTATCCACTGAACTACCTGCTCTGTAATATTTGTAGGCGGAGATACCATAAATTGGTTATAAAAATCACTTTCAAAATCTAAGTCTTTTCTATAAACAAATTCTCTTCCTTCATAATTCGGACTGATTTTTAATTTGTTAATCCTAAGTTTATTAAATTTGAAAATAGAACTTTTTTTGATTTTGGAAGTATCTGCTTCAATAATAAAAAATCTTTTTTTCGGAGCTTCCTTGGAAATACTTACACAAGAAGTAATGAATAGAATCGAGCAGATAATAAAGAGTAAACTTTTGTTTTTCATTTTTTCCCCATCTCCGAAGATTTAGGAGCTTCACCGAAAAGTAACATAGATGGATATTTTTTGGCATTATTGGAAACTTCCCTTAAATCCTCTGTTACAATTCTAAAATTTTCCACCGCTACTGAAATATCTTTGTTATTATTACTAAGCATGTTATTTAATTTGTTCATACTTTGCGACATTAGAGTTAAAGAATCATTTAATTTGTCTGGGAGATTTTGCATTTTAGGATTTGCTATGACTTTTTTTAATTCTTTATTTGTTTCTCTTATCTCCAAGAGTAGTGCAGTTGCGTTATTCGACATATCTCCGACTTTTGCAGCTTTGAGTGACTCATCTAAAGTGACTACCAGTGTGTTTAGATTCTTCGCCATATTCTCAATATCCGCAGCATCTAATTTTTTTAGGAATTCATCCATAGATGCGCCAATCTTTGTGATCGTACTTTTGGTAGACGGAACATAAACCTCTTTTGGTTCCCAACTTATTGCGAGTATTTCATTTGACTCTTTGTCTAAATAATCAATCTCCAAATAAGATGTTCCTGTTAAACCTTGCGATGTGAGTTTAATTCTAAGTCCTGTTTCGACCATTTGTTTTACTACATTGTCAATTTCTTTTCTAGAACTTAGATTAAAAAAGTTTTTTACTGCCATCTTAACTAACACATATCGCCCTTGGGAAAAACTGGGATTATCCGGATCTAATTTGTATTTGTCTTGTACAAATGTAATTTCTTTTACTGTTCCAACTTTTACGCCTCGAAACTTAACAATGGAACCAACATCCAATCCTTGAATAGACTCATCAAAATAAGTTTCTAGACTCAAGTTTTTTTGAAAAAGATTTCCTGCTCCTAAAAGGATAATAAACAGGCTAACAATGAATAAACTCAAAATAACAAAAATCCCAATTTTATAATAATTCATTCTTTGTCTCATAATATCCCTCTTTATACAGAATTAATTTCTCTTCTAAAAAACTGACGAACCCACGGATTATCACTATTATCTCTTAAATCAGCAGGTTTACCTGTAGCCACTATTTTTTTGACTCTCTTATCTAACATAATAACTCTATCGGCTATCGAATAGATACTCTCTAACTCGTGGGTAACAACTACAAAAGTAATATTAAAATTACGTGAAAGCCTTTTGATTAAGTGATCTAATTCTGCTGAGGTAATTGGATCTAACCCAGCAGAAGGCTCATCCAAAAAAAGAATCTTAGGATCAAGAGCCATCGCCCTTGCTATGGCGGCTCTTTTTTTCATCCCACCACTAATTTCAGAGGGCATATGTTTTGCGTATTTTTCAAGTCCAACCATTTGTAGTTTCATGTGAGCAATTAAATGAATCGCTTCTGGTTTAAAATTTGTAAATTCTTGCAGTGGCAAACTTACATTTTCAATTAAATTCATAGAACCAAAAAGAGCACCTTGTTGGTACATCACACCAATTTTACTTTGAATTTTTTTCCTGTTTTCCTCTGTGGCTGTTGCGATATTTTCTCCGCCTATTTCGATGTCGCCACTTGCAGGTTCAATTAGCCCAATCATATGTTTTAAAAGTGTACTTTTTCCACACCCAGATCCGCCGAGGATAACAAAGATTTCCCCCTCAGCCACACTAAAACTTATGTTATCAATAATAATATCTCCACCCATAACAGCAGTAAAATGTTTTACTTCGATGATTGGCTTTTTGGTTTCTGTATTCAATGTATTTTACACACCTAGATAATAAAATAGTACAGAAAAAATTCCATCCAGAACTGCAATGGAGATAATTCCATTTACCACAGATTTGGTAGTTGATTCTCCAACCGAACTTGCTCCGGTGTTTGTATTTAGACCATGAAAACAACCAATCGCAGAAATAACAGATCCAAAAACTGTAGCTTTAAATAATCCCCCTATCATATCTCCATTCTTAACTGCGGATAATACTTGATTGACGAAGGTGATAAAAGGATATTGAAAAGACATCATCACAACAGCACTCCCAATTAATCCAGCAAGATTAAAAAATAGAGTAAGCATAGGACTAACGATAATTCCAGCTATCATACGGGGAATAACTAAAAACTCCATCGGACTAAGACCCATCGTTGAAATTGCATCAATCTCTTCACTAACTTTCATAGTCCCAAGTTCAGCAGCAAACGAAGACGCAGTACGCCCGGCAATAATTACCGCAGTCATAAGAGGACCTAACTCACGAAACAAAGACATAGAAACTAGATTAGCCACAAAAATTTCTGCCCCAAATCTCTGCATCGGAATCGCAGATTGAAAAGACATGATTAACCCAAGCAAAAATCCAATCAAGAGGATAATCGGCAGTGCATTCACTCCTGCATGTTCTGAAAGTTTCAAAACATCTAACCATTTGATTTTAGAAGGATGACGAAAAGACAAAAACAATAAGGAAACAGACTCCCCTATAAAACTAATGATGAATTTTATTTCTTCCCAAATACGAACAGTATGAAATCCAATTTTTTCGGGAGTATTCCAATTATCCTGAAAACTAATCAAAGACTTCTGTTCATTCTCGTGAGTAAATAAATTCAGTAAGTCTTCAAATTTTTTGTCTAGTCCTTGAATTTCCAATTCCATTTTCAAATGTTTGGCAATTCGTTTGTAGTGAAACAAAAGAGCAATGCCAACTCCTTCACAATTATGAATTCCACTGGCATCCACTATAATTTTTTTGAATCTTTCTGAATGTAGTATACTATCCGTTTCCTCCCAAATTCTTGGAGTGGACGTAACATCGAGTATCCCCTCAATTCGAATCAGGATATTTCCATTTTCCAGAAACGTTTTGTATTCAGCCTGATTCAGATTTAACATTCTAGTCTATATCTACCTGTGTATGTTTTTCTTTTTTCTTAGGATGGGATTTCTTTTTCTCCTGAACTTCTGGAGATTCCCTTTTTGTATCTTCTGAATTAACACTTGGCTCTACTTCCAAATCAGGTAAGTCAGGATGTAAATTTTTTAACAAATATTCCATCGCAATAGGAAGTAGTAAACGAGAAAGAAGTGTAGCTACCAAAACCCCACCAATCACTACAGTTGCTAATGGTCTTTGTACTTCCGCTCCTGCGTTAGACGAAATAGCCATGGGTATAAACCCTATCGCAGCAATGGACTCAGTAGTCATAATAGGTCGAAGTGATAGAATAGAAGCTTTAATCACCGCTTGAGACAGTTTAATTCCTTCCTCTAATTGTTCTCGAAGAACGGAAGCATATACAACTCCATTTAACACAGCGATACCGCTAACAGCGATAAATCCCACACCTGCAGGGATACTAAATGGTAAACCCCTTAGAACAAGACTTAGTATTCCACCAGATACTGCCAAAGGAACAACCATAAAAACACCTATCGCATAACGCACACTTCCAAATGCAGCAATTAACATAGAAAAAATAATCACCATCGCAATTGGAACAACTAAGGCTAATCTGTTTTTTGCGCGAGTAAAGTTTTCAAATTGTCCACCCCACTCTACATGATATCCTTCCGGCAAACTAGAAGTAATCTTTTCTGTTTTTTCTTTTGCTTCGTTGATATAACTGACAAGGTCTCGCCCGCGAATATTTACTTCCACAAAAAGTCTTCTCTTGAGTGCCTCTCTTGTAATAGAAGCAGGACCTTCTTCAATTTTAATATTGGCAATTTGACCTAGAGGAACAGTATTTCCAAAAGAAGTCATTACAGGAATATTTTCGATAAATTCAATTTCCCTAAAATCAACATCCAATCGTACTACCAGATCAAACCGTTTTAGTCCTTCAAATACTTTACCTGCATTTCGTCCAATTCTAAGTGTTTCCACTATGTCTAACATCTCGTTAGCCGATACACCATAACGTGCCATCTTTGCTCTGTCCGCTTTAATTTCTAAAAGAGGAAGACCAAGTACTCTTTGTACACGTAAATCTCCAGTTCCCTGTATTCCTTTTAAAACATCTGCAAGACTCTCACCGATTTTTTTTAACTGAACTAAATCGTCTCCATAAACCTTGATGACAATATCTGCCTTGGAACCGGCTAATAAGGCGTTAACCCTATTTTCGATTGGTTGGGACATACTGATATAACTAGAAGGAACACTCGATAGAATTTTTTCCTTCATGATTGTCATGAGTTCTTCTCTATCTTTGGCGGTAGTCCATTCCTTTTTGTCCTTGAGTTTAATCATCATCTCACCCTCGTCTGTTCCAACGGGCTCAGCCGCAGATTCCCCACGACCCGTTTTTGAGATGGCACTAATGACTTCGGGAAATTCCATTAAAACTTTTTCAATTTCAGTATTCAAATCTCGTGAATGATTAATCGAAGTAGAAGGAAGTCGCTTAACATCTATGTTCAACTCACCTTCATCAATACGAGGAAGAAATTCCGCACCGAGTGTCATACCAGCTATTAGGGAAAATACAAATACTCCAATAGAAAGAATTACAACTTCCTTTCTTTTTGAAAGACCAAAGTCCAAAAAGATTTTATATTTTTCTTCTAGCACATCCCAATAATGACTATGATGAAATTCTGGATTTTCAAAAAGATAAGAAACTCCGGCAGGAAAAGTAGTAAGCGAAAACAAAAGAGCTGCGGCTAACGCCAACGCAACTGTAATTGCCATCGGACGAAACATCCGACCTTCCACTCCTTCGAGCACCATCAGTGGTAAATAAACAAGCATAATAATGGCAACCGAAAAAGCCGCCGCCCTAGCAACACGAATGCAGCTACTCTGAATCAACTCCACAGATCGAATTCGTTTCTCGACGTCGTCTATCGTATCGGGAAACATGGACTTTTTTGCAATGAACCCAGCCATAACAGATTCCAACATTACAATCGGTCCATCCACAAGTAAACCAAAGTCAAGAGCACCAAGGCTCATCAAGTTACCTACAACACCGATTTGCCGCATGAAGATAACGGCAATTAACATAGAAATGGGAATAGCTGAAGCGACTAACGCTCCCCCTTTTACTGTCCCAAGGGAAATAATCAAAGCAACAAATACTAAAATAGCACCTTCGGCTAGGTTTATAAAAACAGTTTTTAGAGCACGATTGATAAATTCAGATCTATCGTAATAAGGCTCAATTTTCATTCCCTCCGGAAGATCTTTTTTTAACTCCTCAACTCTATCTTTAATCACCTGGACAACTTCTCGGGAATTTTCCCCAATGAGCATCATCACAGTCCCACCCACTACTTCTCCTTGTCCACCTTTGGTAATAAGCCCAAATCGAATAGAAGGACCAATTTTTACTGTGGCGATATTTCCAAGAAGTAGAGGAATACCATCCTTATCCGTATGTATGGCAGTATTGGCAAGTTCCTCTAAGGATTTGAATTGACCTTCTCCTCGAATTACAATTTGTTCATTCCCCTTCATTACATATCCACCACCCGCATTTCGATTCACTTCTTGGAGTCTATCCAGTAAATCAGAAAATGTAATATTATGAACAGCTAGTCTTCTTGGATCAATCAAAATCTGATATTGCCTGACTTCTCCACCAATCGTATTTACATCAATCACACCGGGGAGTGATTTAATTTTTCTGGAGAGTTCCCAGTCCATGTAAGTTCTCAGTTCCATCGGACTATGTCGATCAGAAGTTAGCACAAACTCATAAATATCCCCAAGACCTGTGGCTACTGGTGATAAACCGGGAGTTCCATAACCCGGGGGAATTTCATTTTCAACATCCTTTAATCTTTCATTGATTAATTGTCTTGCGAACCAAATATTCACATGGTCTTTAAATACAATCGTAACACTACTCACACCAGTTCTAGAAATGGAACGAATCTCTTCTACGTTTGGAAGACCAGTCATCGCAATTTCTACAGGATATGTGATAAACTGTTCTACTTCAATGGGAGACAGCCCGGGTGAGGGGGTAACAACGGATACCTGCACGTTCGTAACATCAGGAACTGCATCTACCGAAAGATGAATTGCGTTATAGAGTCCTATGAGAGATATAATAGCAGTAACTACAATAACAGCAAAACGTTTACGAATAGAAAAAGCAATGAGGGATTCAATCATTTTAAATACTCACTCTTTAAGACAAATGAACCTTCGCTAACCACATTTCTTTCTTGTGGAATACCAGATTTAATTTCAATATCATCATCTATTGCTTCGCCTGTGACAACTTCCTTTGCTTCAAATGAACCATCTGGATTGGCAAGAAACACAATCGACTTACCTTCAATTTTGTGAACTGCCTCTGCGGGGACAACCATGATTTTGCGCGATTTACTTTCAGAGATGAGTCCCTGTACTTTGGCACTGATGGTCTGTCCTGGTTTTAACTTTGACTCTGCGTTGTTTACTTCTAAACGAATTTCTGCGGTGTGTTTAACTTGGTCGATTACTTCACTTACATGGGCAACATAAGCCTTGACAGTTTCTGGTTTATCGCCCAATGTATAAACAGAAGATTCTGCTCCTATTTTTACTGAGTATAAATCTTTTTCGTATACATCGAGCAAAATCCAGAGTTTGCGCAAATCTGCCACCACAAAAAGATTTTCTTCGTGGTTGACTGATTGTCCGTTAATAGCTTTTCTGTCCGTAACAGTTCCACTGATAGGACTGCGGATAATTAGATTTTGCTGCTTTTGGCTTCCAGATTCCAATCCTTGGATTTCGGACTTTGTTAAACCAAATATCTCTAATGTATTATAACTAGTTTCCATTTCAGTTTTAACAGTTTTGTATTCCATATTGGCAATCTCAAATTCTCTAGCAGAGATGATTTTTTTTTCAAAAAGTTCATTGGCACGTTGGGCTTGTATTTTCAACGCCTCTAAACGAACTTTGGACTTTAGATAACTAGATTGTGCATTACTAAGTTCAACGGAAGAAATCGTAGCAAGAGGACTTCCTGCTCTTACATGATCCCCTTCTTTGACGTAAACAGCCGTTATCCGCCCTGTCACTCTTGATCCAACATTTGCTAAATTCTCTAGGTCATAAGAAACTTTCCCAGGAAGGACAATTTCTTCGTAAAAACCTCTCTCTCGAAGTTTTACATACGAAAGTGGATGTGATTTTAAAATTTCTTCGGGAATAAAAATTCGTTTGTCCTTTGATTCTGCTTGTGCTTCTTGTTTTGGGGCTTTTGAAGTTACTTTCTGGTAAATCATAAATATCCCCACTACTAACACTAAAAATGCCAAATACCAATACTTGTTAATATTTTTCCCGAATTCGATTAATTTTTCTCGTTTACTCATTTACATTCCCCAGTTTGCCGATCGCAGCTCTAAAGTTCTCAATTGAATTATAGTATAGATACAATTGTTCAAAATAACCCTTTAGCACGGTAAGATAGTTTTTTTCTGCTTCTAAAAATGTGACAAGATTAGACGCTCCACGAATATAGGCAAGGCGGTATTTCTCTTGTACATCTTTGTTCTTCTCTAATAATTTAATCTCGCGGTAATTTAAGAGTAACTCCTCCCTGGAGTTTACTTCTCGTAATGCGGCACGAATTTCTGCGTAAATTTGTTTACGTTTGGATTCTACTTCTAACTGACTTTTTTTATAATTTTCTTCTGCTTTCAGAATTTCACCTTGGTTACGGTCAAATATCTTCAAAGGAACACTAGCAAAAATTCCCGCATACTGCTCATTACCCTTTAATCGAACTTCACCACCAAAATTCACATAGGGAGTGTAACCCTCTTTCTTTTTGAGATCGATTGCAAGTTTATTTTGTACTGCTCTAGATTTGAGCGCTTGTAAATCGGGTCGGTCTTCAATATTGAAGTTACTCAGGTTTAGCCCCAACTCTTCCGTGGTAAAGTATTTTAAATTTCCTTTGAAATGCAAAATATGATTACTAGGTGCAATCCCAATTAAAAATCGTAATTCTTTTGCTATTTGAGCACGAAGAATATCTGCATCTTTGTAGTCTTTTTCGATTCGAATTCTTTCTAACTGCAAGCGGTCATATTCCAGCACCGCAATATCACCTTTATCCGCACGAAATTTATTTAACTCCAGAAGGTCATTGTAGTTTTCGTAAAACTCTTTTTGAAAATCAATTAGCTCGGTAATATAAAGATGAAGCCAATAATTTTGTCTGAGTCTCAGTCTAAATAACCTATCAAAATCAGCAAATTGTGCAATCTGAGCTTGAAATCCTTGGCTTGCTACTTTTATCTTTTGATTACGAATAATCCCAAAATCTGTTTCCCAAGAAACAGAAGGGGCTATTTCTTGTAATCCCCCAGCTCCACCAGGAACCTGCTGCTGAAAAACTTGAAACCCACCCCCACTAGTTCCTGCAGTCGGTCCATAATTTGTTCCAGTTTCTCGGATATTCATTGGAATAAATTGCTGTTGGTAGGCAACAACTGGATTTCGATAAAGGGCAGCAGTAATCAAATCCCCACGAGCCATTCCGATATTCTGCTTTTCTGCGAGATAAAGTGGATTATTCGCAGTTGCATAAGCTTCGATTTCTTCGAGGCTCCATGTTTGGATTTTTTTTTCTATATCCCCATAATCTTCCACGGAATACAAATCCTTTGGAACGGGAATTTCTTTCTTTGTAGTATCTGCTGATTCCTTTTTTCCCACAGTTGATTTAGTATTTGGAACTGACTTAACCGACTGTGAAAACAAAGGAATAAAAACTAGAAAGAATAGAAGGAAGAAAAAATTCATTCTATTTTGAAAATTTATCTTTGTAGTCCTGAAGAGATGTTTGAATAATTTGTTTTGCTTCTTGTGCACCATAAACTCCTGTAATTTCGACTAAAGGGGGATCACTTTGATCTGGCATAACCTTGTAAGTCAAAAAGTAATGTTTTAATTTATTAATCAAGTCTGCGGGGCAATGATGAATATCCTGCATATGACCAAAAATCGAATCCCCTTTGAGGATTGCTATGATTTTGTCGTCTGCTTCATTTTTATCAATCATCCGCATGCCGCCTATTGGCACAACACTCATCAAAATATTTCCATGTGTGATTGCACTAGAGGTTAACACGCATATGTCTAAAGGATCTCCATCACCTTCAATATCTTTTTTGCCAGTTTTATCCATACAAAACTTAGCAACTTTTTCGCCGCAAAAGGTTTGTGGAATAAATCCATACAAGGAAGGACAGTGATTGGAATATTTCTGTGGTCTATCCAGGCGAATGTAACCTGATTTTTTATCCACTTCATATTTAACTGTATCAGTAGGTAACATTTCAATGAATGCATCTACTTCATCTGGAATTTTAGCGCCGGGAGAAATTCCGTGCCAAGGGTGTAAAACGTAATCGGATTTTATCTTACTCATAATCGCAAACTAAAACTTTGGACATATTTGTAAATTGAATTTCTCTAAATTTTATATGTATTACGGGTATCACTCATGAGATTCAATAGTAGTAACAAAGTTCATAGGTAAAAACGACTATAAAACAAAAAAGGTAACGGTTTGCCACAGAGGCACGGAGACACAGAGAATAATGGGATTGCGCTATTTTTATTACTATTCGTCGAATTAAAGAGAGCCAATGAAATTATTTGGATTCAATTTCTATATTGTATTACAATAATAACTAATACTATATTACTTAAATAGACAGCATTTTATGAAATAGACTCTCTTTGATTCTCTCCGTGCCTTTGTGCCTCTGTGGCAATAACTTTTACCAAAAAAGTGCGATTACTCTGTATGCGATTTGCCACATTAAAATAAACGAATTTAACACCTACTAGAGAGATTAATTACGATATTCTAAAATCCCAAGTCTATAAAAATGGAAAAAAAGATACTTTGGAGGAAAAATGAATTCTAAAATTTTTAAAAATACCAAATTAATCCTAGTTGGATTGATGATTATTTTCAGTATTTCCGTTTATGCGAATGACAATAATTCTAGCTCGGGAACACAATCTGGACTCACCTTAAAAGGTGGGCTTTGGGGACTGTTAGCAGCCAAAGAAAAAATTGAATTAGAAGACAAATATTTTACAGATGATTTACTCTCTGGATTTAATTTTGGTCAACTCAATACAGCTTGGAATAGATCAAATAACATCTATCTTCTAAATCCAATCGGGCTTGATTATTACATCAGTGGAATTGGACCTGGTTCATTGCTGTTAGGCGCTGAGATGCGCGGCATACCGGGATTAGCCTTCACTGGTTATAACCCAAAATACGATTTTGTAAGCATTAACGGTGGTGGAATCGGACTTCACAATGCTGACTTAGCATTTAAGAATCTTGATTTGAACGTAGGTTATCAATTAGCCTTTGGACAATTACTAGTAACTCCTAAATTTCAATTCAGAAATTTTGCAACCGATCTAAGAGAATCAGGACTTTATCTAGGCAACAACGCGGTTGGATTTAGAGAAACATCTCACAATCACAACACTTGGGCTGGTTTTATTGGAGTAAATCTTCTTTATAAAATCAATGAAGCTTCTTCGGTTTACTTTGAGTTTGCGATGGATTCTCCAATCCTTGGACAAATTAGAAGCAGTGGCGATTTCAATAAACTATCTGTATTTGCTGGAAATAACTTTGTTGGTGGATCTACAACTTTAATCAAAAATGCAACACAAGAAGTGAGAGGCTCTGTAATTGACTTAGGTTATCAACATAGTTTTGGAGCTTTAGGATTACGAGTTGGGTATAGAGGAGAGGAGTTGAGAACTTCTTATTCACGATACACTGATGTACCAATTTCATTTTCATCGGTTAATAATAATGTGAATATTGACATAGAAGAGACAGTTTTAAATTCCATATTTTACAAAAATTCAACTTCTACCATACTTCAAAACATTTACTTAGCAGTTACTTATAAACTATAAGATTATCACAAATAAGCAAATAATGTTGCGACCACTAGGAAGCAACATTACATTGTTATCCTAAAATATTCGTAACTACTCAGTGTGGTTTGCCACAGAGGCACAGAGAATAATGTGATTGCGCTATTTTTATTGCTATTCGTCGAATTAAAGAGAGCCAATGAAATATTTGGGTTCAATTTCTATATTGTATTACAATAATAACTANNTTTTTTATACTGAGTAGTTACAAATACTCCTTGCAATTTGCAGAATCCTATTCATGAATTTTAATTGATTTAAGATGGAAATTCATTCTATATGTAAAAAAGCGTTTAATCCTTTTCTAATACAATGAGAAATAAAAAAATCCTTCTAGTAGAAGATGAAGTTATCATCGCAATGGCTGAAATGACCGTTCTAAAAAAGAATGGCTTTGAAGCAATCAATGCAACCAGTGGTGAAGAAGCACTGGAAATACTAAAAAATGATGACTCTATAGATTTAATCTTAATGGACTTTGCATTGGGTAAAGGTATGTCCGGTGCCGAAACTGCAGAAGAAATTCTAAAAACCAAAAATATCCCTATCATCTTTTTAACATCTCATTTTGAAAGAGAAATTGTAGAGCGCGTAAGACATATTAACCGCTATGGTTATGTCATTAAAAATTCTGGTGAAACATTTTTAATCTCCTCTATCGAAATGGCATTAAACTTATTTGAAGCCCAAAGAAAAACAAAAGAAAGTGAAGAACGTTTTAGAATTATGGCAGACTTTGCTCCTGTATTAATTTGGGTAACTGACACAAATAAACATTGTACCTATGTAAACAAACAATGGCTTTTATTTCGTGGAAGAAATCTTGAAGACGAATTAAATACTGGCTGGCTCGAGGGAATTCATCCAGATGATATAATAAAATACAGAGAGGTTTTTCTAGATTTATTTGAAAAAAAAGAACCGTTTGAATTGGAATATAGATTTCAATATAGAGACGGAAGTTATCGCTGGGTAATCAATCGTGGCGTTCCTCGTTTGGGAGAAGATGGTGACTTTGCAGGATACATCGGATCTGTTTTAGATGTAAACAATATGAAAGAACAAGAAGATCATCTCAGACAAGCAGCAACAGTATTTGATAATACAATGGAAGGACTTATGATTACAGATGCTTCAGGAAATATCAAAGCGGTTAATCCCGCGTTTACCTCTGTAACTGGTTATTCTATTGAAGAAATTTTAGAAAAAAATCCTCGTATATTAAATTCAGGAAAACAGGATAAAGCTTATTACGAAGACATGTGGAATTGTCTATTAACCGATGGTAAATGGAGAGGAGAGATTTGGAATAGAAAAAAAAATGGGGAAGTCTATCCAGAACTTTTAGGAATCAGTGCTGTAAAAGATAAACAAGGTAATACGCTTAGTTATGTAGGAGTATTTTCTGATATAACAAAAATCAAAGCAGCGCAAGATGATTTGGATTATTTAGCGCACCATGACTGGCTCACCAATCTTCCCAATCGCCTCATGTTTCAATCCAGACTAAAACATGCAATGATTAGTTTAGCAAACGACAAAAGTTTAGCGATTCTTCTCATCGACTTAGATCGATTTAAGGATGTGAATGATAGTTACGGTCATCCTGTTGGCGATGAAATTTTGCAACTTACTGCTCTTCGAATGGATCAAAAACTCTCAGACAAAGATACACTAGCAAGACTTGGTGGAGATGAATTTATGGTTTTGATCGAAGACTTAGAGACTCTTGAAAAAGCAGGAAGGCTAGCGCAAGAATTAGTAGAATCTATTTCGGAGCCTTATTATCTCACCAATGGAACAGAAATTTTTCTTGGAGCAAGTGTAGGAATTAGCATTTACCCCGACCAGGGAAAAACAGTAGATGAATTATTTCAAAATGCCGATGCAGCCCTTTACCAAGCCAAAAAAGAAGGAAGGGGAATATTTAGATATTATAATTCCAGCATAACAGCTTCCATTCGAAATCGTCTTTCTATAGAGACGAGACTACGAAAGGCAGTTGATAGAAATGAGCTCAAAGTCTACTTCCAACCTCAAGTAAATATAAATACTGGAAATATAGTTGGGGCAGAAGCATTGGTTCGTTGGAGAGATCCAATTGATGGATTTATATCCCCAGCCGATTTTATTCCGATTGCAGAAGAAAGTGGGATTATCGGAAGTATTGGAGAATGGGTATTACAAAGAACTTGTGAGATGGGTTACAAATGGCAACAAGCAGGTTATAATCTAGTTCCAATAGCAGTCAATCTTTCTCCACGACAATTTATTCATGGAAATATTGTAACGTTAGTAGAAAGAATTTTAAAAGAAACAAAATATCCATCTGAGTTCTTAGAATTCGAAATCACCGAAGGCGCGTTAATGGATAGAGAAGAAGAAGCAATTAAAACTCTAAATCAATTTCGAGCTATGAATATAAAATTAGCAATTGATGATTTCGGTATCGGTTACTCTTCATTAGCCCACTTAAAACGATTTCCTCTGGATGTTTTAAAAATTGACAAAAGTTTTGTAGACGATATTCCCGAAAACCAAGACGATATGGAAATTGCAGCAACGATAGTTGCAATGGGGCATACACTCAGACTAAAAGTACTAGCCGAGGGAGTTGAGACAAAAGAACAATTAGAATTTTTACGTTCTTGTGGTTGCGATTTGTACCAAGGTTTTTATAAGAGCAAAGCAGTCCCAGAAGAAGAATTTCTAAAATTCCTATCCAAAAAAGATGAGTAGTATGAAACCTATTATAAACAAAGAAAGACTTTTGGAGCTTTTGTCTGACCCAGATGCAGGGCTAAAGGCTCACAAACTGTTAGCGTATGTATTCCCAGAAGAGCCTGAGATATTCAAAACTGTAGTCGAAAGTTTACACAAAGAAGTAAAGGAAAATGATTTTGCATCGTATGAAGTTTTAGTTATTACAAATCTGCTTAGAAATTACAAACCGGCAATGGAAGATTTGCCCCTACTTTTAGATATTCTGAGAATTGTTCAAAATAAAATAGAAGAGCCTAAGCTCCATTTTGCTGGAATTTTTGCTGTGATAGCTCTGGCTCTAAAAATGGATTTTTTTAAACTCAAAGAAAATCAATCTATATTTGGGGATGATGAAATAGGAAAAAACATTTGGGAATACGTCGAATGGATCGAAGAAAACCGAAATGGAAATTCAGAAGAACTAAGAGAGGAGCTAATCTCGATTACTCTCAAATTAACAGAAGAAATTTCTAAAACCGAAGAAGAAACCTCAACCCAAGAAACCCTTGAAGAACTGCAAGAACAAGTTACTGATTTCAAAAGTCTACTCATCACAAAAAAGTC
>DDBL01000210.1 GCA_002333425.1 Leptospiraceae bacterium UBA2033
CCGATTTTCTAACTTTACTTTCTCTGGATCAGGAACAACTTGTTCTACTTTTTTGGGAGAAGGATGACTATGTAGAATGATTTGCGGTAACTCTACATTACCCGTTAGTAGAACTTGAATTAAACTTCTCGTGCAAGCAACAGAGGCATTTGATTCTTGGAGCAGATCTTGTAAGTCGCGATTTTCTAGTCCAGTTGGGTTAGCTGTGACACAAGAAGGACAGCCAGCTTCGCATTCGCATTCGTCTATGATAGCGAGGCAAAGTTCGAGTGCGTCTGTGATTTTGTCATAGATTTTCTCCGCATACCCAACTCCACCTTCGTGAGCGTCGTAGAGGTAAAGAGCGGATTTCCACTCATTGCGGGTCACTTCGCTAAGAGAAACATCTGTGTGAATATCACTTACATCCGCCATACAAAGACTTGGCGCAGAACGCTTTAGAATGTAGCTCAGTCCATACATTCCAGCTTCCGTATAACGTTTATCAACCGCTTCCAAAGCTTTCAACCAAGCAGGTGGCGGATAAAGGCAAAGTCCGGTTGTGTCATAAATAAAAGCTGGAAGAGTAATCGGACCATAGCCAATGTTTTCGTGACTTCGCTCTTTGATTTTTTTGTAAAGTTTGGGTTGTTTGTTTACATTTACTTCTCCAAAGTTCAGAAGGGAACCTTGTAGAGTTTTAGTTTCGTCAATCTCGGTCATACCAATCATCGTTTCCCAAACAGCCTCAGTATAATAGTCAACATTTACAAGTTCCACCTCACATAATTTTTTCTCCAAATCGAGGTTAATAGACATATACCTCTTTCCTAGATGTTGGTAAATCGCATCTTTATGTAGTGCAGCTCTCGCACTAATTGGATCTATTTCGCCAATTACTTTTCCATCGTGGTAAATATCTACGTTGTAGTCAGTCATTCCACGAAGATTTACACCCATCGCGGGATAATTCTGGAGATTATAACGAAAAGATTCATGATAGGGTTTTAAAGTTAAATTTTTCACAAGCACATCTACCGCAGAATCATAAGTATCCCCTGCGTAGTGAGACTCTTCCATTTGCAATGGATATTCGTACGCCGCACAAGGCAAGTGTTGTAGGATGATATACGGATTATGCGATGATAGCCATGCTTCTTCAACAGGTGCGCTTGTGACAAACTCGGGATGATTTACCATATACTGGTCGATTGGTGAATCCTTGGCGATAAATGCGATAGACGCAGCCTTGCCCTTTCTGCCAACTCGTCCAGCTTGCTGCCAAAAACTGGCAAGTGTTCCCGGGTGTCCTGAAAGAATACATAAATCTAAATCCCCAATATCAATTCCTAGTTCCAATGCGTTAGTCGAAATAATAGTATTGATTTTTCCTGAAAACAAGTCCTCTTCGATTTGACGACGTTCGTTTGGTAATAGTCCTCCTCTGTAAGGTTTCACCTTAGAACGAAGATGGGGAGCCGAATCTATCACTGCGGTATACAGGCGTTCTACTTCTTGGCGTGCTCGACAAAAACAAATCGTACGAATATCATTCTCTGCCGCAAATCGAATCAAAGGAACAGAAATAGACGCTGGACTTTTTCGATACATCTCTCCACCGATACTTTTAAATAAAGACGGATTTAGAAAAAATAAATCTCTCTTGGGGCGAGGAGACGTGTCATTGTCAATGATTGCAAAATTTCTTTGGAATAACGCCTCCACATGCTCAGCCGGATTACCAACAGTAGCCGACGAACAAATAAAAATAGGATTAGCTCCATGAAATCGACAAATACGAATTAGCCTGCTAAATACATTTGCTACATGAGAACCAAACGATCCTCGATAAGTATGCACTTCATCGACTACAATGTATTTCAAACGAGAAAGAAAATTTTTCCATTTGCGATTGTGATTTGGTAAAATTCCTGAGTGGAGCATGTCAGGATTTGTGATTATAAAATCAGCATTGTCTTTTAACTTCTCACGCTCTTCTTTGGGAGTGTCTCCGTCGAAGGTTCCCATCTTTTTGCCCTTAGCCACCTCACTCATGAGCTTTCCGAGAGTTCCTTCCTGGTCACGCGAAAGGGCTTTAGTCGGATAAAGTAAAAGTGTGGTAAATGGTTGTTTTGCGGTAACGTAATCGTTTAGAATTGGAAGTAAAAAGGAAAGTGTCTTCCCACTTGCAGTTCTTGAGACCATGAGAGTATCTTTTCCGGAAGAAATCGAATCAAAAGCGGAAACCTGATGACCGTATAACTTTTGTATGCCGCTAGAATTTAAAACAGTTCGTAATGACTTATGAAGACTAGTTGGAAACTCAGAATAAATTCCTTCTTCTGCAGAAAGAATTCTATGTGCTTTCACATTGTCAAAATAGCGGTCGCGTAAAAAAGAAGAAAGTCGTGAGATTTTGTCCATATCTACATAGAATTTTGCTAATCATACACTAGGTCAAGACTTTTATAGGTCTAAATCTAGATTCTCAATCGCAAGAATTCTAAGAGCATTTGTAGAGCGAATCACTCCATCTTTAATTTTATAATCAAAACTCATTCGGTTGTCTTTGACTGTTTCAGTAAAATGGGCTACTTTTTGTTTTTTTGTTTTGATTGCTAGGTCTACGTCATGTGTGGTGATAAAAACAACCGAATTCGACTTCATGAGTTTTTGCACAATTGCCTTTGATGCAATCAAACGCTCACGGGTGTTGGTTCCTTTTAGTAGTTCATCGAGTAGAATTAGATACTTTCCTTCTTCTTTAGTTCGATTGAGAATATGCGCAATTCGTTTCACTTCCGCGTAGAAAAAAGAAATCCCCTCTTCCAAAGAGTCTTCATTTTTTATACTAGAAAGAATTTCCATTGGCGGAAACTCCATCTTATCCGCAGAGACTGGAGAGCCACAAAGTCCAAGAAGAACATTCAGTCCGATTGTTCTAAGGTAGGTTGTTTTTCCAGACATGTTTGAACCAGTAATAATTAAACTTTCTCCGGTTTTAATTTTTTTTAGAGGATTAGAAACTCTGTGCGAACTAGTGATTAACGGATGACCCATATTTACCGCAGATAATTCAGCAAACTTAGAATCAATTTCTGGAAATTGGTATTGAGGGTTGTGAAATTTTAATACCACAAATGGTAGAATGGAATCTATTGTCTCAATATTTTCTGAAATAGTTTTAATCTTTTCTTTGTATTCCTTTTGCCATTTCGCCAACGCGGTTAATTGCCATAAGTCCCAAAGAAAAAGCATATTTAAAGTAAAATGAATGAGCGGAGCATTTTGAATCGAAATTCTAGTTATAATCTTGTCTAGTTTTCTAAACATTTTCTTTGTCTCGACTTTATCCACAACAGAGAAGTTTATATCTAGTTGAAAAGATGATCCAGACAAATAAGAAGCAAGTTTTTCCAGTGCAGGGATTTCTTCTTGGATATTCTTAAAAGACTTCAAAGCATGACTTGTTTCTTTTCTATTTAGAATAAATAAAATCGTATTAATAAAGAAAAGACTAAAACTAATAGATGGCAAATCCAGTAGAAAGAGAAAAATGCTTATTAGCCACACAATAATGATATAAGGTTTATAAATCAGACTCAAGATTTTCTTTGTTTCAAAAAACTTACTGTGGTATTGAAAAAGTGGTGCTAGGTGAATCTTATCTGACGATTCTTCTAAATGTGCTTCTTCTAGTATTCGTAAAATTTTTATAGGTAGGTATTTTTTAGAAGAAATTTCTTTTACTAGTTTTTGTCGACTTAAAATTTTCTCTAAACTCTCTAGTTTTAAACGAAGTAAGTTTTCTAAAAAAAGTTTTTCGCCTCCTACGGTTTTTGTTGTGTTTAAATACGTGAATAATCCATTTTTACCGGAGACTCCTAAGTCTTTGTGGAAATGATTTTTTAGATCATATTTATTAATCGCTATATCATAGTCATAAAATGTATCTAACTTAAATTCTGCTCGAAGAGTTTCTCGCTTCAATAAATTTTCATAGGAAACTAATCGAAGTTTAAAATATTCAATTTTTCGATAGTAGAAAACAAGTCCGATAAAAAGAGCTAAGGAAAATAGAATTGGTAGTAGATAATAGTAATTATCCGTTCTGCTTAGATAATAGGTGAGAGATAACGATAAAAAAACACCAAAGCAAATGAGGCGGGTGATGCTCAGTCGATTTAACTTTTTTTTAATTCGAGTGAGCATCTTGGAAAGTTTTTGAATTCTTCTTTGTAAAAATTCGCTGGAATTAAGCCGCATTCACGTTTTCGTAGTTTTCGACTTCTCGTCTGTAAATTTCGAGATCCAAAGTTCTGACCAAACTTCCCAGATCTTTGAGAATCCAACGACCCACAAGTTTACCACGATCTCTTCCTTTGAACTTATCAAGGTAGATATAACCGAAAAGATCAGTTCCATATTCGTACATTACGAATCTTCCTTCTTTTTTGCCTGTATTATTAACTAGTTTGATACACATATTATGTCTGATAGAGAATCTTTATTTTTGTACAGCATAAATCGGTACAGAAATTGTACAATTATTTTTTTTGTGTTAAGTATTTTTTATTTCATTCGATAGTATTATTAGGACAACTAGACGTTTCAAGGATGAAAGTTTACTGTCCTTACAACATATATAACACACACAATATAATTCAAACACGCACGGAGGCGGATATGTATTATTCAGACATGGATGAGAACTTAAAAAGTTCCTTCGCAAAAAACAATTTATCTTATGCAAACCTAACCAGTGAATCACAACTTCCCGATTTTGGTCTTAAAGCTAGAGAACTTTTAAACAGCAGACAAATGCAAAAACTCGCACGCATTCGCGCAAAACGAATCAAGAACGCGAGAAATTTTATTAAGGATTAAATTTGATTGGGACAGCGGGCTAAAACCCGCTGTTAATATTTATCTAGAAGTTGCGGAGATGATTGATTCTACTATATCTCTTGCTTCTTCCATTGAGTGAGCTACTCGAATATGATTTTCTAAGCGGGTAATGGTAAATACCTTACGAACACTATCTACTATGTTTGTAACGATGAATTCGCCACCACGTTTACGTAACCATCCAACCATTTGGATAAAAGCTCCAATAGCAGATGAGTCGATGAACTTACAATCACTTAAATCAAAGATTACGAAACGATAACCGTCACGCATTTGAGCTTGAACAGTCCCTTTGATATCAGGGCATTTATAAAGATCAATATCTCCAATGACTCTGTATTCAAAAATACGATCATGCACTTCTACACCACCAGTATCAATGATGTCCATTCTGCTGTATAAGTCTGTTCCCTCTGCCATAAAATGTTTACTTGCAGTGGCTGCATTTTCTCTGAGTTTCACTTCGATATTTTTAAGACGTTGTAAAATTGGGCTTAGCACGTCAGGGGATAATTTAACACTATCCTCTACTCGCTCAATGGCTGCTTGGAGAAGTGTGCGAGCCATACTAATATCATTTTCTTTGATAAGTCTTCCTGCTTTAATTACAGTCTTAGCAGAAGAAGTTACTAATCTCTCTACTACAACTTCTTTATCAGCTTCTACTTCTTTTGCACCCTTAACTAGTGGAACCATACGACTTGCTTTATCTAAGCGCATCTTTTCGAAAAGATTATAGAATGAAACGTCAATGCTAACTAAATCAGAAGCATCGATTGGTCTTTCGGCATCAATTTCTAAAGACATAACTATATTTCGTGTATCGTCTGCTCTTACATCACCGGATTGAATAGAAATACTTCCATCATCATTTGCTTGGAACGGATAATCGTTGTAAATCTCAAGCATTTTGACATTAGGAGCAAACTTTAATTTNNGAAGTTTGTTCTGGACTACTTACATAATAAAAATTTCCGCCACCATTAACCGCAATATCTCGTAGAGACGTTTCGTTAAAGTCTTCGCCAAAACCAATAGTCGTAGTAGAAACACCTCGAGAAATATGGTCACTTGCGATTTGGATAAATTGGGCAGGGTCTTTTATTCCAAGAGTAGCTTGACCATCGGTAAGTAAAATGACACGTTTGTAGGCGTTAGGAATTCCAGCCGACTCTACAGCACGGAGAGTTTGTAACCAACCACCACTTAAATTTGTAGAAGTTGCCACTTGAATAGAGCGAATTTTATCAATTACAGCAGATTTTTCTTTGAGCTGAATTAGAGGTTGAACCACTTGCACGTCGGCAGAATAAGCAATTACAGTCAAGTAGTCATGCCGAGTAAGCCAATTGACAAGCGAACATGCCGCTTCAATGGTAGCTTCCATTTTATCGCCTTTCATTGACCAACTTTTGTCAATTGCAAGCCCTATCACAAGAGGTTGCCTTTGGGGAAGGTGTACTGCTGGTGGGGTTTTCATTTTGATCAACAGATTGTTGATTTGACGGGTTCCATTTACTATACTAGGTTTTTCTAATTTAGCCTCTATTTCCATTCGACAAACAATAAGGAGTATAAGAACTTATGCAAGTAGAAATAGATTTAGTGGAAGAAAAAATTTAAAGATAAACAAGATAGAATAACAGACAGTGGTAACTACCCACTGTCTGTTATTCTATCTGTCTAAAGGAGTATGGACAAAATCATTTTATTCGATGGAGTATGCAATCTTTGTAATGCTTCCGTAAATTTTGTCATTGATAGGGATTCCCAAAAGAAGTTTAAGTTTGCATCATTGCAATCTGCATTTGCTCAAACCTTGGTTTCCAAAGAAAATAAAGATTATAAACTTCATACTAAAAGAGGCTTACTACCGTTAAATGAAGAAATTCAAAATGAACTAAACTCCCTAAATTCAATTATTTATTTTGAAAATGGAATTTTTTATACCAAATCTGATGCAGTACTTCGCATTGCATTACACCTTGATGGAATTTACAATCTCATTTCCATTGGAAAAATTTTTCCTACTTCTTTGCGTGATTTTATCTATGAGTATATAGCCCGTAACCGCTACCGATGGTTTGGAAAATCGGACTCTTGTCGTATGCCGACATCTGAGTTAAAGGATAGGTTTTTGGGGTGAGGGGATTTTTTGCCACAGAGACACGGAGGCACAGAGTAGAGGGTTGGTGAGGTTTTGTAATGCTGTCGGTTCAACATAAGCAGTAGACAATAAACTCCGAAGAGACTGAGATTATTTCTTCTATATTCATCTCTCCATAACTCTGTGTCTCGGTGCCTCTGTGGCAAATAGCTCATTATCTTTTTCGATAAACCTTCCATCCGAAATAGCCAGAGCAGATAACAATGAATAGCCAGACAAGTAGGTTTCCAAAACGCACATAGAAAGTAGGTGCGGAAGAAATTACATCCACTCGACTAGAATAGTATTCGCTAGTTCCCAAATCGGTCATGGTGTTGTTTACGATTCTACCCATATGATCTACAAATGCCGAAGTTCCTGAATTTGTAGAACGCACCATCCAACGACGAAACTCGATGGAGCGAAGTCTTGCAAGTTCTAAGTGTTCGTAACTCTCTACTGTTTTTCCATACCACTTGTCATTGGTAATATTCACAATAAAATCAGGCATTTCGGTTTTGTAAAATTTGCGAACGAATTCTGGTAAAATTACTTCGTAACAAATTAACGGAAGAAATTTTCCAGCAGACTCTAACTCGGAAATATTTTCCTTATAGTAGTCGCGATGCGCTTGCATATTCATAAAACTGGAATCTACCCATTTGAGTTGCGGCTTATTAAACGTAACCTCTGTTTTATTTTTGAAATAGGTAATGAGATTTTGTTCTTCGCCAGGAATAAATCTTCCTATTTGAGGAATGATATCGTAGAGAATTGGAAAAGTTTCGCCAAACGGAATGTATTCGCCAAATGCAAGCAAGTAAGACTTTCGATAAAACTCTCCTCGATTTCCATTTGGATCAAACAAAGTAGAGCTATTGTGAAAACGTAAATTTTCCTTAGAAGGTTTATTGTCTGCGAATGACGCATCTAGTTCGTTAAAATAAAAGTTTGTCTTAAAACGATTACTCAGTTGATAAATCAAAGACTCAAACCTTGCCCAGTAAATCAAATCATAACTCGTAGTTTCGAGTGCATTTCGTGTAGAGTAAAAGGGAACACCAGATTCAGGAAGCACAATCAAGTCAGGTCTTTTGGAATCAGAGCCTTCAATCACAAGCCTTTCAATTCGATTCATCAGTGCTTCCATTGTTTCTCTGACTCGCCCATCTCGAAACTCAAGCGGAGCGTCCGGTTGGATAATCAAAACTTGTTTGGAATAGGCTGGCTCTACAGAATTCCATTTCCAAAATAAAATTCCACCAATAGCGGCAAATAGAAATAATACCGAAAGTGATTGGAGCAGATAACGCACAGTAAGCGATTTATATCTTTGTGATTTAGATTTTATAATTCGCCAAATTGGATATTGAAATAACGGATAAGACACAATAAACACTAGAATCGAAAGTCCATAAACTCCCGTGTATTCTACAACTTGCGATAAAATCAAATTACCCGCTAACAAATTTCCATAGTACCAAGGAAAAATCTGCCAAGTAAAAAATTCAGCTAAGATTACAATAAGTCCAGGAATAAAAATATTGTGTCGTCCTAGTTTTTTTCGGAAGTAACTGAGTAAAACCATGATTACCCCGAACTTCCAGTTTACAATTAACGCATACAAAATAAAAAGAGGAATCGCCATCCAAATCGGAAATCCCCCAAATACCACAAGCATGTAGTTAATCCAATAATAAGAAAATGTACAAAAGAAAATAGAAAAGAGAAGTCCCTTCTTGAGTAATACTTTGTATTGACCTCGATACTTCTCTTCTATCCAAAAAAGCCCAAACGGAGCAATAAAAACAAGCTCACTCAACCCATAAGGCACAAACGAAAGGGTAGAAAAAATTCCTACCCAGAGATAACAAAATGTGTTAAAGAAGATGGATTTTTTGAACTTGGAAAAAAGGTTACGCATAACAGACTATATCCTCTCCAACAAACTAGGCAAATACCCTTCCGGTGCTTCATAGCCAAGTAAATCCAAAACGGTAGCTGCAATATTTCCAAGTCCTGCCTCCGAACTACCATTTAATTTCCAACGATTTTCTTTGTCGTAAATAACAAGATTCACTGGATTTAAAGTATGACTGGTTTTTGGAACAAACTTGTCGCCTGCTTTTTGTGGATTTCCTTTTTTGTCTAGTTGGAGCATTTCGTCTGCGTTGCCGTGGTCTGCCGTGATTAATAAAGTGTAACCGCTTTTCTCGCAGGCGGATTTTAATCTCTCGATACAAGTATCCAAGAACTCAAGGCTTCTCACTGTTGCCGCATAATTGCCTGTATGCCCTACCATGTCTCCATTAGCATAATTTACTCGGAGGAAATTGTATTTATTACTTTCTAAAGCAGAGATTAATGTATCCGTAATTTCTTTTGCTTTCATTTCTGGTTTTTGGTCAAATGGAATTACATCAGAAGGAATTTCTTGGAAAGTCTCGAAGTTTTTATCCAAGTAGCCGCTTTTATTTCCATTCCAGAAAAAAGTTACGTGACCGTATTTTTGGGTTTCGGAAATGGCGTATTGTTGTAATTTTTCGCCAATTAAATACTCACTCAAAGTTCTGTCTATGGCGGGAGGGGTTACTAGGTATTTGTCGGGAAGTTTTAAATCTCCGTCGTATTGCATCATCCCCGCGTAATATACATCCGGCTTTCTCCCACGGTTGAATTTATCGAACGTTTCTGCAGTGAGTGCGAGGCTAATTTCGATTGCCCTATCTCCTCGAAAGTTAAAGAATACTACAGAGTCTCCGTCTAGAATTTTTCCAACTGCGCCGCTATTGTCTCCTATCACAAATCCAGGAAGATACTGATCAATAACCGCAGGATCTTCTTTTCGGAAAGTTTCGATTGCTTCTTCGGCTGACGAAAAAGTTCTACCTTCCCCTTTCACATGAAAATTCCAACCGCGCTCTACCATCGACCAGTCTGCCTCATAACGATCCATCGTAATTGTCATTCGACCACCACCTGAAGCAATCTTCACATCGAAGTTGGTATCGCGTTGTTCGGATAAAAACTTTTCAAAAGGTCTGACGTAATCCAAAGCTGATTTTTCAGGAACATCTCGACCATCGAGGAGAATATGAACTCTAACTTTAGAAACACCTTCTTTTTTGGAGGCGGAAATCATTGCTTTTAAATGGTCGATATGGCTATGAACATTTCCGTCAGAAAGTAAACCTAAGAAATGAAGAGTGGACTTTTTTGTTTTTACATTTGCGATAAGTTCTTTCCAGACATTGCCTTGGAACATTTCGCCAGAATCAATCGAGTTACTCACTAACTTTGCGCCTTGGTCAAAAATTCTTCCGCAACCAAGAACGTTATGCCCCACTTCCGAATTTCCCATGTCATCGTCAGACGGCATACCTACCGCTTTTCCGTGTGCTTTGATATGAATTGTAGAATGATTTGTCCAGAGATGATTTAGTGTAGGGAGTTTGGCACCGGCAATTGCATTTCCCGCATCAGCGCCTTTTTCGGTGTAACCTACTCCGTCAAGAATTACAAGTAGTACTTTGTCCGTAGTTGTTTTTAGATTTTGTTTTTTGACTAGCTTTAACATATTTACCTCGATTCATTCTAAGTGAATAATTTCTACAGGTAGCTGTCAACGGGATTTATCTAAAAAAGCTAATTTTAGTTCTTAGCCAACATCGAACCACCTGCGGCTCTTTTGAAAAATTCTGCCCCTTCTTTTTCGAGATACTCGTCGTATGTACCTTTGAAGTCAATTACCTGTCCGGGGGTAACTTCGATTATGCGCGTAGCAAGAGAAGATACAAATTCCCGGTCATGTGTTACAAATATCACAGTTCCTTCAAAAAGAGAAAGTGCGTAGTTAAGTGCTTCGATACTTTCTAAGTCCAAGTGGTTGGTTGGCTCATCGAGGGCGAGAACATTGTCCTCTGCCATAATCATGCGAGATAGGATGAGTCTAGACTTCTCGCCTCCAGATAAAACACTTGTATTCTTCTGTGCCATATCGCCACTAAAAAGCATACGACCTAACATACTGCGGATAACGGTTGTATCAGTACCATCTGGCGCATAACGGTAAAGCCACTCAATGAGAGTTGCGGCATCTTGTCCAATTCCATCTTTATGATCTTGTGGAAAATAGGAAGCCGACATACTTGCTCCATGTTCTACTTTTCCACTGTCCGGTTCCATTTGTTTCAGGAGACATTTAAGTAGAGTAGTTTTACCAACACCGTTAGTTCCAATGATACCAACTTTTTCACCTTTAGAGATAGAAATACTCACATCATTAAAAATAGGAACGTCATACGATTTAGAAATTCCAACTGCAGTGATTACATCTTTACCGAGTGGTTTTGACATTTTGAATCGAATATAAGGAGATACACGAGAAGAGGGTTTAATTTCGATTTGCCCTGATTTTAGTTTATCAATTAACTTTGCGCGAGAGGTTGCTTGTTTAGCTTTACTTGCATTGGCACTGAATCGACTTACGAATTCTTGTAAGTCTGCAATTTTTTCTTTGGTTCGTTTGTTATCATTAATCAACTGCTCGCGCGCCATCGTAGAAGCTTCCATGTAGTCATCATAATTTCCAGGGTAAACTCTGATTACATTATAATCCAAGTCGGCAATATCGGTTGCGATAGAATTGATAAAATGTCTATCGTGGGAGATAACAATTAATACCCCCGTGTGATTTCGTAAAAAATCTTCGAGCCATTTGATGGTCTTGATATCCAAGTTGTTGGTTGGCTCATCTAAAAGTAAAATTTCTGGTTTTTGGAAAAGAACTTGTGCGAGTAACACGCGTAATTTGTATCCACCTGTAATCGTAGACATTTTTTCTTGGTGGATGCTTGATGGAATTCCCAAACCTTCTAACAATTCACCCGCGTAACTTTCTGCTTCGTAACCGTCTAAATCTGCGTATTGTTCTTCTAATTCACTGGCGCGAATTCCTTGTTCTTCTGACATTTCTGGAAGAGAGTAGAGTCTGTCTCTTTCTTCGTGAACAGTCCAAAGTTCTTTGTGTCCCATTAAGACTGTGTTCATTACTGTAACATTTTCGTATTCGTAATGATCTTGTTTTAAAAATCCGATGCGCATTCCTTTATCGACGGAAACTACGCCCATGTGAGGTTGTTCAATCCCTGCTAGGATTTTTAAAAATGTGGACTTTCCACTTCCATTTGCTCCAATGAGACCGTATCTACAGCCTTCTTTGAATTTAATACTTACATCTTCGAATAAAGTTTTTTTTCCGTATCGGATTGTTACGCCAGCAGCACTAATCATAATGCCAGAATTTACAAGCCTAGTGGCTAGCCAAGCAAATTAAGGGCAGGCTAAGTCTACAGTGACCGTATCCCGAATAGCAGCCGAAACAGAAAACTCAGTTGAACGAACAATCGTATCAGGATACCCGTCTACTTTTGCTGTATCACTTACACATTGAAGTCTGTAATTTCCTTCATGAATGTATTTGATCTTGGAAGTTCCTTGTTGGACGGGGATAGAGGCAAGAGGAAGCTGGGTAAAAAATTCAGTTTCCTCTTTTCTAAAAATATTATAGTAATGATTAAGAGATTTGGTTCCACCAGTAATATACAATGTGGATGCAGTCTCTGGGTAAATAATCCTAGACCTAGATTGGATATTTCCTCCAGAATCGAGCTGACCTGCATGGTTGTATCTCCAATCACTAATTCCAATAAAAGTCTGAATTACTCCTGCGGCAGTTGTGTATGAATGAACCATTAAATTTTCTTTTATATTCATTCTAACTTCTAGTATATACGGATCTGCGCCGCCACGGATACTCATATCTTCTTGTCCTATCTGCAACGCATGAAACACTGGAAACATCGCGGGTGTTTTAATTGACTTATCTGCATCGGTTGTGCCTGGAATATAATTGTTTCTTGGAACAATATTCACGCCACCACTTCTAATTAAATTGTTATCGAATAGAGTATTGGTTTTTAAAGCTCCGTTTTCTCGTCCCCAGCCTGTAACAAAATTCCTTACATAAATTCCTGACGCATAGTATTTTGTTGGTTGTCCATCTGCACCACCACCTGTAATAGCTGCAGTTGGATCATTCGAAGGAAATTTCACACCCTCTCCATTAAAAAATTGATTGATGAGTGCGATTGAAATTTTACTCGTTAATTCACAGCTTGTGCCGCCTAACGCATATGGAATAGAACAATACACTTGTCTTTGAGTTGCAATAAAATCCCAGTATTTTTTGGAAGCACGAACATCTGTAACTCCTAAATCTAATCCGGCTAAACTTTGTTGGTCTTTGGAAGAAATACGTATCTCCCCAATATCTATAAAAAAATTTAGTTCTTTTGCAGATGGCAAGCCAAAAGTATCAAAAACTGGCTCTTGTCCATCTCCATTTGTATCCTGGTAAAGTTGTCCGGTTCCATTATTGTATTCTGAAAAATCCAATGGGGAATCGGTAGCGTAGGTTCCTTTTAATAAAAGTAACATTCGATTATTAAATAAACTACTAAGAACTGCGTAAGGAACTCCTTTGTATTTTCCTACGTTTGCTTTTGCATTATCGCAGCCTGTAAAAAAAATAGAAAAAAGAACTAAAATACTCACCATATGCACAATTGCGTAAAGTGAGTTGACAGGGGCAATCGTCAACTTGGCTGCCGCCCAAACCCGCATATTTATTGATTCGCTTTCGCTATTAAGCATTGCATTTTTCATAAATTTCATAATAAAAAACTCACCATTAGAGCAAAGTTAAAAAATTCTCCATTTTTTAACTGGTATTGATTCGGCTGAGAAAGTCGATAGTCTCTGTCAAACGGAGATGTATATGGATACTGTGTTGCGGGATCTTTATCTACCCAAAAAGTTTCATATATCGTATGAAAATCAACCCTAAGTCCAATTCGCACCTTTCTTCCTGCCACAAAACTTACCTCTGATCCTATCACGGACATTGGATCCCATCTGCCAGTATTCGCTGGTCTAGCAATTACATACGCCGCCCCACCGCCAGCTTTGATAAATATAGACACAGGAAGTTCAAATGGCAATTTATAACAAAGTGCAGAATAAACAGGAATTGTAAGTAAACCTCTTTCTGTTTGAGAAAGATAATTGGAAAATCCACCACCGATTTCTGTATAAAATACATAAGGCCATTGAAATCGAGTAAACAATCCAAACCCAAGAGTGGTGTCTAGTACACGAGCTGTTTCTGAGCCTGGTCTTGGATTAGAAGCTCCAATCCAAAAACCTACTTCTGGTTTTGCTCTCTCTGCCTGTTGTGCTGTTAGTTCAAATGTTGCGGATAATAAAAGTAAACCACACATAAATGAAATTAGAGGGGGAATTTTGAATTTTGAATTTTGAATTTTGAATGAAGAATTTTGGATTAAAGACATATTTGTTGCGAAAAATAATAACTCATACTCGAATGAGTTTAAAAGATTACGCTTGCTCCGAGGTTTGATAGATTTCTGAATACAATTGATTTACTTCTGGATAATCCCTGTAATACGCTCTTAAAAAATAGAGACCATAAGGTGGTAGAGTTATACCTGCATGAGTTCTATCGTGTGTTTTTAGAATATCGAGGATATTTGATGTTAGTCTACCACGTGCAATATCTAAAAGTGTTCCTACAATGATTCGAACCATATTGTGTAAAAAGCCTGTGCCACGAATTACAATTTTAAACAAATTTTTTAATTCCTCATCTCTTTTGACTTCAATTTTTGTGATTTGTCTTTCTGTTGAGTTGTAAGTTTCTAGAACAGATTTTTTTGTGAAACCTGCGAAGTCATGTTTCCCATGTAAAGTCTCTGCTTCTTTTTGGAGTCGGTCGAAGTCGATTTTATTTTTGAACCAAAGTGCACGTTCGGATAGAAGTGGATGTGGAGTTTTAGAATTTAGAATTTTGTATTCATACTCCCTTTCTGTACAGGAAAAACGAGCATGAAACTTTTCAGGCATTTCTCTGCCGGCAAGTGCAGACACACTTCCGCCAACAAGTCCATTGACAGAAACTAAAAACTTATGATAATTTGGAATTGAATTAGAACTAGAAAAGCTAACGACCATTCCTTTTGCATGAACTCCAGAATCAGTCCTGCCAGCAGCTACTAAAGTAATTTCTTCTCTCAGAATTCGAGAAATCACAGCTTCCAGTTTTTCTTGCACTGTGATTTCCTTTGCGCTTTTTTGTTTTTGAAACCCGTTGAACCTAGGACCATCATACTCTAAAATTAAAACAGTTCTCGGCAAACCTACTTTTCTCCTCCCAAGGATTCAATCAGTTTTGCAAGTTCATCGTAAAGTTCTTTTGCCATGTCCAAAATGGCTGATGGTTTTGATTTGGAAGACTTTCCTGAACCATAAAGTTTAGCAAGCATTCGTTTGGATTTTGCGAGAAGTTTGACTCGTTCGTCAGGAATATCAGACATCATATCTCTAAATTTCATTGTGAGATACGCATTCAAATAAATCACCCCATCAAAACCCCAATTGTTGTCTGTATCGGGACCGAGAATGGGAGCGGCTGAATCAACAGGCTCAGCACCAGTTTGCATAATATCAAGGGTCAAACCGTACCAAGAGGCAGCTTTTTGGTACAAAGTATCACGTACTTTGTCATAACCCAAATTGGGAAATTCCACATGCATATCATCAAAATACCAAGCCGCTTTTAAGGCACAAACTGCTTTTTTGGGAGTGGGCGCATCTTTGGGAGAACGGTTTTGATAAGAGTCTATCGCGAGTAAAAAAGAACCTGCACCCGTAATCAAGTTCCTCTCTGCTGAGAAATCTGTTGGACCAATAATTTTTTCGAGATTTACTTTTCGGTCTCCTGATTGGTATTTCATTCTTTCTAAATCAGGTCCTGCAAGCGTACTCCAATCTTTTGGGAAGGATGCATAAAGGCATTTAGGACAAACTACAATTACATAGTCATTTGGATTAATCCGACCGTATTTTTTATTTTTTTCGTAAAGTCGTCTGAGTTCTTTTGTGAGTTTGCCTGCAATTAAACGACCTCCTCCTTGAAACATTTGCTCTCTTTGGTGAATGGTATCGCAAACGGGACAGACACTATTGTCTTTGGAACGAAACGAGGCTTTTTTTAGCGGTTCAACTTTGGTATTTACAGCAGGCATTTAATCCCTCTCAAATAAACATTGATTTATATACTAATAAATGTCAATCTATTATAAACGAAATCCGATACTAGTACGGACATGTTTTAAACAACTTATTTTATTCTACTTGAATTAATAGGGTAATGATAAGAGTTTAGTACAAGCTTCATATAGACTAACAGGCATAGGACAGACAATGAAAAAAATCATCATATCTCTTACATTAATCTTCGGATTCCAATCTCTTTTTGCAGAGCCAATTATGAGTAAGGCTTACCAAAAACGTGTAGAACTACTTGGCTATTTGAGAATTCTCGAACCCATCGTAAAGAATTATCGTGGAAACGATAAAGAAGGAAAACCAGCTTTATTAAAAGCAGAAGCAGGTAAAGAAGGGGAAAGAGTTAAAAGTTATAGCGAAATCAAAAAGCTTTTCCAAGAAGGACTGACCGATTATTTTGAAGGCGATTATTCCAATTCTTATAGAAGATTTCTGGAAGCACAAGTTGATACCGAGCAATTATTAGAAGAAATTTCTCAATTCTATATCGAAGGAACTTCTGATATTTTAAAAGCTGCAGTATTTATCAAAGATATAAAAGAATATGAAGATCCTGCTTTTGAAGCAAAAGAAGGTAACAAGAAAGTAGGAGATAGCCTCAAAGATGTAGATAGAGAGCTTGTAGATATCAGTGTTGAATATGGAAGAGGCTCTAAAAATGTAAATGAATTTAGAGAAAACAGAGAAGCTCCTTACGTCAGCAGACAATACGACTCTAAAGAATACCATTTCGCAACAAACAAATATGCTATAGAGCAAAACACAGAAGCTGGTTACAAAGCGTTAGGTCAAGCTAAGAAAGCAAGAATTGAAGCACTTAAAATTGAAAAGAATTTAGAAAGACATCAAAAACTGCAGCCTGTTCATAGAAAGTATAGAATCGAAAAATACATGGACGTAATTGCAAGATGTAAAGATGCAAGAGAAGCAGCTATCAATCTTTTCAAATTAAAATATCCGTATGATAATTACTACCTCCAAAAAGACGAAAAAACAACTTTGGGTAGAATCATACTAACCGATGCAAAAGGCGAAGATTCAACTGTAGACAAAGGTAAATCTATGAACTTTAGATTAAATCCACATGTTTTACCAAAAAATCTAAGTCCTATCTACGATAGAAGAATTCCTGAAAAATACAGAAGAGATGCAGCTGACTTACTAGGAAAAGTTTATGAAGAAGAAGTGGAAGAAGGTGTAGCACTCAAATTCACAGATCTAAACCATGTAAACTCTGACCTAAAAAGACAATTAATCAATGAAACGTTAGTTGTAGAAGATGGTAAAGATGCACCTAAAGGTGGCGGAGAATCCAAAACAGCCCCAGCACCAGCTCCGGCAAAACAGTAATCAACGACATTCGACTTCGCTCAATGTCCGAACATTTTACCTCGTAGATGTAGAGACAGGTTTGAAACCTGTCTCTACTCATTATAAATCTTATGGCAACATTAAACCCAATTAAATATCTCAAACAAAATCTAGCAGATCAATCGCAAGATTATCACTGGCTCATAGTAAGAACTTACATGGAAGCGATCATAGTAATTTTTACAAGAGCTAAATGGATACTTGTAAAAGGAATCTTTTACTCCTTCTTCAACCAAGAAAAAAAAGCAAACGCATTTCTCGATGGATCATGGCACTGGGGAGATAAGATGATGAAAGTAACTAACACAAAATTAGTGTTAGCCAATGAAATCAAAATCCCAGAAAAAAATTATATGGTTTTTGTGAACCATGTGAACGAATTAGATTTTCCCTTTGATTGTTATGTAATTAAAAAACCTTACTTGGCAAACCAACAAATTAAAAGTAGTTACGTTGCTTATTGGTGGATGAAAGCGATGGGCTCTCAAGTATTCGACACATCCCAAGCGAGAACGATTGCGACCTCTGTTCGTAATCTTGTTAATGGACTCAAAATGTACAGCTTCATCGTATATCCAGAAGGTCACAACTCTTATAACGAAGAAATCAAACCTATCAAAAAAGGAATGATCAAAGTAGCCTTTGAGAATAAAATTCCAGCAGTAATTGTTTTGAAATCAGGAATTACAAAATTCCAAACCAAACAAAAAGGAAATGTAATCGGTTACAAATTCGCAGGAACTGTAGACCCAAATCAATTTAAAACATGGGAAGAAATGAAAGACTTTGTATTTAAACTTATGACAGACGAAAAGAAAAACCTAGACGAGTTTGTCGCTTCACATGAAAATTAAGCGGTTACTCATTGCTAACCGCAGTGAAATAGCTGTTCGAATCATTCGAACTTGTAAAAAATTAAATATTCATACTATTTGTATTTATTCAGAGGCTGACTCCGATAGCGTTTTCGTCAAATTAGCCGATGAGGCTCATTTTATTGGATCCGCAACGGCAGCTGAGTCTTACTTAAATATTCCCAAAATTATCGAAGTCTGTAAAAAAGTAAATGCCGACGCAGTCCATCCGGGTTACGGGTTCTTATCCGAACACCCAGGATTTGCAAAAGCATTATTTGAAGCCGGAATAACTTTTATTGGACCATCCGTAGATTCTATAGAACTTATGGGGGATAAAATCCAATCTAGAATTGCGATGTTAAAAGCAGGAATACCAGTCGTTCCAGGGTATGATAGTGAGGATCAAAGCGACGAACGCCTATTAGCCGAAGCAAAAAAAATTGGTTTTCCTGTGATGGTAAAAGCAAGTGCGGGTGGTGGTGGGAAAGGAATGCGTCGAGTTGATAGAGAAGAAGATTTTATCGAAAGCCTTCACTCCGCCAAACGAGAAGCGAAGAATTTTTTTGCAAACGATACAGTATTTATCGAAAAATTTGTTACCAATCCACGTCATATCGAGTTTCAAGTGTTTGGAGACAAACAGGGAAATGCCTTCCATATTTTCGAAAGAGATTGTTCTGTTCAGAGACGCCACCAAAAGATTATCGAAGAAGCTCCAGCGTTTAATCTAGATAATTCGCTTCGCAAAAAAATGGGGGATGTTGCCGTTCAAGTTGTAAAATCCATTTCCTATATCGGTGCTGGAACAGTAGAATTTATCGTAAGTGATAAAGGTGAGTTTTATTTTATGGAAATGAATACTCGTCTGCAAGTAGAACATCCTGTAACAGAAATGGTGACTGGTTTAGATTTAGTCGAACTCCAAATTAAAATTGCAGAAGGGGAGCCTCTAAACCTAGAACCAAAACTTCTAGACAAACATTCTATCGAAGTGAGAATCTATGCAGAAGATCCTGAGAATAATTTTTTACCATCTACTGGCAAAATTTTATTTTTGGAAAATCCTACTGGAGATGGAGTTCGAGTTGACTCAGGAATTGAAACTGGTTCGGAAGTTACCATTTACTACGACCCAATGATCGCAAAGTTAATAGTAACCGCGAGTGATAGAAAAACTTGCATAAACAACTTAATTTCTGCCTTAGATCGTTTTACATTGTTTGGGATAACAACGAATATCTCCTATCTTAAAACAATTTTAGATCATGAAGAATTTCGTAATGGCAATTTGGATACTGGTTTTATTGAAAAACATATCAAAGGTCACGAAAAAGAAAACTTAGAATTAGACCAAGCAGTGGGTTACGCCTATTTACTTCCACAACTTGTTTTTAAATCTGAATCTGTCCATGAAAAACTTTCTGGATTTCAATTTTGGGAAAATAAAACTAACTCTAGAAAAGAATTTTCAGTGGAGACTCCAAGTGATCTACTCAATGTAAAAAGAAATTTAAAATATAAAGCAGATCATTTTGAAGTAACTGCAACTTTATCTATTGAAACGGAGCATCATTTTAAAGTAACTGTTTCTATTCTAAATAAAACAAACTCCAAAATAGTAGAAAGAGAAATCACATTACCTAAAATCATACAAAAAAATCGAATTTCAAATACTGACGTAGGAGAAATTGTATTTTTCTTTTACGGGACAACAACGTTTATCCACTTCAATGGGGAAAGTTTTAAATTCAAATTAGAACAACAGACTTCCTCCGGTGCGGCAAATAACTCGAATACGTTCACAAGCCCAATGCCCGGAAAAGTGATTTCAATTTTTGTAAAAGAAAAAGACTTAGTCAAGGTTGGTGACACACTCGCCATTGTCGAAGCCATGAAAATGGAAAATGCTATCAAATCACACAAAGACTGTGAGATAATAGAGATTTGCTGCAAACCAGGAGACTTAGTCAGACAAGAAGATATTTTGATTCGTGTGAAGTAAGTATTCAGTATGATTTGCCACAGAGGCACAGAGATACAGAGGATAATTGAATTGTGCTAATTTTATTATACGAACCTGATTTTAATTCACATGAAAAGAATTATTGAAGTTTTTTTAATATTCTTACGACTAGGACTTACTTCTTTTGGAGGTCCGATTGCACACTTGGCTTACTTTCAAGATGAATTTGTGAATCGCAAACAATGGCTCGATGAAAAACAATACGCTGAAATAGTTACTCTCTGCCAATTTCTTCCAGGTCCTGCTAGTAGCCAAGTTGGAATGGTAATTGGAAAAATACGAGCTGGTTTTTTTGGTTCTATTGTTGCGTGGATTGGATTTACGTTTCCATCTACAATCTTAATGATACTCTTTGCTTTAGGTGTTAGTAAATTTCCTCAGTTTATAAGTTCAAATCTTTTACACGGATGTAAATTGGCAGCAGTTGTAGTTGTTGCTCACGCTCTTTGGCAAATGGGAAGTAAACTCTGTCCAGATAGAGAACGAATTAGCCTAACCATTATTTCTGCCGCGCTTTTGATTTTTTTTCATGGAGTTTGGGGGCAAATACTTGTAATCCTTTTCGGGGCGATTATTGGAAAATTCTTTTTGAAAGAAACTAAAGATCCTTTAGATTCATCAGAGACAAAGATTCAATTTCAAAATTCCATATTCTATCTTATTTTATTTTTTTGTATTCTAATTTTCTTTCCAGTGTTAGTGGGTTTACTAGATTCAGATAGCCTTAGAATTTTTGATAGTTACTACCGAGTCGGATCACTTGTATTCGGTGGCGGACATGTTGTGCTTCCCCTACTTCAAGAAGAAGTAGTTTCTACTGGCTGGGTTTCAGAAGAAACTTTTTTAGCAGGTTACGGAGCCGTGCAAGCCGTACCGGGACCTCTATTTACGTTTGTAGCATTTTCAGGTGCATCTTCCACTCTATACCCTAACGGTTGGATTGGAGGAATATTCTGTTTAGCCGCAGTTTTCTTGCCATCGTTTTTACTAATTCATGGAGCATATCCATATTGGGAAAAAATTAAACAATACCAATCCATACAAAATACAATGAATGGAATCAATGCAAGTGTCGTTGGATTGCTATTAGCCGCATTCTATAATCCTGTTTGGACTAGTGCAATTCTAAATCCAAAAGACTTTGCATTAGCCCTAATTCTATTTTTACTCTTAGCATTCTGGAAAATTCCTTCTTGGTGTATTGTGTTACTCTCAATGATTTTCGGAATCTATCTAACCTAATCTGTGAGATAATCTGCCACAGAGCCACAGAGGCACGGAGAGATTTCTAGAGAGTCACTTTCATAATATACTGTTTATTTAGTAATTCAGCCTTGTTTATTATTCTATTGCAATATGGTAATAGAATTAAAATATTTCACTCGCTCTCTTTAATTCGACGAATAGGAATAAAAACTAAGAAATCAAAAAACTCTCTGTGCCTCCGTGGCAAACATCACTGAGTAGTTACCCTAATTTTATGGTTTCAAGTCTTCTACTATTTTGTTTCGCAAATCCAAATAAAAGTCTCGACCTTCTCGTTTTTCTTTTTTGTGAGAAGCAAGTGGACGAAAAGGTTTTTGGAAAATTTCAGAATAAGACTCAAAGTTTACATGAACTTGGTTCCCGTCTAATTTTTTAATTCGAGTTGTAAAATTTGCTCCTTCTGAATCTCCTGAGCGCGTAAGCAAATCAAAGTAATCCGCCATATAAGAATCAATATCTTGCGGAATAAAAATGTTGATGATACCAGGAGGAAGAAAATAAAATAATCTACCACTCACTTTGTATTTGGGGTAAATAGGGAATTTGCCCGTCATTACTTCTTCTGATTCAGAATATTTCATAGACAAATGGTATTCTAAATTTTGAACATGAATTTTTAGACCATAAAAGTTTAAATCTACTTCGAGAAACATGGTAAGACTGTCTAGGTTTTGTAATTCTCCTTTTTTGAAATTTAAAATCTTCGCATAAATAGTCTTACCCTCAGAATAAATTTCTCCGATTTTTTTGGTTTTGGAAAAATACTTTACTTTGAATTTTACTTTTCCAAGAGCTTCGTTCAATTTAGTATAAAATGTTTTGTATTGGAGTTTCATTCTTTCATCCAATGTAAAAGAAAGAGATGCATGATTCTCACTTAATTCACTCTGACAACGAAATTCAGCGCATAAAAATTGATATACGATAGAACGATCCAACAAAGCCAATTGTTCATCACTATTAACTGAGCTAGAAAAAACTTCTAACCAATGAAAAAAGTCTTTCATTGTGTAGGCGGGGTATTTAAAAATTGTATTTCGTTTTAACTTATAAGTTTCCCTACCCTTAAAAGTAGATTTTGTATATTCGACTTTTGTAAAATACTCATCGTTATCCGCTATTTCTTCTTTATTATCTATCTTTATAATTTTTGTTTCATTTTGTTTAGAAACATAACCAGTTAAGTATAAAGTATCATCTTTTTTAAAAAGAAATTTTTCTTCTTCCGGTTTTAAAGATCCAAACAAGATAGGATACAAATCTGTATCTGCATATTTATCAATCAGAAGTTGTTGATTGGAAAAAAAATTATCCCAAAAATTACTATGAGTTATATTTTTCACAAAACAACCCTCCAAAGAAAATATTAAAATCGAAAATAGTATCAATTTAATGAGACTTTGTAAAAGCATTGCCACAGAGGCACCGAGTCCCAGAGAAATGCAGTTTTTATAGATTTTGTGATTAAGAATCTTTACGTTTTCTAAGTTTCTTACTTGGTTTTCATAGATCATAATTTTTCCTTTTTTGCGTAACGTCATACACATACATAGAAATAAACTCAGTTACCAATTAGACCTGAGTTGGTTCCATTTCAATTCTCTTTAATAATAAGACTGATTCTAAATGAGGAGTATGTGGATAAGGGTCGGTAATTAAACCGGAGTGAATTTGGTAATTCTCTGAAAGAATTTTTAAATCTTCTAGTTGAGAATTTGGATTACAGGACACATAGATGATAGTGGAAATTCCTGATTGTAAAATGTATTCACTTAATTTAATACCAATTCCATTTCTAGGTGGATCTAAAATCAAAATCGAATCTTTAGGAATAGAGTTTGAAGCAGAAAATACATCTTTGAATTGTAGTAGGTCTTTTTTTTCAAAGTTAATTTTCTTTTCGGGGTAAATACGTGTTAGGTTTTCATTTGCAGTTTGGATTGAACTTTGAACCCAATCATAACCTATAAGGTTTTGAAAATTATCTCCAAATAAAATACTAAAAAATCCATTCCCACAAAACAAATCAATCAAAGTAGAAGAGTTGGTGTCTTTTAGAATATTTTCAATAAACCGGATAATCGGCATAAACCCCAATGGATTTGGCTGAAAAAAAGAATTGAATGGGACTAAAATTTCCTTTTGTAAAATTTCTTCTTTGTAATAAGAATTTCCTTTTACAATAAATGTTTTTCCATCTGCGGATACTTCTGATTGTCTGCGGTTATAGCAGAATAGAATATTGTTTGCTTTTGATATGGATAAAATTTCTGAGATAAATTTCTTTTCTATTTCAGAAGATTCAAATTCTTCTATAAATGTAAAAATTGTCATCGTATCAGATGAATCTAGATTTGTACGAAGTGTAATGTATTTAAGAAATCCAGCACCAGTTCGTCTATCAAATGGCAAATCGCTAAATTTTGAAAAAATCAATTCTCTAATTAAAGACAACTCCAAATTAGCCCAAAAGGATTGAAGTTCACATTTTTTTACGTCAATGATTCTACGAAAATTTTCTGCCTGTCTAAGACCAATAAATCCAGGAAAAACAGCGAAATCCATTCGATTACGATATTGAAAGTGTTTTTTTGCAGGAATTAATTCAGGTGTAAAACCATGCCCAGATTGAAACTTTTTAACGAGATCATTTGTCTTAATCGCAAATTGGTTTTCGTATGAAATATGTTGGGCGCTACAACCTCCACAATCTGCAAAATGTTTACAAAGAGGATTATACTCATTTGCCCTAAAAATAGATTCTACTTTTGCAAATTTGTTTTTTCCACGTCCTCTTTGTTCATACGTTACCTCATCTCCAATATCGGTATAACGAAACGTTATGTTTGTATCAAGGCTAATTCCTTGCAGAGAAGAGTTCAGGCTTTTAATCTTAGTAGTTAGTAAAATTGGGTTATTATTGTATAATTTCATTTTGTCCTTGTGATTAAGTTAAGGATTACAGAGTCATTTCGAACAGAGCACATTAGTTTGTGCGAACGTGAGAAATCTATTTTGCAAACATTGTATTAGGTAAATCTTATATTATGTTTTTGATGTAGACCTCTCACGATGGAGCAGTTCGAGGTGACAGTATAAAAGTATTCCTTAACTTAATGACATTGCCCTCTGTGTCTTCGTGTCTCTGTGGCAAACATTCCTTATCCCATTGGGTAAGGAACATTCTTAGAAACTTCGTTGATTTTATTCAATATGTCTTGTGATAAAATAACGTCAGCCGCTTTTAAGGATTCAGTTACCTGTTCAACTGTATTTGCACCAATCAAAGTAGAAGCAACAAAATCATGTTGTTTACTCCAAGCGACTGCCATGGTAACTAAACTCATATTAGCCTCTTTGGCAATTTTTAAAAATTCATCCGTTGCTTTTAGAGTGAGTTCATTTAAGAAGCGATTTGACATTTTCTTTTGTCTATCACCTAATTTAACATATCTACTAAAACGAGCGTTTTCTGGTGATTTGCCGCCATTGTATTTTCCAGAAAGAACTCCACCAGCAAGGGGAGAATAAGGAAGTAAACTGATGTTTTCCTTTTTGCATATATCAGCGAGAGAATCTTCAAAACGACGATTTAGCATACTAAAATTATTTTGGATACTTTCATATCGGATGAGGCGATTTTTTTCGGATGCCCAAAGACTTTTCATAAGCCCCCAAGGAGTTTCATTGCTACAACCGACATATCGCACTTTGCCGCTACTCACTAACTCAGAAAGAGCATACATGGTTTCTTCATACATCATATCAGGATCAGGCCAATGAGTTTGATATAGATCTATATAATCAGTGCCTAATCGACGTAAGCTGCCTTCGATTGCACGAATGATATTATGACGGTCTAACGCTGTTTTGCCGCTACGAACAGGTGGCATAAACCATCCATGTCCAGGACCACAAACTTTAGATGCAATCAAAACGGAATCTCTTGGTTTTGTTTTGAGCCATTTGCCTACAATTTCTTCTGTGCGATGAACCCATTTTTCTTCTGGAGGAACTGGGTAAACTTCAGCAGTATCGTAGAAATCAACTCCAGCGTCATACGCCTTATCTAAAATTTTAAAACTAGTAGCTTCATCGCAACTAGAGCCAAATGTCATTGTTCCCATTCCAATTTCGGAAATAACAATTCCCGATTTTCCAAGCCGTCTTTTTTTCATAAAAATTCCTTTTAGTCTACATCAATAATTAAAAGAGTAATATCATCCTCTACAGTTCTTCCTTCTGAGAAACTCCAGAGTTCTTCGAGTCTATATTCACACGCAGACTTACCTTCAAAATTTTTACAGTTATCAAAAATTTGATAAAGTCTCTCTTCTCCAAGAATTTCACCTTGGTGATTTTTGGATTCCAACAATCCATCGGTAAAAAATATAAACCTATCTCCTTGATAATAATCCACTGCATATTCTTCAATACGAATATTTTGAAAAACCCCAATCAGAGAACCCTTCACTTTTAAAGTAATAGAATCCATATTTTTGCGAATGATATAAGGAGAAAAATGACCAGCAGACGCATAAGTGAAAAGCCCACGCCACTGTGACTTTTCGGGATTCATTTTTAAATCCATACTTGTATTGTGCCGAATTCTCGATTCAAAAATTCCTAAAAATGCAGTTATAAAATTTCCAGCCGTATTTTCTACCATTTGCAAATTCAATCTCTGTAAAATGGCAGAAGGAGTTTTAAACTGTTCAATATTATTTTGCCAACTAATTTTTGCCATGGATGCAATAAATGCTGCTGGCACTCCATGACCGGAAACGTCTGCAATTAAAACTCCTACTTTATCTAAAGGTAACTCATCTGGATTTGGAAAAATTTGTACATCATAAAAATCACCACCAACTGAATCCATTGGAATGTAACAGGGATAAAACTTTAAACCCATGTTAGATGGAAAACTTTTCGGAAGAAGATTTTGCTGAATTTTTTTTGCTCTGTTTAGAGCATCTTGCATCAGTTTTTGACGAGAGAGGAGTTCTTTTTTTAAAATATTTTCTTCAATGAGAGTATCCGTTAGCCGCTTCACAAATATCTCGTTCATTGTGTTCATAACAATTAAAGATTGTTTTTCAATTAATACAGTTGCCTTTCTTTTGAAATCATCATCTCCATCTTTTAGAACAGCTTCAATCATTGCTAATCGAATATGTTTTTCTTGAAGATTAAAATTTCCAATGTAATCAGGAATTTCAATTAATCTAGAAACTACCTTTTCAATAGCTGATCGTAATCTACTATCCATCTCAAAATTTTCAGAATACAAAAAACTTTCGATTCGATAACGATAGGTAAGAATTAAATTTTTCGCGGTGGTATTTTCGAATTCACCGTCGTCTAGGTGCTCGAGATACAATCTTTCAAAAAAGGAAGGACCAGCAGGAAATTCTCCAATTTCTTGTTTTACTTGACTGAGTTGATTTAAGAGAAAATCTTCATAAGTATTTCCCTCTGCCATTTTTCGAGCGAGAGTTTCAGGATTTTTTTTGAGTTCTCTTTGTATGATACGACCGTATTCTTTCATCAATCGCTTAAATACCATCTCACGGAGAGTTTTGTCATTTAAGTCTTCGTTAATATTATTTAGGTAGGCTAAATTACTCATGTCTTTGTTTAGACCATTGTTTTACAAAGTCAATAAATCATAAAACAGAAAATCAGAAGAATATTAGAATGATAAATTTTACTCAACAAAAAAAATAGGGAGTTTAATAAAATAAATGAATTCCACTGGAACTCATTTATTTTATTCATTAAAATTTAGAACAATGGATTTACTAGTAGTCCTAAATTGAATTTTGGGAAATGCCTAGTCTTCTGCACAGATACATTCGTATCCAACTGGATCAAATCCTGGGACTTCATCACAGGTAAGATCAGTTTTCGTTGCATGTTTTACCGCAACACAAGTTCCAATAGGACCCCATTCAGCGCCTTTACAAAAAACATCGCAAGAAGCAGTTCCATTATTTCCTGTTTTAGAGAATGTGTTTTTAGAACAGCCTATCAAACTAAGAAGTAATAGACCTAAGATAAATAAATTTTTCATTGTTGTAACTCACTTACAAATATAATTAATTCCACAAATCCAATCCTAGCCAGAATGAACAGCCTTAAAAATTGAATTTTTCCTCTCCTTTTTGAAAACTAAGCCGTTGTATTCCAAGAATAAATCCATAAAATCCAATATCCATTTATCAAAAAAATTGCTAGATGTTAGGCGTACAATTTTAATCCTGTATGAAAAAAGGGGAATTATGGCTAAATTAGAAGTTGGAAAAAAAGCACCTGCGTTTACTGCAATCATTGCAGATGGAAAAAAAGTAAAGTTAGGCGATATATCTGGAAAAAATGGAGTTGTTCTATATTTTTATCCAAAGGACAATACTCCTGGTTGCACAACGGAGGCTTGTGACTTNNTCAAATCTCACAAAAAATTTATTGAAAAACAAAATCTAAATTTTGATTTACTTTCCGATGCTGAAACGGATTTAGTAGAAAAGTTTGGAGTCTGGCAAGAAAAAAATATGATGGGCAGGAAGTATATGGGTATTGTCCGCACGACTTTTTTAATCGACAATAATGGAAAAATTCTAAAAATCTACGACAATGTAAAAGTAAAAGATCATGTCGCAACAATCATTAAAGATATAAAGGAACTTAAAAAATGAAAATCCCTTCTTCACAACTAAAACTATACGCTGGAAAAAATAAATCTAAACGAGTCTATGAAGTTCATCACTTCTTCAAAGGAAAAATACCGGCTAATATCGCTAAATCCCTCCAAGTTCAAATTGATTCCAAAGTATTCCAAGCCGAAGCAGGTCAGCAATACATCGACCACAACGACCAAGTTATCTATATCGGACTTGGGGAAAGTGAAAAGCTAACACTACGTAAACTCGCTTCTTATTATTTAAAATTGGGCGAATCGTTTATCAAGTGGGTAGGAATTGGATTAGAAATTCATATTTCCAAAGATCTATCAGAATCTCTTTCTTCTTTCAATGTGGTTTATCAATTAGCAAATTCTTTAGAAATAGCAGCATTCCCTGTCGATTCTCTTTCCAAAACCTACCGTGAGCGCAAAATCGAAGTTGGCGACATTAGCTTTGTAATGGAAAATGTAAAAGAAGAAAAAACTGCAAAAGACGCTTTAGAAAAATCTAAAATCGTAAGTAAATACTTAAACGAATCTAGATATGTAGAGCATCTACCGGCTAATCACTTTACTCCAGAAGAATTTGTATCTCGCTCTCATGAAATCGCAAGAGAGAACAAACTCAAAATCACTGTATTCGATGAAGATAGACTCAAAAAAGAAAAATTCGGCGGGATAAGCTCTGTTTGCCAAGGCTCAGACAAAAAAGCAAAAATGATTATCTTAGAATACACTCCTAAAGGAGCAAAGTCATCCGACAAAACTCTCGCGTTAATTGGAAAAGGTCTGACCTTTGACTCCGGTGGAATTAGTATTAAACCTTCCGGCGAAATGCACGAAATGAAATACGATATGTGTGGAGCAGCTACTGCCATTCATGCGATAGGCGCCATTGCATCGCTCGGAATCAAAACCAAAGTGATCGCCGCCATCGGTGTCGCAGAAAATATGCCAGACGCAGCAGCATTGAAACCAGGAGATGTCTACACCGCCTACAACGGAGTAACCGTTGAAGTACAAAACACTGATGCAGAAGGCAGACTCGTCCTAGGTGATGTATTGTCCTATGTATGTAAAAAATTCAAACCAGACTACATGATTGATCTCGCAACTTTGACAGGGGCGGTTATCATTGCGCTTGGTCATGAAGCGGCGGGGGTAATGACGAATTCGCGTGCTTTGTATGATGTAATCGATGCAGCCTCCATTAGCTCAGAAGATAGAATCTGGGAACTTCCTCTCTGGGAAGAATACGGCGAAGACCTAAAAAGCGATATTGCGGATGTAAGAAATATCACTGGTGGTCGTGCAGGTGGAACTCTTTCGGCAGCACAGTTTTTATCAAAGTTCATCGAGGGCGATGTAAAATGGGCGCATATTGATATTGCAGGAACTGCTTGGAGAGGTAAACCTTCTGGAACCCAAGTGAGTGGTCCAACTGGTTACGGCATACGGCTATTAGTCGATGTGGCAAAAGAATTAGAGAAGAATCATGAATAAAGAAAGTTTTATTTTTTTTGAAAATGAGATTATTGCGTCTTATGCAGGGCTTCTTTTATTTGCGGGACTTTATATTAGTTACAAACTAAGACTCCCGCAAGTTCGGTTTCTATTTTTAGCACTCAAGATTTTATCTGGTGCTATGGATCATAAGGGATCGAAAGGGCAACTCGTTCACTCTCAGGGATTTTCTGCGGGAACGGCTTCTTCTCTTTTGCCGGGTGCGATCATTGGCTCGGCGTTTGCTATGATGATTGGCGGAGTTGGTGCACTCTTTTGGGTTTGGGTTGCGACTTTTTTCATTATGCCGCTACGTGCAGTTTCTTCCACACTTGCAATCAAGTTTAGAACCAAACTTCCAAACGGACGATATTTGACAGGTCCGATGTATTTTATTGAAAAGGCACTCAAGGCTCGTTGGCTTGCGATTGCTTTTTCGATTGGATGTATCTTGACTGTTTTAACGTTAGGCGGAGTGGTTCCTGTTCTCAGTATGTCTTACATCGCCAAACACGCATTTGACGCTAAAGGAATGGGACTTCCAGTTGCGCTCACTGCGATTTTGATTTTTATTGTAGTGGGTGGGATTCGACGAATTGGGCGAGTATCTGGAGTTTTGGTTCCACTGGGGCTAATATTATTTTTTATTTTGTACTTTGCTATTTTTGGGCAAAACCTAATTCCTTTTTTTACATTCATCGGGGCTGTGTTTCATAACGCATTTAACTTTGAGGCAGTTGGCACTGGTGGGACTCTGGCGATTCTTGTTTACCTTGGTCAGACTGGTGGATCCTTTTTTCTATCAACAGAAATGGGGCTTGGAAAAAGTGCGGGAGTATCCGGTGCGGTTCGAACAGACCATGCTTTCAAACAAGGTCTCGTCTCTATGTTGTCTGCTTTTTTTGAAGGGTTTGTTGTTTCGACAATGATTTTTTATCTTTTGTTTTCATACAATGCAGTAAACCTAGAAGACCAGTTTTCTTTTTTACATATCGTTTTGAGTCATGGAAAAGATCCTTATTATATATTACTTTATCTTTCCTTTTTCTTATTTGGTGTTGCTGGGATCATTGGTTGGTTTTATACCGGTGAACAAAGCGCATACTATATATTAGGCGAAAAATTTGCGAATGTATTTAGAATCGTATTCTTCGCTGTTATCATTGGCTCTTCGTATATGTATATTCGAGAAGGAAGTGTTTTTTTAGAATCAGCATTTAACATCGGTTATACGATGGCACTTTTTACTGCGATACCGATTTTAATTTCACTCATCTTGCTTGAGAAAATGGTAAGTTTTGAGATGAACAAGTATTTGACAGAAGGCGGAGTGCGTTATGAAATTTTCAAAGACATTTATCTTTTGATTCTATCAGCACTTCCAAAAAATCTTCTTTCTAAATTGTTCGGCTCTTTTACGTATTTAAAACTTCCTCGTTTTATGATGGTTCCTATTCTAAAAGCATTTGCCAAAGCTTATAAAATAAATGTAAGCGAAGCAGAACTTAATATCAAAGAATACAATTCTTTGAACCAGTTTTTTACTCGTGCACTAAAGGCGGGAGCGCGTATCATTGACTCTGCGGAGAACGCGGTAGTATCCCCTGTGGATGCTAGGATTACTAGTTTCGGGAACATCGCTGACGATACACTAATTCAAGCGAAAGGATTTGATTATAGCGTCAAAGAGCTATTAGGCTCAGAAAAATACTATCCGTTTTTCAATAACGGAAAGTTTATTACCTTCTACCTTTCTCCACAAGACTACCATCGAATCCACTCTCCATTCTATGGAAAAATTTTAGGTTACTACTACGCCCCGGGAAAACTATTTCCGGTTAACGATGCGGCAGTTGGTGGCATACGAGGATTATTCCCTAAGAACGAACGTTTGATTACATTTCTACAAACTGAGTATGGAAAGATTGCGGTTGTGAAAGTGGGAGCATCTAACGTGGGTAAAATACGAGTAACCTATGATACTAAGATCGTCACAAACAAACTCATCCGTTTTCCGAAAGAACATGAATACCCAAATGTAAATATCATGATCGATAAAGGTTCTGAGCTTGGTCGTTTTGAAATGGGATCGACTGTGATTTTGGTTTTTGAAAATGATACTATCGACTTAAATCCATTTGTGAAAGATGAACGCTCCACTTACGGATCAACAGTTGGTCTTTTTAAACGCAAAATTATGAATTTGCCCAAGTGAATTTTGATTTACCAAAAGACATAATTCGCCGATAGAAAAACTATGGACTCGAAAGACAGAGCGGCACTAATACGACAAGGCAATGCGGCGTTTAACGATGGGGATTACCCAAAGGCGCGTGAGTTATATCTCAAAAGTGATTACAAGGATGGACTCATTCGTCTAGGTGATTATTATATGTATGAAAAGCGGCTTCCCATTTTGGCTTACGGATACTACAAAAAAGCCGGTCATACACAGAAGATTGACGAAATTTTCCAACGAATGATTTATGCTCTGGGTCAATGGATTGGAATGGATAAGTTTAAAATAAAAGAAGTTCCGGCTACTGATGATAAGCCTGTATCGCCTGACGACTTCAAAGTCCATCCCATCCTACGCGCCAAAGCCCTTGAGATACTCCAAAAATCAGGAAAGAAGTAAAGATTCATTGCCACCGAGAGGCAGAGACACAGAGAACTAAATGTTTGTGACTTATTTTCAAAAGATTCTCATTGGTAGCCTAAGTGAAATNNCCTCGGGGTTATAAATATACATGAAAAAAAATCTACTCTGTGCCTCTGTGTCTCTGTGGCATATTTCTTTTTTTAAGATCGGTGTTTATCGGTGTTCATCGGTGGTAATCTTTTTACTTATGTTTTGTAATTTGCCTCTACGTCCTGAGTTTGGTGGGGTAACGGTAAATGTAATCACAAAACAGAAAGGGGAAATAAACTTCGGACGACTCGCTAATGTCCCATTCAAATACACAACTTCTTCTTGTATCAGTGAATCCAATTGCGGGCAAAATCTTTTTGACTCCAATCCAAACACAGTCTGGGTAACAGACCACAAAAATGAATCAGAATGGGTAGTGATTGATTTTGGAAGCAAAAGATTATTATCCGCTGTTGAAACAGAATTTGCATTCATGAGCCAGACAAAGTATGAAATCCAAGTTTTAAATCGGGAAAATTGGACTACTATCTACACTAACCCAAGACCTGATAAAAAGAATAGAGACAACTTGGTTGGAATTGATGCATCGACTATTAGAATTTTATTTCCCAAAACAGCCGAAGCTTCTTATACTGTGGCTAATATTCGTTTACTTCTTGGTGAAGCAAATCTTACAGGAATTGATTCAAGGCTAACAGGGTTTACCTTTCCGGTGGAAAATGGTGTTATGCCTACAGAGGATTATGCGCTTCCAGGTGCACCGCGAAAATATAGAAATGGAATTCACAAGGGTTTAGATATTGGAACTAGAATGAATTTTCTGAATATGAATTCTGCTGTAAGTAAGGATTCAAAAATTCTTGCATCAAATGAGGGAGTTGTGATTCGCGCAGATTGGAATTATAAACCTATGACCGAAACTGAGTTTAAGGAAATTTCTGCCTACAATCAAACGCATCCGGTTACATTTGTGGATAAGGATTTTGGTGGAAGACAAATCTGGATTGAACATAAAGGCGGAGTTATTACAACTTACAATCATTTATCCGCGATTCAGTCTGGAGTTGTAGTTGGGGCTAAAGTCAAACGTGGGGAAACTATCGGTTATGCGGGAAATTCGGGATTAATGGGAGAAGCTAAAAATAATAACGAAGGAATTCACCTTCACTTTGAAATCTGGATCGATGGAGAATTTCTCGGAAACGATATGACTCTTCCGCAAATTCGTAAGTTTTTACAATATTTCTTTTCGGAATAGTTTTTCAAATAGCAAATAATTATTATTTTTATTAAAAAATCCTTTGCGTAAATATATTTCTTTTATTTCCATTTTTACTCTTATTGTTTTCATTTTTCATTGTAATAAAGAAATTCGTTCTTATGTTGAATCCAAAAATACTCCACTCAAAATCTATCTCGAACCTACAAAAGTTGAGATAGATATTTATTTTCTTCGTTCGATTAGCTCTCTTGAAGTAGATAAGGATAAAAAAGAAGAAATTATAAAACAAGTTTCAAAAGAACATGGAGAATGGTTTCGAAATCGCTTAGAAAATATTTTAATTGAACAAGGGATGGAAGTTGTTCCTAAAGATCAAGCAGACCTTATTCTAGAATCGGTCATACTTGATATGGGTGAAGTCAGAGCTAAAAAATTTATTGAAGGTCTCTCTGTTGGACTTGTAATTGGTGCGATAATTGGTGAGTTGACTGGTGATCCCCAAGTTGGTTTTGCAGTATTTGTCTGGGAAGTAATTGAGGAGATAATCATAGTTTACCTCCTCAAATCTTATTTTATGGTTACTACGATTGGTCTGACAGTTAAACAAACAGATGGTACTATTTTAGGTAGTAAAGAATTTACTTCCTATTCAAATAAAGAATACGAAAAAAGTTTACCAGAAGAAATTCGCAATTTAAGGGAAAATAAAGTTCGTGGTAGTCTTGAACAAAATGCAAAAGATATTGTAGAGTTTTTGAAGAAGGAAGAAAATAAAAAATAACAATATTTATTCTTTCGTAACATTTTTATCCCGAAGATTTTAAATGTAGAATTACTTCTGTTCCGTGATTTTCTGATGGTTTTTCTTTTGAGTTGATTAAAATTTTTCCACCAAACATTTCGACAAATTTTTTGACTATTGGCATACCATACCCCGTTCCCTTTTCCCCTTTTGTTCCTATTCGACTAGTTGGTTTAGCAATGTCAAAAATATTATTTAAAATCTTTTCAGGAATTCCGATTCCATGATCTCGAACCCAAAATAAAACCTCGTCAGGATCTTGTTGTTTAGCTCCAATTTCGATAGTTGAATCGGAAAAAGAAAATTTTATAGCGTTTGTAATTAAGTTATTAAAAACAGAATGAATGAAAGAATTTCGGTCTATGTAGACAGTTAAATTTTCTGGGATATTAAGTTGAATAAAAATTTTTTTACTTTCAAGTTGATGTTTAAATATTAATAAAGCTGATTTTATATAATCCATAAGAGGAACAATGCTCATATCAGGAAGATATTTTTCATCCTCGATGCTATACATTTTTCTAACACTCTCTAAGATACTCATACAATTTTCTGTAGCTTTGCGAATTAAATGGCTCATTTCCGAATAGACCATTGGATTTTCTTGTGCCATTTCATTAATAGATTGAATTGCACCGATTGGATTACGCAGATCGTGTAAAAGAATTCTTACTAGTTGTTTATTACTTTCGCTGGTTTCTCGAAATTCGTCTTTTTTTTCTTTTAACATCAATTGTAACTTTACTCGAGCAAGTAATTCTGGAGCGTTGAACGGCTTCGTAATATAATCCGCACCACCAACTTCAAATCCCTTTAATACGTCTTCTGTTTCTGTTCTTGCAGTTAAAAAAATCACAGGAATTTCAGATAAATGTTCTTGTTCTTGCAGTTTTTTACAAGTTTCATATCCATCCATTTCCGGCATGTTTATATCTAAAAGAATAAGATCAGGTATTTTTTTTTCGACTGCTTTTAGTGCCTGTATGCCATTAGTCGCTACAATTATTTTATAACCTTGTTCTGATAAAATCTGACCCAAAACTTGAATATTTTTAGGTGTATCATCAACAATTAAAATTTGGTGTTCTTTGTTTAATTTTTCCAAGTAAAATTCCTTTGGGATTCTAAGTAGCGTCTAATCATTGTTTGTCTACTTTGACTGTATCTACTAATTCAAAAAATTCTTTTAATAAGCTACTGATCTGGTCGCTATCGAAACGATTTGCTGAGTTTTCCATTTCATCTCCCCATACTAATAAAGGAGTGAACATATATTCTATTCCAAGAGATCGAATTTCTTTTGCAAAATTGATGGCTTCCGAAATATCCATAACTTCAATTAAATCCTGACATTTTTTAATCTTGTCATCTAACAGGATTTTGTATAATTCCTTTCGCTTTATTGGATCTATACTTTTAATTTCATCGGACTTATTTGATTCATTTTTTCTATCGTTTATCGTAAGCACTTTATTCTTTAAAAATTCGCAGAGTTTACTAACTAACTCTTTGCGGCTAACTGGCTTTTGTAGGTATCCATCAGAAATTGCTGTCACTTCAAGTTTAGTTTGCTCAAATGCAGATGCAGTAAGCGCGATAATAGGAATTCTAGAAGTTTGTTTTGTTTTTTTGATAAATTGTATTGCTTCTAGTCCATTCATGACTGGCATTTTAATATCCATCAAAATAATATCAGGATTATACTGATTAGCCTTATCTACTGCATCTTTGCCATTATTTGCTTCTAAAATTTCTAATTCAGGATATTTTTTTAAAAATTGAATGATAAGTTCACGATTTAATGCGACATCATCGACCAATAAAATAGTAGCTGGTTGGAATAAAATTTTATCATTGAATTTCGAAGAATCCTCTTCGGGAGAAGTAAAAAAATTAGTATTTGTAATAACTTCTAAATTTTTCAGTACAATTAGAAAAGTTGTTCCTACGTCTACCTGGCTAGAAAAGGAAATTTCTCCATTCATCAAGTGAATTAATTTTTTTGCAATAGTAAGACCAAGTCCAGTACCTCCATATTTATTTTGATCTTGTCCTGTTGTCTGAGCAAAAGCATCAAAAATTTTATCTCTATCTTGTTTTGGGATTCCGATTCCAGTGTCGTCAATTCCAATTATCAAATTAAGTTTGTTATGAGTTGATTTTATGTCTATTTTATGAACGGTTACTCTAATGTATCCTCTATCAGTAAATTTAACAGAATTTCCAATTAGGTTCAAAAGAACTTGCCTAAGTCTCATTTCATCCAACAAAAACATTTCTGGCAATTCAGGATCTATCTCCAAAATAAAATCTAGATTTTTCTCATCCATTTTTTGTGAAAAAACCATTCTCATTTCTTCAAAAATTTTTCTTAAATCAATAGGCGAATAATTCAAATCTACCTTTCCTGATTCAATTTTTGATAAATCCAAAACATCATTGATTACTCTAAGCAAAACTTTCCCACTTGTCATAATAGATTTTGCAAACTGTTTTAAATTTTCATCTTGTAATTTGGAGTTGAGTAATTCTCCAAAGCCTAGAATTGCATTCATCGGAGTTCTAATTTCATGACTGATGTTAGCTAAAAATTCACTCTTTGCTTTATTTGCTAAATCAGCAGTTTCTTTTGCTTTTTCGGCTTCTTCTTTGGCTAAAATAATTTTATTTTGAAATTCTTGTTTTTCTGTGACATCTCTAAAACTAGCGACTGCCCCATACATATTTTTTTCTTTGTCAAATAATGGAACCGCATGAACGGAAAGCCATTTTCTTTTTCCTTCTGAATTTTCGATTAAGTGAACGATAGGTCCAACTTCCTGTCCTTCGTTCATTGCAAGGGCTAATGGTAGTTTGTCCGCATCGTAAGGATTTCCTTCCGGATCTAATTGTTTCCAGACTGTTGAGTTATAATAACGCCCAGCAATTTCATTTTCATGAATATCTAAAATCCTAGTAGCACCTTTATTGGCATATACAATTTCCCCTTTCATATTAATCTCTACTAATCCTTCAGGAATGGATTCTAAAATTTCATTCATTTTTTTCTGAGTTTCTTTTAAGGAAATTTCAGTTAGCTTTAACTCGGTAACATCTGTGACTAATACTAAAAATCCTTTTACGTAACCATCAACAATATCAGGAATGTATTGTACCCAGGTATATCCTGTTTTGCCGTCAGGTTTTATTATTATTCTTTCAAATCCCTGAGAACGCCCACTTACTGCCCCTTCAATATAAGGTTTGCTAATTTTATATAATTCATCTCCTAGTAAATCTTTCATATAAATCCCTTTCATTTCTTCAGGAGTTTTTCCGAACCACTCTAAGTATGTAATATTAGCAAAAGCATTTCGCTGTTCGGTAGTCCAATACCCAACCATTCCAGGAATAAAATTTGTTACCTTTTGAATAAAATTATTTTGGTCAATTAATTTTTGTTCTAACTCTTTACTCTTAGAAATATTTCTTGTTATGAGGGTAAGACCGATTACCTTCTCTTCAGAAAATATAGGACTCGCATGAGTAAAATACCAGTCTGTGCTTCCATCTGGGTTAATAAATTTAGTTTCGTAGCTTTGGACGCTGTGGTACTGAATAACTTGATTATGTTTTTGTTTTACAATTTCTTTATATTCAGGAGTCACAAAGTCAAAGGCATTTGCTCCAATCACTTGTTCTTTTGATAATCCTTCAATCGTTCGATTGATAAACATAATTTTATTATTTCTATCAACTGTAATAATTATATCTGGTGCATTTTCTACCAAGGAGCGATATTGTTCTTCACTCTTTATTAATGCGGCTTCTGTACTTTTACGTTTTGAAATTTCTTTGCTAATAGAAAGATATTGATAAATGTCTCCGTGTGAATTTATGAAAGGAACGATCGTAGTATCAACCCAGTAACAACTTCCATCTTTTGCTCGGTTTCTGATTTCTCCTTTCCAGACTTCGCCACATTTAATCGTATTCCACATATCTTGAAAAAAAAAGTTTGAGTGATGACCTGAATTTATAATTTTATGTGTATTGCCTATTAACTCTTCTTTAGAATATTTAGATGTTTTGCAGAATAATTTATTTACATCTTTGATAATACCATTTGCATCTGTAAATACCATGAGACTAGTTTCGTCTAACGCTCTGCTTAAATCTCTACCTCTTGCATTTGAGTTTAACAAAGCCAACTCAGTTTCTTCTTTTTCTTTTAATTTTAAACGAAGTTCAAGAAGAGCTACTACATTTCTACTTAGGGATTTTAAAGCAGCTAATTGTTTTTCATTCAAATTGCGAGGTGTGTTGTCAATAACACAAAGTGTCCCAATCGGAAATCCGTCAGGAGTAATAATCGGAGCGCCCGCATAAAATTTTACATTGGGAAAACCTTCTACAAGAGGATTATCACGAAACCTCTCATCCTTAGAAGAATCAGGAACAACAAACACATCATCTCCTAAAATGGTATGAGCACAAAAAGCTAAATCACGATGAGTTTCATTTGCTTCAAGACCTATTTTTGATTTGAACCATTGTCTTTGTGAATCGACTAAACTAATTAGAGCAATTGGAGTATTACAGATGTAAGCCGCAAGGGTTGTAATATCATCATACTCCTTTTCGGCTATCGTATCTAGTATATTATACTTTGTGAGTTTTTTCTGTCTCTCTTCTTCGTTTTCTGGATATTTTGAGGGGGTCATGGTTTTAATTATTTTTTATGATAAATTTTGGGCTTCCTCTAAAGCTTGTAAAAAAATTTCGGAATCCTGTGCACCGGAAACACCAATTTTACGATTGAACACAAAAAAAGGAACTCCCCTTAGACCTAAACGTATTCCTTGTTCAATATCAAAATTGACGTCATCCGCAAGAGCTTGGGTTGAAAGCATCCCAGAAATTTCTTCAGGGTTAAGTCCAATATCCGCTCCTAGATTTACAAGAGTAGTATGGTCGGCAAAATTTTTACCTTCTGTGAAGTATGCTTTAAATAATTTTTCTTCCATCGCATCTCCCAGTCCATGTTTCTTGGCTAATTGAATTAAACGATGAGCATCAAACGAATTTGCAATTACCGCCTTATCGAAATTATACTCTAAACCAACTGACCGAGCCATGTTCACAACATTTTCGTGCATTTTAACAGACCATTCGCGGGTTTGTCCTTTGGCTTCTGCAAGATAGGTATATACGTCTTTGCCTGGCTGTGACTTAATATTCGGATCTAATTGGTAACTCTTCCAAATAATTTCAACTTCCTTTTTGTTTGGAAATTTTTCTAACGCTGCTTCAAATTTTCTTTTGCCGATATAACAAAACGGGCACATTATGTCTGACCAAATTTCTACTTGCATAAAAGAAGCTTTTCTTTCACCTTCTTAACTTCAAGTATTTTTTGAGTCTAAGATGTTAAAGTGTCATTCCCAAAATAGCCTGTCTATTGGACAATGTCGTTAAGATAAGAGTAAGTTTCACAGTCACCTCGAACATCTTTTCGTGAGAGGTCTATATCACAAACATAGTAATAGATTTACCTCATACAATGTTTGGCAGATAGATTTCTCACGTTCGCACAAACTAATGTGCTCAGTTCGAAATGACGGTATAATCCTTATCTTAATGACATTGGGTTGCTTTAGAGTTGTAGCGAGGGTGGAGAGTTTGGGGATGACAGTGAGTATTCTCACTATATCGAATTTAAGTTAAACAGGAGAGTATATGAATTTCAAAATATCTTTTTTACTAATTTTTTTTGTCGCATTACAGGGATTATTCTCACTTGAAACTAAAAGGTTTAATGGAGAAGCGTTTGATTTAAAAACAGGAAAACGTTTGTACTACGATCACCACGAAGAAGTTTATGAAAACGGAAAACATCTTTATTCTAATATCCAATACAAAGATGTAAATGGAAAAGTATTTGCAAAAAAGAAAATCGTTTTTCAGAAAAATCAAATCAGGGCAGACTTTAAACTAGAAGATTTTAGAGATGGATATATCGAAGGTGCGGAGGTAAATGGAGACCAAATAAAATTTATCTATCGCAAAAATAACAAAGAAGAGATAAAAGAAGCAACAATCACCTCTCCAAACAATGCAGTTTTAGATGGTGGTTTTGATTATTTTGTTAGAGAAAAATGGGATTTAATTTTAGCAGGAAATAAACCAATTCTAAACTTGTGTGCGCCATCCCAACAAGATTGTTACAAATTTATTGTTTTTAAAACAGGAGAAAGCCAAAGAAAAGGTGTAGATGTAGTCTCTATGAAAGTAGAATTAAACAACCCAATTCTTGCTGCATTCGTAAAACCAATCTTACTTGTATACGAAAAGGACACAAAAAAGCTTTTACAATATGACGGCATTTCCAATATTAACAATGAAGATGGCAAAAGCCATGTTGTTCGAATTACATACAATAATAACTAGAGGTATTTATGAACTTTAAAAGAGAAGCTCTCAATTTAAACGGCGGCAAAGCAGAATTAATCACTATCCAGACGAATGAACAAAATTCTTTAACCAGACCTTCGATGAAGGATCTCGCTTCTATATTAAAAGAAATCCAAGATGATGATTCCTATAAAGGAGCAATTTTAACATCTGAAAATCCTAAATTTTTCTCGAATGGTCTTGATGCAGAAACATTAATCAATACTCCACCCGATGAGTTAGTAGATGCAGTTGGTGGTATATGCCTGTTATTCGGTGAAATGCTTCGTTTCGACAAACCGTTAGTTGCTGAAGTAACAGGTCACGCAATGGGCGGTGGAGCTGTTATGACAATGGCTTGCGATTATAAATACATGCTCTCTACCGGATGTCGTATATCGTTCACTGAAATTGGATTTGGTTTGCCACTTCCTGGAATGTTTGTTTACAAACTCCAACAATCCATTCACTTAACCAAACTAAACGAAATCTGTATGGAAGCTGCCGCTTACAAAGGACCGGAAGCAAAAGAAGTGGGAATGATCGACGAAATCGCTGCAACCAAAGAAGAACTTCGTAAACTTTCTATTAAAAAGTTAGAATCCGTCTTCCGTTATCCATTATCCGCAGTTAGATATACAAAATATAACATTAACATGAAAGCACTCCAAGATTTTGAAACACATCTAAAAAATTCTCGTGATTGGCTTTCTGTTCCAGCTATCAAAAACAATATGCTAGAAGCAATGAAGTCACTCAAAGAAAAAAGAAGACCAGTGTTTCAGTAGATACTCCCTTCGGCTTCGCTCAATGCTGTACAATTAAGGATTTTTTTAACACAAAGGACACAAGGGTTTTCACAAAGCGCACAAAGTTTATGATTTTCTTTGTGATCTTTGTGTGCTTTTCTCTTAGTGTTCTTTGTGGTTTATCTTTTTCTTCTTAACTTGACAGCATTGGGCTTCGCTCAGGGAGCGGACTGTTCGTTAATATCGGACTTGTATCGAGCGAAGCTATGCACATAGTAGGAATATGTCGCAATTACTCGCTCGCTAGTGATCGGACTCTTTTATAATTCAACGATAAGTATTTACTATACTTCGATTTTGTAACGCAATCTTCTTTCATGATAAAGACTTTTTACATAACTCTCAACGTCAATTTGCGAAATGTCTTTGTCGTTTAATAGATTCCTGAAAACTTCGATCGCATCATTAAATTTGTTCTCCCATTTCTTGGGATAAAAATAAACATTTCGAAGTTTATGATTGTCTTTGTATTCAAAGAAAGGAGCTTCAATAGAATGGTACTCAGTAAAAATTTCCTCTGCTTTTTCAAAGCCAAAGTAATCACATGGGAAATACCTTTCTGAATTATCAGACAAGGTAACATCAATAATTTTGTTTTCTAATTCTATCCAAGCATGATGTCTAAGTCCAAGGCGTTTAAGTCCAAATCTCTCTTTCTCTGATAGACCTTTAAAACGATCGTAAATAACTATACCTTCTACGTAACTTCCTTCTCTAAATTCTTTTTTGTTTATAAAAACATCTAAGCTACTATGAAAGCTTGGATTATATGCTGATAGTGCAAATTTTCTGTGGTATTTCTGTGATAGTTCTTGATTTACTTCCATACATTAGCCTCATAAATTCTTCATAAATAAATGCCCCTTGTGGGGGAGTCCATAGTATTAACTTTGCTTGCTAAATAATAAGAAACTAATCGTATCTTTTATCGGTGTTCATCCGTGTTCATCGGTGGTAATCTTTAAAAGTTTTTTAATATAAAGCATTGAGCAAAGCCGATTACAACTTAATCCCGACTGCCTCACAATCTGCAACTGTCATAATCTTCACAAGCTCAGCAAACTTAACTTTTGGTTCCCAACCGAGCTTTTCTTTTGCTTTTGCGGGGTTACCTAAAAGTTGCTCCACTTCGGTTGGACGATAAAATCTTGGGTCTATGGCGACTATCGTTTCACCTGTAGCCGCATCTATTCCGATTTCTTTTTCTGCTTTTCCTTTCCACTCGACTTTGATTCCTGCAATCGAAAAGGCAAGCTCTACAAATTCTCGAACGGAATGCATTTCATTTGTGGCTACCACATAATCATCTGCTTTATCTTGTTGTAACATCATCCACATCATTCGCACATAATCAGGTGCATACCCCCAGTCTCTTCTTGCATCGAGATTTCCGAGAGTTAGAGTTTTCATTTTCTTCGCTTTGATTCCAGCTACACCGAGAGTAATTTTGCGGGTAACAAAGGTTTCCCCACGTCGAGGTGATTCATGATTAAATAAAATTCCATTCGACGCATGGATTCCAAACGCTTCCCGATAGTTCACAACAATCCAATAGGCGTATAGTTTTGCAACAGCGTAAGGGGAGCGCGGATAAAAGGGAGTTTTCTCTGTTTGCGGAACTTCTTGTACGAGTCCATAAAGTTCAGAAGTAGATGCTTGGTAAAATTTTGTCTTTACGCCCGTCTCATTGATTGCATCCAAAAAACGGAGTGTCCCAACTGCATCTACTTCGGCAGTATATTCGGGAACCTCAAAGGAAACTCCTACATGTGATTGAGCGGCTAAATTGTAAATTTCATCGGGCTGTACTTTTTCTAAAATACGGTTTAGATTGCTTGAGTCAGTCATGTCACCGTAATGCAATTTTAAATTAGGGTTATCCTTTAAATGCTCAATTCGATTTCGATTAAAAAGACTAGCACGTCTCACAATTCCATGAACTTCGTAATTTTTCTCGAGTAAGAGTTCTGTCAGATAAGAACCATCCTGACCAGTAATTCCAGTAATAAGTGCTTTTTTCAAACTATTCTCCTTAGCGTATAACCAAATTTACTTGTTGTAGATTTGGGAGTTTATCTTTTAACTGTTTTTTAATTTTTTCTAACTCGGCAAGCTTATTTGCATATAACTCATTCCTCAAATTAAAAAAAAATCTTGAACTTGAAAGATGGATTTCTGGTATTTTTCAGTTCCCTAAGTGCTTAATTTATTTAGTCTTTGAAAAAAGTTGAGTCAGCAAAAAAACTTGACAATGTTTTTCGGAAATAATTTTTTATGCACATGAAAAAAACATTTCTATTTCTTTGATTGATTGTTCAAAGTAGTTTGTCTGCGCATACCGTTATTCTAAAAGATCTATATGGAATTGTTACTTCTATAGATGGTCAATTTATCACTTTAAATTCTGACAAAGAACCAAAGAAAATCAGAAAAGACTTAGTTGGCAAAATCATCATTCAAGAAGTAAAAGACGAAACTGCGCTCAAGAAATTTTTAAAGAAAGTAAAAGAGGCTAATCCCGGTTATGTGGTAGCGACAGGAACAGGAAAAGGAAATCAGAATTATATTGATTTTGGAAATGGAACTGTCAAAGATAATAGAACATGGAGATTACCCTCCAAGGATGAATTGCTTAGCATTGGAAATTATAACACAACTGACTTTTTCGATCCGGTTTATTTTCCCAAAACAGCAACTGACATCTATTGGTCATCAACTCCCTATGCTATTAATTCTGTGAATGCATGGGCTGTATTTTTCCACAATGGACATGTGAACAATTTGGCTAAAACCAACACCTACTTTGTCCGTTGTGTCTCAGGACCGTAACATTAGTCATTTGGTTTTGCACACCCTTTGTATTTTGCGCAAAATGAGTTTCAGGAAGTATTATGTCTTTCCAAAAAAGGATTCTAGATCTAGGTAAAACCTTTTAAAACTATCAGAATTAGAGCGGAGAGAATCAATATTTTCCAATGAGATTTTGGAAACTAAATCTGAGACTATTGATTCACGAGTTATAGATTGATATTCCTCTTTCGCATAAATTTCCTTTTTTAAATTATCTTGCGGGAATCGTTCTAATTCACCTGCTTTTAATTTGGAAGGTTCTGTTTTTATATATTTTAAATAGCAAAGCCAATGTTCAATGGATTGAACGGTCACTGCAAAAATAAATTTATCATTGTTCTTTGGATTTTCTTTGTCTTTAATGGTCTGCCATTCTTTTTTCTGACGCAAATCCTCATCGGGCTTTGGTGAATCTGAATCAAAGCAGACAATAAATAGTTTTGTTTTAAAGTCTCGAAACGCCATTTTTGAAGCATTGATAAAATACTTTTTTAATTCCGTTTTATTTCTGACTTTTAATTTATCAAATTCAGGGCTACTAAAAGGAAAATTAGAATAATCCGCACCAGTTCTTTNNAACTCATTCAGGAACGCCACCCAAAAATCCAATCGCCCAATGTTCTCCAAGAGAGGAAAGATAATCTATCTTATCCTCTCGTCCTTCTTCTTTATCAAGGAAGTCTCGTTTTAAATTTTTGACTTGTGTAGACTTATCAATCTTATCCACAATATGAACACCCTCAGGAAACTCTGTGAACTGATCTACAACGTAGGTAGAGTGAGTTGTGAGTATAATTCGAATTCCCTTATCCTTCGCAATTTGAAAAATGAGTTCAATGATTTCTTTAATTCGTCTAGGATGAATCCCTTTTTCCGGTTCTTC
>DDBL01000229.1 GCA_002333425.1 Leptospiraceae bacterium UBA2033
CGCAAATTCAGAAAATTCTTTTGATTCTATTCGAGAAAAGAAAAATCCAATTTATTAAAATTCACGAGGACATTGTTAATGCACACTTTGACTCTATTCTACAAACCTGTGCGACTTGACAAAGTCGCACTAATTACTGCATCTCCTGGTCAAACAGATAGTGTTTACATTACTAACGATCAAAATAATCGCCAATTTAAAGGTTATCCTAGCAACGTTACAAGGTGGCATACATTATTTTACCCCGTAGACAAGGTTACAGTCTCTGTGACTTACATCTATTATCCGTCATGGTATTCTCCAAGAAATGAGAGAGTGGATGGAAATCATTTAGCTAATCTAGGATTTAATTATAAGTTATCTGACAATATGGAATTTTATTTTATACTCAAAAATATTTTTGCGGCTGGGAATTTATACCCAATGATAAGTAATGCTGGTGGAAAAGAAATTTCAGATGGAACTCCCGCCGTAGAAAAAAGAACTTTCTGGGCAGGATTTAGTTATACGTTTTAAAATCCTCCTTGGAAAAGTCCACCACCACCAAAAAAGTCTTTTGGAGATATATTACAACTATATGCAACTGAATCTTTACAGCTAACAAACAATATTGTAGTCACACAAGCATCTACATCTTTAGTTGCATAAAAAGCTCCATCCAAATTTTTTCTATCACTGACTGCAAATCGTTTTGCTAATAAAGCCAAATTCGTTGTGTCAAATCCGCAAGCTGCAAATTTAACCAGGTAAGCATCATTAATCTTAGAAACTGCAACTGATCTAGAAATCACATCAGCACCATCGATCCCATAATAAACTCCAGTACAAGTTAAAGACCCCAAAATAAATATAAATGGAAATATTTTCTTAAAATTCATAACCTCACTGTAAAAATGAAATCAAAAAAAGAAAGAATAATTTTAATACAAACATCAAAAGAGAAATCTATGCCAAAAATAGTTTCACAACTTTGTATACATAACATTCATTGACAGATTTCGCTAGTTTTAAATATTTTTCATTACTATCAATAAAACAACTATTGACAATCAAAATTATCTTTTATTTTACTTGACAAAAAAAACTTAACATTGTCAGTTATTCAAAATCTGCACTAAGTTTATTAATAAAATGATGCAAATAATCAAAGGAAATTATAGTGATTAGTCGCTCGAAAAATTGAACATAATAAAACTGACCTTAAACTAATAAAAAAAGGATAATAGCATGAAACGGTTAAGTAAACACGGATTATTACTGGCAATTTGCATTTTGACTTTTCCAATTCTTGCCCAAGACAAACAATCGAAAAAAATATATATTTCTCCATTTAACGCATACAAATCAAACAAAGAGAATGGACTACCCGAAAAGATACTAGAGCAACTATTTGTAAAACTCAAAAGTTTAAATTATGAAATAATTAAAATACAACCAGCAGAATTAAAACTAAATATCGCAAAAAGTAAACAAGAGGGTGCTTTCCTTTACATTGATGGTTATTACAAAAGAGATGAAAATGGAAATTTGAATTTATACGGTCAAGTGTATCATCCAGAAAAAGAAATACTAATAGACGCATTCAATTTATCAAATGACTTATCAGGAATAGAAGGGATTACATTAGATCCAAAAGAAACTAAGACCACTGATGAACAAAATATTGAAGATTTCGTAAGCAAAATTTCTAATCGAATCAAATCAAATATTAAACGTACAGAAAGATTAGAGAATATTGATGATTTCATAAAAAAATAATTCATTAGGAAAAGATATTTCTTTTCCACTTCCAAAAGAAGATCTGAGTGCTGCCTCTGAAGATGTTTTTAAACTATTATCCGAAAAAGATGACGTAGTTGTTTCTGTCTCAAAATTTGCACAAAAAACATCGGAAGCACCTGCGGATGTAACAGTAATTAGCCGCGAACAAATAAGACGATCTGGATTTAGAAATCTTACTGAAGCATTAAACTTTGTTCCACAAGTACATACTCATTGGGTTGGTCAAAATTGGAGTTCTGATTTTAGAGGACTTTATGTAAATAACCAAATCGAAAGACGAGTATTGTATTTGCAAGACGGGAAAAAATTAAATGACTACTTTCACTTTGGAGAATTCTATTCGGACGTATATACAGACATGGAAAGAATTGAAAAAATTGAAGTAATCAAAGGTCCTGGAGCTGCCTTATATGGAAATAATTCTATTACAGGCGTAGTAAATATTATCACACGAAAACCTACTAAAAAAAATGAAACAGAATTAATCACCGAATACGACTCTGTTTTAAAAAATCTAACCACTCGTGCTCTGTATTACTCTAAATTCAGTGATAAATTTTCTGTTTCTCTTGATGCCTCACGATTTGAAGGCAAAGGCGCATATCAATCCGGTTATGATTCATGGGGTGGAACTCGTTTTTATGATTCAAATCTTAGTGCAAATGCGGCTAATTTTAATTCTACTCCAACCAGTTCAACATTAGGCACAAGTGAGTTCGGCAGAAATACATCTGAAATAGAAACTGGTCAAAGACTTTGGACATCCACTGGACTAATGGCAGAAAATGGAAAATGGTTTCCAAATTATAATTTGGATATTAAATATGGAGATTGGAATTTAAAATCTTTTTATATGTCCAAACGAACTAGCTGGGTTCCACCTCAAGTAGATGGTGGAGCTTCCGGAGGCGATACGGTCTATGGCTCCCCAAGAAATGATAGAATATGGGGAGTTGGTGCGGTTACTTTAGATTATACTCCATCTTATTTAGAAAAATATGAAGCATCTTTTCGAATCTTTCGCCAACTCAATCTTAACAGTGACTACAGAGATAAGGATTACCAAGGTTTTGCGCAAGCACCAAATCCGCCCGGAGTGCCTGCCTCTTATGGGTCAAATGCCAATACTAGACTCAACTCTCAAACCTATCTAAATTATATGCAAATAATGGGTGGGGGAGTCATTAAACGTTATGCGTCAACCGCGAAGGCAGAAGGGATAGAGTTTCAAGTCACTCCTTATAAATTTGAAAATAAAGATTCTTTTATAAAATCATTTAGATTTATGACGGGCGGAAATATGCAATCCGTAAATTATATAAATTATCAGGTAAACGTTGGAAGGAGTGGACTCATTGATAGAAGACAACAAGGAATAGCCGATGATGGTAGACAGTTTGGACTTTGGACTCAACTAACTACAACTTTCAAAACTGATACAACTTTAGTTTTTGGATTACGCTATGATGCTCAAAAAATCTATAATGTTTATCGACACCAAAATGGAATGGAGACAGACTTTGCGTATGAATCATTAACCGATCCAATTCTTAGAACACCTGTTACAGGCGGTCAACCATATGTAGGACCGGGGAATCCTGTTAACCTCACAAATCCAGTGAATGACCAATTAGGCAACAGACTCCCTTACGGTTACGTACAACCTTTCCAAAGAAAAGATTTTGTCGCAGAAGATAAAACCCCACGGATTGCGTTAATTCAACACATAAAGTCAACTGACACAACTATCAAACTTATGTATGCCGAAGCGTTTCGTATGGTCACACCACAAGAATTAATTCGTCTACCTAGAGAACTTGGAAATGCTCAATCAGAAAAAGTCAATAACACTGAGGTTAATATCATTCAGCCGTTCTTGAAAGGTGCCTTAGTTGTAAATCTTGTAGGTTTCAGAATGAGAGGTAGCACAATATACGCATTTAACGCTGCAACAACATCATTCGGTCAATCACCAGAGTGGAGCAACACTGGTGGTTCAATCGCTTCTACTTATGTAATCGACAATAAATGGCGGGCGAATGCTAGTTTCACTAGCTACGAATTAAAACGTCCAAGTGATTCTTCTTTTTTAAATGTTTTATTTACTCCAAAACCGCAAGCACTGAACTCTCCTACGAGACTCTGGAAAGCTGCCATCTCTAGATCTGTGATTAATGATAATTATTCGCTAAGCCTTGAACTGTATTATAATGGTTCCATCTTTTTAATGGAAAACCCTCCTCGAACAAATTCACAAGTATTGAATAATGATGGGACATTAAGAGAACTTCCACCCTTGCCAGGTGAGACTACCAACGCATCTACTTACTTTGGTTATGGAGTAGGGGGAGGAATAACGAGATATCGTGTATGGAAAGTTCCATCCAGTACTTTTTTCAATCTAACTTTTTCATCTAATTTAGGAAACGATTTAATCTTAGTTATCTCCGCAAAGAATATATTCAATCAAAAAGTCTATTATCCGCTAGATATAGAAAGTGGTGGTTTTACTTCTCCGACTTTAGACCCACATCAACTCCGAGGTTTTGGCAGAGAACTCTATTTCAAATTGGGATACAGGTTTTAATCATGAAAATACTAAATAGAATTTTAATAATCATAACTATTACAATACAATTCGCATGTCCAATTACAAATAAACTTTTTTTAAAACCTTCCAGAGTTAATGGAATAGAAGCAAAGGAGATAATAACGAATAGACTCAGTTCCTTATTTGTAAATGATATTTCAACGAATAGTACAACCTCTCTTGCAATAGATTTTGTTATTCCTTCTCTAGCAGGGATTCAAGATGAAAAAATTTATAGTCGAAGAGAAGTTGAAAGTTGTGCAACTAAAATTTTTCTAGCAGCAATAGCAATTGATCAACCAAATATTACAAAAAATAGAACTAAACGAGCTTCCGATCCGCTATTAACAAGTGACCCAAATAGTCGATTAATTCCACCACTCATTTGCCAATTAAAAGCGATAGACGATATAATTGATTTAGATTAATAAAAATTATATTCTCATATAGCATGTATTTTTGTATTTGTTTTAACTTTATGCTTTTTATGTTTTGTCTCATCCGATTCCGAAATGTAGTTAGGAAAGTGCATTTTTGAAATTTTGTGCGTCAACTCTATCATTTTTTCAAAACCTAGCAGATCCATAAGCTCTAAACTTTTATCAAATCCAATGCTATTTATGAAAACAAGAATATTTTCAGTTCCAATCGCGTGAATAATCTGAGGTATTTCATTTAAACCACGTCGTTTAATCCACTTCTTACATTGAGGTAAAGTTAGAACATTTACAATTGGTATTAGATATTCAATATTTACATCTCTAATAATTTTTACTAAATTATCAGCTCCAATATACTTAATTAGTCCAATTGATTTATCGGTTCCAATATTTTTTAAAAGTTCGATTGCGCCTTCCTTCCCAAGTCCACCGGCAAGTTTATTTATATCAGCAGGTGGTATTGACGTTGCAATTTTTTTAAGATCTTCAATAGATAGACTGTGGATATAGTATATTAGCTGCTCATCAGTATTTTGTTCTATGATTTCAATTAATTCTTTTTCTGGAATTTGGGTAATTAACTCTAAAATTTTGGCATCAGAAAGTTTTTGCGCAAGATAAATCAGTCTTTCTTTTTTTAATTTAGATGATAGAGAAATTACTTTCTCATATCCCAAATTTTTCATTAGTTGAATTGACTTTGTTGGTCCAAGTTTTTCCAAGTATTCATATGCATTTTGTATTGTAAGTATTAAAGTCATAGTAATTCCTATCTAATATAGACCATTTCAATTAATTTGAATTGTTTAGGTGCAATTCTTTTTAAGAAATGGTATAAAGACCAAGTATAAAGAAGATTTACCTTTTTCAATATAAATAAATGAAGGTAAACTTAGATATTACACTTGCAGAGAAAATAGTAAAATGCATTTATCTAATAGGTAGGATTTTTTATGAAAAAATTTAAAAACTTTTTAAATCAAATAAATTTTATTTATATGATTACCATTTATATTTTTTTACTACTATGTTTAGTTTTCTTTAAAACAAAATCGTATGAATTTAATATATCTTCCTTAATCGGAATATGGAAAGGTTTCGCAGAATTAAATCCTACTTTAATAGAAAAAGGTTTTATTGTATATAATGATGGTGGATATGATGGGCAATTTTTTTATTTAATTAGTAAGTCTTTATTTATAAATGGATTTGATACATTTCCTATTTTAGATTCTTTTTATTTGCGTTTTAATAGGTTAGGTTTATCATTATTATCCGGCACTATCACATCTGTTTTCGGTTTTAAGTATTATCCTTACACTACATTAAGTTTACTAACAGTCTTTCATATCTATTCTTTTTTTCTATTACACAAATTGCTAAGTTATAAAAATAAATATTTATCTTACTTTTATTTATTTTCGCCTTTTGCATTAAATTCTAACTTACTATTAGTTGCCGATTCTCTTTTTACATCTTTTGTAGTAATAAGTATTTACATTATGAATTTCAGAGGTGTTAACTTTTTTAATACAAATTTTACAGAGAATAAACAAACTTATAAAATATTGAAATCTTTTTTTACATTTCTAATTCTTATTTTTATCTGTTTAATAAGAGAGTCGGGGATAATCATACTCGTAAGTTTTTTTATAATTTGTATTTATCAAAAAGATTTTAAGAATACAATTTTAATTTTTGTAGCAGGACTTTCGTATTTTGTTTTAATAACAATCTTCAAACTAACCTTCAAAGCCTATCTAGGAACTAATCCATTAGGATTTTTGGATCTAATAGATTATCCGCTAGCAGGATTTTATAATAGCATCCAATTTAATTCGTTCACTGATGCGAAAAATATTTTACGTGAACTAGCAAAATTTCCAATATTCATGTTCTTTCTATTACTAATTCTGAATATCAAAAATATCAAAAATATAAAAGACTTTATATTGTATATACCAGTTTTTTTTATTTTGTTTACGGTTGGAGTAGGGGAGGTTGGTTATTGGCTTTCTTTTGACAATATCTCTAGAATGTTTACTCTTAGTATTGTGTGGTTAATTTTACTTAAAAATAAAGAAGAGCAGTATAATGACTATTACGCGCTATTACTAAGTTTTTTTATTCTAATTCTATTAGTGATTAGAATCATGTATATCAAGTCACCTATGTTATACATGATCTATTAATTATCGCGTAATAGTTAACTTTATTTAGTTACTGCGGATGCTTTCTCTAATATAGTTTTTTTTCCGCCTTCAACTCTAAAAGAAAGATAACATTCGCATTCAGAAAAACTATTATCGCTTCCGCTTGGTTTACAATTAGATACTTCAATATTTTTTAAATCCTGAGGAGTAATTTTAGAAATTAATTCAGATATGATCTCCGGTTTAATTTCAGAATTTAAAGAATTGTAAGTAGATTCAATTAATGCTTTTCCGTTTTCTTTTTTGATACTTTGTTTACATGTAGATTCCATGTAAGAAGGAGATTTTAATTCTATCGAACGCTCATTAGCTTTGCCAGAATACTTTTTCGTATACCATCCGTCACTCTGTCCACTAACGTCTCGACCGAGAGCAATATCTCTTGGATTTGCACCCCAACCATCATCCACAGAATTAGAAGGTGTATTCTTATTTTCTGTTGTATTAGAAATTGATACAGGCTCATTCTCAGTTTTATTTGCACTAGACTTACATCCAATCAGAATAGCCATTAATCCAATGAAACATAACCATTTTTGAATTTTTAAAATATTCATAACAAACTCCTTTTATATTAAAGACTTCATAATTTCAATTGTAGCTCTTGACTGATTTAATGTATAGAAATGAATTCCCGAAACACCTTTACTCAGTAAATCCTTACACTGTTTAACAGTAAATTCAATACTTTTGTCAATAAATTCCGTTGGTTTATCTTTTAAAAGTGACAATTCATTTACTAGTTCATCAGGTATATGACAATTTGCCATTGACTTAAACCTTTCAATTTGGCTAAATGAGGTAATAGGCATTATCCCCGGCACAATTGGAACATTAATTCCAGCAGCTTTAGTTTTATTCAAAAAATTATAAAACAACTGATTTGAAAAAAATAGCTGAGTAATTAAAAACTCTGCACCTGCATCCACTTTCTTTTTTAAAAAAAGAATATCATCTTCGACAGTAGGGGAGTCAGGGTGTTTCTCTGGATAACATCCACCAGCCAAACAAAAGTCAAATTTCTCTTTCCTTATAAACTCAATCAATTCAGTTCCATTTGCAAATCCACCCGGATGTTTTATAAAAACACCTTGGTCTTTAGGCGGATCTCCTCTAAGCGCAATTACATTTTCAATTTTTTTAGATTCAATTACATTTAGAGTAGATTTTACTTCCTGACTATTTGCACCAACACAAGTAAAATGACACATTGTGGTAATTTTAAACTGCGATTGAATGTTCTCGCATAAGTCTATAGTTTTATCTTTGGTTGATCCACCCGCACCGTAAGTTACAGAAATAAAACTTGGAGATAATTTTTTTAAATCTGAAACAGTATTTATTAGCTTAGCATCACCTTCTGGTGTTTTAGGCGGAAATACTTCAAAAGAAAAAACTGGATTATTTGTTTTAGAATAAATTTCTGAAATTTTCATATTAACCTAATGTGAGGATTACTGGGATTATTCCTCTGTCCTTTTTACATTCTCCCAATGCTTTTCCTACTAACATTCCTGCCTTTATTTTGTTTAAATCTGCTTTTACAGCATGACCTGCAGTTAAACCAGAAACCAAAAGATCACCAGGATGAATTGAACCTTCTACAGAGTCTACATGCATCATAACAACACCCAGTAAGGCAACTAACGCATGATCTGTTCCAACTTTTTTCTCTCCCAACTCAATCGCAGAAAAATCCACACACACTCCAATTACTCTTGTCGAATAATTGTTTCGAGACTTTGCAACAGCACCATCCTTTTCCGTTATGACTAAAAGATCACCTTTCGCAATAATATCGTTATGCGCTAATTTAAAGTATCTTGCAATACAATCATTACCTTTCTCATCCACAAAACGAACAGGACCAAAGAAATCAGATTCTCCATGGGCTAACAAAGCCTTGCCCGAACCGACAATATCTTTTTTGGTTACACCTTTACCATTTGCATAAATTGCATATTTTTTCTGTGATGAAAAAATAGCCCCATAACCTTTCTTGGAAAATCCTGCAACTCCAGATGATTCATCATCTATACCGGCAGAATATCCAACTATTCCGTTATCCTCTCCATAACCAATAACTCCTTCGTCAATACCTACACCAGCAAGACCCGATCCACCCTTAGCATCATTACGACCATAAATGACAGAATGACTCTGCATAGGTGGAGAAATATTTTTAAATTCAGAAGTAGAAGAACCACTTAAATGAATTAATCCAGAATGGGAACTAAAGTCGTGAACGATTGGAGCATAATTATGTGTATGCGGCTTAGCTTCTCGAGCATCTGATAATCTTACATCATCTGCGGCTACTGCTTTATTTGGAGTATTAAGTCCATTTTTTACAAATGTTACAATACCTGGATCATCTACCGTAGCATATTTTAAACGTTTATCATTTCCTTGAACAACAACACCTTCTTTATCTTCTCCTGAATGTGCTAGTTCAATAATTCCATGAGATTCTGTTGTTGCTTTTTTTAAACGTTTGTCATTTCCTTGAACTGCGGCTAATGATGAATCTTCCCCATTTGCAGCAAAACGCATAATACCTTCTTTTTCAGTATTTGCTTTTTTTAATCTAGGATCGTCAGCAGTCAAAACTCTTCCTGGAAGTTCGGCTCCTAACTCAGACATGATTACAAGCCCATAATCAGATACAGTTGCTTTTTTTAAACGTTTGTCATTTCCTTGAACAACGACGCCAGGTCTAGTTTCTCCATCTTCGGCTAATTCTATTATGCCAGGAGATTCTGTTGTAGCTATTTTAAGACGATCATCATCACTCTGAACAACTAATCCTGATTTGGCTTCTCCTTTTTTTGCGAGACGAATTAATCCATAGCTATTTTCTGTAGCGTGTTTTAATCGTTTGTCATTTCCTTGGACTACAACTAATTCCCTATCCTCTCCATCAGTGGCTAATTCGACTATACCTTTAAATTCAGGCGTTGCATCCCTAAGTCTTCTGTCATTTCCCTGAACAGCAAGTCCTTCTTTTGTCTCTCCATCAGCCGCGAGTCTAACAAGTCCTGGACGCATGATGGAAGAGTAGGGGGGAGTTTCCGCAATGATTCTTTTTTTGGAAAGAGCAATAATATCTGCATCAGCGTAAATTTCCAACTCCACTATTTGGGCTACATACTTTTTTGAAATATTAGGTTTGTTATTTACACAGAGTAATTTAAAAAAACGAATGTTAGTAGGAAAAAATTTCCACTTATACCAGGTTCCAGGCTCTGACATAAATTGTGGTTCTTCATGCAACTGGTGCCAAGATAAATCATCTTCACTGTAATAGAAATAAAATGTTTCCGGAAAATTTGTTTCCTCTGCATTTTTTGACAAAATACGAATTTCTTCAACTCTATTGATTGAACCTAAATCAACGAGTAGGAACTCTTCGCCGGGTGCAGTTTTTTCTTTTGATGACCAACCATAATCATACCTTCCATCAATAATATTTTCTTTCACCCAAAATCGATCATTCTCCGAGCTACAAATAATTTTTTCAATCCCAGCAATTAATACTTTAAAATTTGAAAAAGCAGTTTTAAAAACACCTTCTCTTGTTTTTCTATTTAATTTAATCACCATTTTTAAATAAGCAGAATTTATCATGGAGAAATTCCATTTACATTGTTTTTTGCTTACTCGAGAATATTCGTATTCTTTAATAATTGGTTCCCAAATATTTCCATCATCCGAAATCTCGAATCGAAATGTGTTAGGCATAAATTCATTTTCTTTTTCCATAGAATCAAATTGAATACAATTAAAGGAAGAAAGTTCGTTAAATTGAAATGTAATTACTGCTATTGCAGAAGTAGGGGATTCTTCTACAAAATGAAGTAGGGCACCTTTTGCTAATTCGTATTGACCTTTCGTAGAAATATTTTTAATAAATACTTCTGTTGGATGACTAATCCTGACTGATTTATCTGACATTACTTACTCTATTAATAAACATATTTTGTATCTAGTGTGCATAGTAGCATAATCATGCAAAGTATTTTCCTATATTTTATAAATTATTTTAAAGATAAACCAAATATTTAAGGGATTTATTCAATAACTTTTATCCAAGTAGGTTTTTTAGTATTTCGATCTATCATACGTAGCTGGCTCTGAATTTGTTGCAAAGGTTACAAACAAAGGCGGGAATACCTGCTCTTTGAAATATTTCAGTATAATTTGTTTTAAAAATTCACTTATTACCTGCTTAATAAAAATCGACTGTCCGTCCACATCCACAGAAATGTTTTCTAAAACTTCAGCAGATGACTTTGTTAAATGAGATCTACTCCAATCAATAAAATTTTTCCAAGAATCAATCACATGTTGAGCATTATCCCTCTCATGCTTAATATCAATCTTTTTATTGCTTATATTCTTGCATATACCTGAAAGATAGGACAGATTTGATTCTAAACCTTTCTCTTTTGCGATCTGAAATGCGGATTCAACAACATCAACTCCATAAGTATCTAATAAAATTTCATAAGTAACTTGATTAACTTCTGGTTTATTACTATTGTTATTATTAATGGTTATATTAAGATTGTTTGGGGGTAGCGAGGTAATACTCTGATGGGGAAGTGAAGCGCCCTCAGAGGGAGAATGTTTTACTTCCGTGAGGGGTGTTAAATTATTCCACTGAGGGGTAATTTTGGAACCCGCATAGTTAAAAGAAAAATAGTAAGTAGAGTTAGTTCTTCCGCTCCCTGGCTTATAGTGGAGCAATCCTTCTTTAATTAATTCTTTCTTTCCCAGCATAATTGACTTTTTTGTTTTGAAACCTGTAAGTTTAAGCAAGGTTTCAGTGCTAGGCCATACATGTTTAAAATTTTGGTCACTAAATTTAAGCAGCACTGGGTATAATGTCTTCGCTGCGGGGCTTAGCTTTCCCCATAGCCCTGAATCTATTATATCTGACATGAATTTAATGTATTGCTTACCTGATGATTCGCTCATAAGCCTTGCTCCTTACCTCTCTTGTTGCAAAATTAATCAGAAATGGACAGGAATGGCTTGACTTAATGTGATTAAAATTTTATTATGTCTCATCTAACAATATTCCTTCGGATATATTTCCGACCCCGGTTGCCGCCGGGGAGTTTCTTTCTGAGTAGTACAAGAAAATTAGCCGTGTACTACATATTTGTTATGTCACATTACGTGTACTAATTTTGGAAGTCAAGTACAAGAAAAAATTTATCTTTTCCGTTTAGGATAAATATTTAGAAAGTACTTTTCTGAGAGTGGTTTCGATTTCTTGCAGTGTTTTGGGATCGTCTGACTGGATTATGATCGTATTCTCGGTTTTTTCCAGAGAACATTTCGCTAATTTCTTTGAACTTTTTTGCGATGTATTCGTTTTATTAAACGCTTTTGCTTCTTTTATTGTTTTAACTGTTCCATTCTTAAAATTTTGAATAAAATTATTGAAGTCCCCTTTTTTATGAGATTGGGCAGCTTGGACTAAGAGATTCTTATTATCAATTCCTGCCTCCTTACATAACTCTAATTCTCTTGCTCCTAGTGCTGAAATACTTAGTATTTCGGATATATAGTTTCTACTCTTTCCAAAAATAGCGCCAATTTCATTGTCAGTGTAATCGTATTCTGTTTTTAGAATTTTCATGGCATCTGCTTCATCGTATGCTGAAAGATTTTCTCTTTGTAAGTTTTCTATAACAGCTAACTTATAAATTTCTTTTTCGGGTTTGTTTAAAATTTTACATTCTACTTCTTGCCAGCCTAGCTGACTCACTGCATGAAATCGTCTCTCGCCCGCGATAATTTTGTATGTTTCTGTTTGCTCCGATTTAGTGACTACGATTGGCTGCAGTAGCCCGTCTGTCATGATGCTGTTTGCCAGTTCCTCTACGCTCTTTTTTCTGTCACCCCTGGGTTGTCTTTCGGAGGGCAGAATTTTGGAAATTTTGATTTTGCGTATAGTACCTTCCAATACTTCGGATTGAAATATGTCAGCTAAGGAGCCTAGTCGTTTACTCTTTAAGCTCATGTAAAAATTCCTCTACAAATTTTTCGTATTCTTTGGATTGCCTACATTTTTTATTATAATCATAGATGGAGCATTTTGCCAAATGACTTTCTCCTATCGCCACCCCATCTGAAATGCTTTGATCGAAAACCTTGAAATATTTATTTAAGATAGGAATGATTGTTTTGGTTAACAAGGTATGTGGTTTTAATTGGGTGATCAAGGCGCCTAGTATTTCGAGTTGGGGATTGATTCGTTTCTTAATACTAGTAATTGTTTGCTGAAGCCCCACAATTCCGTCTACAGAGAACTTTTCTGCCTGTAGGGGTATTAACACATAGTTGGAGGCAACCAATGCGTTTATAGTGAAAATGGAGAGACTTGGAGGGCAATCTATAATACAAAACTCGAATCCGTCCTTTTCTAGACCTTCCATTGAGTCTCTCAAAATAAAGGGGGCTTCTACATTATTTGCGCTTACAGCTTCCATTTCGGCAAGTCTGGAACTTGCTGGGGCAACAAATAAATTAGGTTTTTGCGTTTCTAAAATAATTTCTTTTAACTTCGCTTTGGATTGGAAGATATGAAACATTGTTCTTTCAAGGCTAGCTTGTGTGTAGATGCTAGTGGAGTTACTTTGAGGATCCATATCAAGTAAGATTGTTTTTTTGCCTCTTCTTGCTAATCCTTCGGCTAAATTGATAGAAGTAGTAGTTTTGCCTTCTCCGCCTTTTTGGTTTGTGATGGAAATTGTAATCATGCTTTTGTGTTTTAACTAGGTTTAGTAATGTAGGCAGTTTTTCAATTAGAAAAAAAGATTCATGATTTATCATAAATAAAACTGTCGGACATCCGACTTTTAAGAAAGTATCTTGACATTTGGCTTAAAATTAAACAGATTCTTTTTCAATGATTTCTTTGATAAAAAGTCTACAAAGTGAGAACCTTTCATTATTCTATAAGAATATAGATTCTATTTTTACTAATATATTAAAAACTCTTGGCGTAAAATGTGGAATTTTGGTTTTGCGTGAGGACACTGAGTCTTTTATTGAATATGCTTCTTTTGGGTATGAGTCTGATTTTTATTATTCATTTCTAAGCAGGGGAAATGGATACTTTGAAAATATCTCGTTATCGGAAGAACCAGTGGAGTTTTTGCCGATAAAGTTTTCGTTGTACGATCCAAACTCTATTGTCGCTTTGGGAGTTAGAATTCTGTATCGAGAAGAAATGTTAGGATTTATTTTTGTAGAATTTTCAAAAGAAGTTACTTCTTTACAAAAAGAATTTTTACAGTTAATTGGAGATAAAATTGCAAATCTTCATGCGTTAAAAACAAATTTGTTGGTTTCCCTTCCTTCCTCTAAAACTATTAAAACCCAAGAGCCTACGATTAGTTTTGAGTTATTTGATTTCCTTTTGAGTGAGTCGATAGGTTTTACAAATAGTTTAAAAGCCAATCGGTTTCTTAATATCCAGGGAAGTGCCGGTTCTGGAAAAAAGTCTCTCGTAAAATATATTTATAAAAAATTAGATTTTCAAGGTAAGTTAATTTATTTGAATTCTCTGCCTGAGCAAATAGTTAAGTTAGAAAAATCAATACAAGATTGGACAGCACTCGCAGAAAATGGAATCATAGTGATTGAGAGTATTTCCAATCTTACCTTGGCACAACAGCGAGTTTTTTTTGAGTTTATCAAACAACCTATTTTGGAACCTAGAATGATTTTTTTGGATGATTTCACTAGAAGTAAAGAGAACTATATTCCATTTCAAACTCTTCTTTCACAACATACAACGGAGCTTCCTAACCTTTTAAGTTTAGATAAAACTAAATTGAAAGTGGTAATTGATATACTATGGAAGCATTTACGCCAAATCAATCACAGACCAGATGTCACCCTTTCAGAGGATGCTTATGAGTTTTTATTCAATTACCCATACAAGGAAAATTTAAGGGATATGAGAAATCTGTTAGAACAAGCGATTTTAGGTTCCAAAGAAAATATAATAAAAAAAGAATTTTACTTGAAATTAAATAATTCCAAAATAAAAAGCTTAGATTTTCAGAACGAAGAGGACCTTGATTTAAGAAAGAGTGTCCAGGCTTTGGAGCGACAAAAGATATTGCTTGCAAACAAAATCTTTTCTGGCAACCAAATACGAATGGCGAAGGCGCTAGGAATTTCAAGGGGTTCTTTACAATACAAAATGAAACAATTGGAGTTGTGATGAATATGCTTACAAATCAAGAAACAATGGAGGAGCGCAAAACTCCTGCTGGATTTACCGTTAGAGTCCATAGAGCTACTATGACATATGAAGTAATTACTCGTAAAGGAACTGAAATACCTAGAAATGCGAAGAACAATTCAACTATCATAGTAGTGCCGAGGATTATCTTTTTGGGATCTTCTTTTAATTTATCCCATTTTCGATTAGCAGATTTAACCTATGTTAATTCTAGATCTGGCAAGTTACAAGTCCCTTATCAATATGAAGGCTCTTCTGATATTAAAATTATTTCCGTTCCAACAGGCTCTGATTCAGATGTATTGCCAATCATTCCTTACCAATACAATTCTTTAAAAGAAATAGTTCATGCGGCAGAGCAGGGATTAGAATTTCAAAATATTATTGTGGATGAGTCATCACCCAAGAATGAAATGATAAATCTCAAGATTAGATTTCCTACGGTTAATATTTTGATTCTTAGAAAGAAAGTTTAGCAAAACTAATAAAAAATTATTTTAATTTTCTAGGGCTTTCAAATACTCGTTCCTACACGCGGGATTTATTTGGAGTCTTAAAAAATGGAAGAGGATCAACAATACGAAGAACGTAAAACACCTGCCGGATTTTTAGTTAAAGTTCGCTTAGCTAAGCTTACATATGTTGTATTTACGCCCAAAGGTCCTGAAGTCCCCAAGGGAGCCAAAAATAATTCAATCATTGTTCCTGTTCCTCGGGTTGTGTTTTTGGGAGATGATTTTAATCTTTCCCACTTTAGATTAGGGGAATTAAGTTTTGTAAACGTCAAAGCAGGAAAATTGGTAATCCCTTACCAACATGGTGGCTCCAGGGACATTAAAACAATTTATCTTAATTCTGGCAGTGATAGTGACATCCTTCCTGTTATTATTTATCACTATAATTTTGTGAAAGATATTATTAGTGCAACCGAGCAAGGGATCGAATTTCATCATATCGTTGCGGATGAGAGTCTTCTAAAAAATGACATGGTTACGTTGAAAATTCGTTACCCTACTGTTAATATTCTTATCCTAAAAAAGAAAATAAATGTAGCCTATGAAAATAAAACTCCAGTAGCTAATGTTACAGAGACTGATTCAAAGGCAGAATTTTCTACTCCAGTTGTAGATGCAGATATAGCTCGTGCGGCTGACATGGCGTCTTCTGGTTCAAATTTAAACATGTATTCAGAAAATCCAGTTTTTCTTGCGAGGATTCATTTAAGAAACCTTGAATTAGACAAAGTCAAACAATTACTTTTTGATTTTAATCTAAAAGGGGAGGACATTATTTTTATCCGAACCTTCTTAGATGTAATGATCAAAAATGTAAATAACAAGGAAGAGTTAAATACAAATAAAGATAAAGTCAGGGTTCTGGATGAAATTTTCAGACTGGCAGTAATGATAATAAACCATAATGAAGCAGAATTTGAACTTGAACTAGAGAAGGGGCTGTCGAAAGATGTTGCATATATGATTTATGCTCTCTTGGAGAAATACCAAGAACAAGCTAAAAATATTGAAGAAGAAATCATGCTCTGGGAATGGAAGTATCGAGCTAGAAGGTTAATGTAATTATATGAATAAAGCTGCATTTAGTAAATTATTAGAAGCGATGAGAAGTTTAAGTAACGAGGTTAACGACCAAGAGATTTGTAGGCGTTTAGAAACTTTAATGCTCACAAGTAAGGATGATCTAAATCTATCTGTTGTAAATCATCTCCTTGATAATCCTATGGAGTTTGATCCCAAGGAGATTCCAGAGCCTTACACTATGTACGTAAAACATTTTATCTATATGGTGAAAAGAAATGAAAAATTAGGAATATCTTCTCGTTTCAACTCTATACCTGACGGAAAAGCTTCCAAGAAAAAAAATAGCGATTAAAAAAGCCAATCTTGACGGATATAATCAGTGGTAAGTTGGTATCCTTTTTTATGAAAATTTGCCTTATCAATTTCTTGCTCCCATCCGTCGATTTTATCGATACAGCAGATAAACACTTTCATTGCGGCAAAAGAGTCATCTAAAGCTTCATGAAAGCAATGCCTAGAGCTAGTAGTATTCATTTTTTCAATTTTAAAATAATCTCTTAAAGCGACTAAATTATGTTTTTTTAGTTCGGGGAAGAACTTCCGAGTCATATTGAGAGTACAAAAAACGGGAAGAGTAGGGATCGAAAGTCTTCGTTTTTTCGCTTCTGGAAGCAAAAAAGATAAATCAAATTCCGAGTTTTGAATCACCAAGGCAGATCCGTCTATGAATCGTAAGAATTCAGGCAGAATCACATCCAAACTTCTAGCATTTTCTAGCATTTTGGGTGTAATTCCATTGATAATTTGAGCGTTTGGTTGAATCGGTTTATTGGGTTTGACTAGGAAATTATACGTGTTTAATATCTTATCTCTGTCAAAACGAATTGCAGCAATCTCTAAAATCTCATTTTCATTCGGATCTAATCCTGATGTTTCTAAGTCAAGCGCGGTAAACTCTATATTTCGTAAAAGTGATTGGTTCATATATCCCTAAGTAACAAAAATAAATACTTATTTGAATTATAAAGAAAGAAAGGTACAAATTAGGATTTTTTTGCTAAAATTTAACAAACTAGCCCATAAATCGTCAATAATCTCACAAAGAACAAACAAATTAACCAAATTCAGGCATTTATTCATAAAATTGCAATGTAAACAAATAAATTCCATCAATACGACATAATGACATGACTATTTACTGCACATCCATATGACAGAATGGCAGTAAAATTGGCTTTTTTGGGAAAAAGTATTGCGAGTAGTGGTGCAGTCTGCAAAATAATCCCATGGCAGAAACATTAAGGGTTAGGGTTAGGTGTCACGCATGTACGTATATGATTGAGGGCACGGCTAAATATGGCAAGGGACATTATGTTCCAGAAGGAGTGGATTTTGAGTTTGTGGCTATCGGAAAGGTAGAAACCTCAAAAGGAAGGACGGTTAAGGCGGAAGTATTCTGTGTTTGCCCTAGCTGTGGAGTAAAATGTAAGTTTTCTGTCTAATTTTAATCATTTTATTGATTAAAATATGTATGCCTTTTTTTAATCAAGCTTCTTTTTCCTATCATGAACTTCGTATCCCCTCAATTTTTATATTTTCTGTGTATATTTCTGGCTTTTAGATGGGTAGTCTACCCCATTGCAAGGTCATATTTTACTCATTCCGATGGATTATTTGATAATCAACGAAACACAGAAAAATGGGATATGGTTACTTTCCCTGGTCAAAATTTTTTACTTTTTATTCTACTTTTGGGAAGTTATCTATTTTATGCCAGTTGGAGTTATAAGTTTCTCGGATTAATTATTCTCACTTCCCTCTATGATTTTGTGATTGGTAAAGAAATTCACAAGTCGAGTGATCTCCGAAAGCGTAGAATTTTGCTCTTTCTTTCTGTCATTTTAAACCTCTCAATTTTGGGCTTTTATAAATACTCATCCTTCTTCCTTCAAAATTTTGTAAGCTTGGGAAATGCTTTCGGATTATCTCTATCTCAATCTACTTGGAGTATTTTACTTCCGGCTGGAATTTCTTTTTATACGTTTCAATCTATTAGTTATACTGTTGATGTGTATAGAAAAGTCTTGCCAGCAGAGCAAAGTTTTTTTCGATATGCCCTTTTTCTGGCATTCTTTCCACAACTTGTAGCGGGTCCAATCGTAATGGCGAAAGAATTTTTACCTCAAATTGCCAACCATTATCGCCAAAAATTCTCCGAAATTCCCTTAAACCAAGCATTCTATTTTATATTACTAGGATTTGTGAAAAAGTCAGTTCTGGCAGACAATATTTCCGTGATTAGCGATCTTGTTTTTTCTGGCCCGGAACAGGTAAATGTTTTGTCTTGGGTTTATATTTTGATGGGAATGGTTTCGTATTCGATTCAGATTTACGGAGACTTTAGTGGATATACCGATATTGCTCGTGGTGTTGCTTTTTTGTTCGGATTTCAACTCCCTGAAAATTTTAACCTTCCGTATTTGGCAAGTAGTCTGACTGATTTTTGGAGAAGATGGCATATTTCACTTTCCAGTTGGCTTAGATCTTACCTATATATTTCGCTTGGGGGAAATCGGTTTGGTGATTTTTTCACCTATCGGAATTTACTTTTGACGATGATTTTAGGTGGATTTTGGCATGGCGCGAGTTGGAATTTTATCATCTGGGGTGGACTTCATGGATTTTATTTGGGATTTGAACGCTTTCTAATTAGTAAATTCAAGCTAAATTCTTTTTTTTCGGATGTCCGACCTTTCTATAAAAATATAGCAATTATTTTATATACCGGTTTTACCTTTCTCTTAGTTACTTGTTTTTGGGTATTTTTTCGATCTCCTAATCTTTCTGTTGTAATGGCAATTTTTAAAGGGGTTGCGAATTTGCAGAAAGGGGTTAATCCTAGTTATATAGTAGAACTTCAATTTTATGTAATTCTATTGCTGGTTTTATTTTCTCACTTGTTTGGTTATTTTCAAAAAGATCGAATTTTAAAGTTTTTGCAGGAACCTTCTTCCAATTGGCAGTTTATTATTTATGCGTTTTTGGGGATCCTTGCTGTATTATATAGTGGTGAATTAAGACCTTTTATTTATTTTGTATTTTGACATTTTAAAGACTACCACCAATGAACACAGATATACACCGATAAAAGATTTAAGTTTATGAATAATCTCCAGAATTTAAAACGAATTTTATTGTTTGCGATAACACTCTTTGCAGTAGACCAAATCTTTTTTGGATTCCTAATTTGGCGACTTCCGAATGAATCACCTTGGGGGACGAATCACTTTTTTAATTTCATCTATGAAAAAAAACGAATTGAGCGAACTCCAAGAGTCAATCCGAGAATTTTGGTTATTGGAAGTAGCATTGCCTACTATTCGATAGATAGAGATTTGCTTAAAGGTTATTTGAAAGAAAAGACAAATACGGAGTTCGATATAGAATACCTTTCTTATGCAGGAATGACTCCGTTAGATTCTTTTTTGCTTAGGGAAGATATAGATAAATTAAAGCCAGACTTGGTTTTATATCCAATCAACTTCATAGATTTACGTTTACATAGGGCTTATGTGTTACATCCAAATGGAACGAATGAACGGATTGACGACAAGGTTCTTTTGCTTGATGCACTAAATTTTGTAGAAGCCCCACAGTCAAAGTTTACATTTCCTGAAAAAACTATCCAAGAGTTTTACAAGATTCTTCCTTTGGAAAAAACTTCTACTTACTTGTCTTCATATCTGTTTTTATTTTATCGCTATAGAGAGATATTTTCGCAGAATTTAAAGAATCTTTACAACCACCGGTTTGGAAGAAATACCAGTTATCATGGATATGCAGGTGTACAAATTCCAGAACGAATCAATTCACTTGGTTGGACCGGGAAACAATTTTCATTTGTACCTAAACCTTATATGTTTGAAAAAGGATTTTGGATTCAAATTGTTCCTGAAATTTTAGTTGAGGGTAATCTTGTTTTGACGCTACTTAGTCAAACACAAAAAGATGAAATTACTTTCTCTGAATCAGGGTGGAAAAAAATAAAACTGAATCCAAAATTTGTAAACGAAAAATCATACATCACTGTACAACTGTCCAAAACTTGGCAGCCATATTTAGCAAAGGAAGATAGATTCGATCATTCTAGAGATGAAGTAGGAGTCCGGTTGCAGCAGACATTTGGGTTAGATGAACCTTTATCAGATAAACAATATCTGAGAGAGGAGAGGATTGAAGATCTTCGTTATGTAAATATGAGTGACAAGGATTACGAGGAGTATTTTTACTATCGACTACTTTCTGACTTTGAACATCGTCCGGGTATTCGTTATATTCATGCTTTAAAAAATGCAAAGGAGCGGCTAACAAAAGAAACCTTTCGTGCAGGAATTCATTTACAATACTTAAAAAAATTTTCAGATTCAATGAAACAAAAAAAAATTCCACTTTTGTTAATTAACAATCCAGAAAATCCATTGGCTTTAAATTGGTATGAAAGTTCTAAATGGTACCAGGATCATTTGGTATATTTACAAAGTTTAGAGTCCAAAAATGAAATTGAATTTATAGATTTTCGAAATAAATTGAATAGGCAAGACTTTAGTGATTTTCATCATTTCACTTATCCGGGAATGGTTAAGATGAATTCAGAGTATGGGGAAGAAATTGTCCGATTTTCCAAAAAAACCGATTAGAATAAAAAAAGCAAAGGCACCTCACAGTAAAAAACCTGTTATATCTAAAACGCCTAACGTTTTTTGGGTGATTCTAAAAAAGCTTTTTTGGAATAAGAAGTTTTTTTATATCAGTCTATTTCTGATTTTACTTTTTATTCCTTGGGTTCCTGTTTTGTATTTTGGAACATTGATATATTTTCCCTATGATGAAACCGGTAGAGAACGTTATACGCGAATCACTGGACCCTTAGTCCAATATGTCGGAGCGGAGTGGGTTAGCTCAAATCAAATTCCTGCAGCCTGTAAAAAAGCTTTGATTATTGCTGAAGACAGTGAGTTTTATAATCACAGTGGAATTTCGATTGAAAGTATCAAATCCAGTTTGGAATACAATCGTAAACAAGGTCGGATTATTTCTGGCGCGAGTACCATTAGCCAACAATTTATTAAAAATGCTTTTCTCAGTCGAAACAAAACTTACGTCCGAAAAATACGAGAAGCAATAGGCTCTCTCCTGTTTAATTTTCTTTTTTCAAAAGATCAACAGCTAACTTGGTATTTCAATGTAGTAGAATTTGGACCTAGGGTGTATGGGTTGACGTCAGCCGCAAAGTATTATTTTAAAAAAAATCCTAGCTCACTAGACGTACGTGAGTGTGCTAATTTAATCACACTTTTGCCACGTCCGGTTCATTTTGGAAATGGTTTTAAAAAAGGGCATGTTCCACTTGCATTTCAAAGAAGATTTCAGAGAATTTATTCAGGTTTGGTGCCACCTCAAATCAAAAAGAAACCAGTTCGAGAGGAAGATGTAGAAGACTTGGAAGGAGAAAATTAGTAGATAACCTCAGAAAAAAATTAGTGCTTTATTGTTTTACCAACTAAAAAAATCTATCTCTAAGGTGGTAAAAAATGGGTAAAGTTAAGGTTGGCGTTCTGGGAGCAACTGGCTCTGTTGGACAAAGATTTATTCAGTTATTAGAAAATCATGAATACTTTGAAGTGGTTGCGTTAGGTGCTTCTGATAAGAGCGCTGGTAATTTGTACAAAGACATTATGAAGTCTAGATGGAAGGTTTCTTCTAAAATTCCTGATTACGCAGCTAATATGAAAATTAGTAAGTGTACACCCAAAGACACTCCGAATGTCGATTTAGTTTTTTCTGGCTTGGATAGCGATGTTGCTGGTGAGGTAGAAACAGAATACGCAAAAGCCGGAGTTATGGTTATCTCTAATTCCAAGAATCATCGTTATGATAAAGATGTACCGATATTATCCGCAGAAGTAAATTCTGAGCAATTGAAAGTCTTAGATGCACAAAAGACCAAAGGCAAAATTATTACAAATTCCAATTGTACAATCATGGGTGTTACGATTACGCTAAAGCCTCTGTTGGATGCGTATGGAATTGAATCTGTTTTTATAGTTTCTATGCAAGCAATTTCTGGGGCGGGCTATCCTGGAGTTCCTTCGCTTGATATTTTAGGAAACGTAGTTCCTCATATCGGCGGCGAAGAAGAGAAAGTAGAAATGGAACCACAAAAATGTTTGGGTAAAGTAAGTGGTGGAAAAATTGTTCCGGCTAACTTTAAGATAACCGCTCATTGCAATCGTGTTCCAGTAATTGACGGACATACAGTTTGTGTTTCTGTTAAATTAAAGAAAAAAACAACTGTCGAAAAAATCAAAAAGTTATGGGCAGAATTTTCTAGCGAACCACAAAAATTAAAACTTCCATCCGCTCCATCGCAAGTGATAGATTATCGAGAAGAAAATGATCGACCACAACCAAGACTGGATTTGATGAACGGAAATGGAATGACTACAACTGTCGGACGACTTAGACCAGATCCGATATTTGATTTTAAATATGTTGTATTAAGTCACAACACGATTCGTGGTGCTGCTGGGGCTGCGATTCTAAATGCAGAATTAGTTTACAAAAAAGGTTACTTGAGAGTAAAATAAATTGTCAGAACAAAATTCACAATTCTTTAGAGTAGTAGATTTTAACCCTGCCGCGCAAGCTGTGCAGGGTATGGAGTCGCGTGGTGATTTTCAATACAAAGGGATTTATCGTTTTTTTACAACGATTAACGAATGGACCGAAAAATTTCTCGCGAATAAAATACTGCCCAATGCAGAGCAGTTAACGCGCGACATTACCTTAGAGAAGGATAAGGTCGATTTTTTCATTAATGAACTTTGTTTCAGGGCAAACCCTCCTATCATCAAAAAGATCACTACTGTAGAGTTTGAATTAAGCGATATGCGTAAGTCCGAAAATTTAACTACAGGACTTAGGCGAAATACTGTATTTGCAAGACCTTCTACACTAGACGCAGGTTCCTCCCAACGATACATAAACGGATGTAACGAACGAAGTGTTGCTGCCATAAAACGGGCAATTGCAGAAGTGCGCACTCCTTGGCATGGGGATAAGTTCAAGGATTATGTGTTTGCTCGTATCAATGCAAATAAATTAAGTGAAACGTATGCGTCACATGATATTGGAAATTTATTTAATTGTCCGTATGATTCTAGTAAACAATTAAAAGAAATTACAGTGAACACTCATTTAAAACCTGTTCTAAAAAAACTGGTAGATGATAAAATTTTATTATTTTTCAGAAATGAGAAAGCATTAAAATCAGCTAATAAATCCATATTTCTATACAATAGCAAAGATGAAGTAATTGAACGTATTGAGATTTATGTAAACTATCTAAAGAAACATATTATTCCTTCTCTTCAAAAAATTGGAGTGATTGGTGGAGTTTCTGATGAGGAATATTCTGATTTTGCGTCACTCGCTACCAAAATTCTTGCTTATATGGATGATTCGTATGGAGATCAAAAATATATGGTCGAGGAACTTATCATCCTTGGAGCGTTTTATGAAAATTACAGAGAAGAAATAAAACGTAAAGAGCAGAAAGACAAAATCATTGAAGTAGTCAAACTTGTGGAAAACGCAGGTAAGCTCGTTGATATTTCTACCATTCGAGTAAATGGAGAGCCTATTCCAAAAGAAATTATTCCTGCTATCGTTGGAAATGAAAGTATTCTATATGCAGAATACGATGATGGAAATACATACTTTGAATTTCTATTGCACAGATCTGCTGTTAATTTGGCTGTTGATTTGGCTAAAAAGATTTATCAAAGTACTGGAAATGATACTGATGTTCGTATTCTCTCAAAAATGAATATCAATGCAAATTTAGATGAAAATTTAAAAAAGGATTTTTATGCAATTGAGATGGAAAGTCTTTTTAAATACCTTCCATTTCTAACTAGAATGTGGCGCACGATTATGGGTAACATTTATGTTACCAAAGCAGAAGCAGAAGCGATACGACGCCAAAAAGAAATGGAACAGAAAAAAAGAATCAACGAATCCAAAGCAAAACAAATTGCAAAGGAAAAATCCAAGCTTGTTGAAGAACGTATGAAACAGATAGAAGAGATAGAACAAGGTTTGCCGCTCGGAGATAATAAAGAAACAGATGTAGAAAAAAAACTCTCTCCAGAAGAAGAAAAACAAGTAAAAGATGTTCTGCAATCAATTATCACAACTTTAGATACAGCTTGGGATGCAAAACTTTTTCCAGACAGAGAATATGTAATGCAAAATGTAAAAACTGGAATGTCGGAAGATCAGTTTGTAATGTTTTTGAAAAAGTATTCTATGAAAGATATTTTATCATTTCAAGTAAAATCAAAAACAAACAAATTCAAATGGCCTATTTTAGTAACTAGACATTATTTGAAACGCCATGGAAAACGATTATTAGAAATTGCAAGAAGGGAAGCAGAGACAGAGAGAAGGGCTCCAGCTCCAGACCAAGACAAATTTGATTTATATTCTTATATGGAAGAATTTTTAGAAAGGGTATTACCTAGGATCTAATGCAAACAACAGAAAAATTTAGAAAAACAAAAATTATATGTACAATAGGTCCTGCCACGTCGGACATTAATATGATTCGTAAACTCGCTGAAGCGGGAATGAATATCGCAAGACTGAACATGTCTCACGGCGATCACAAATTTCACGGCGATATAATTCATAAGATAAAAAAATTAAACAAAGATTTAAAATATCCAATCGCAATTCTTTTAGATACGCAAGGACCAGAAATTAGAACTGGTGAAGTTCATACAGAATTAGATTTAAAAGTTGGAGAAATTTTTACTTTTCACGTAATTCCAGGACAAGAGTCAGAAGAAAGATCGGTCTTCGTGAATTATACTGATATTATTAATGATCTAAAAATTGGCGACAAAGTGACTGTAGACAATGGACTTATCAATCTAGTTGTACTAGAAAAAAAAGAGAAGGAACTTATCTGTAGAGTACTCGACGGGGGTAAACTCGGTAGCCGCAAACATATTAATCTCCCGGGGATAAAGGTGAATATCCCCTCAATCACTCAAAAAGATTTGAAAGATATTATATTTGGATTAGAGCAAGACATCGACTTTATTGCTTTGTCTTTTGTTCGTAGCCCAGAAGATATTTTACAACTCAGAAAAATTATTGAAGAACAAAATGGTCATGCACAAATCGTAGCCAAGATAGAAGATGCAGAAGCCGTAAAAAATTACAAAGAAATCATTGCAGTATCTGATGGTGTAATGGTTGCACGTGGAGATTTGGGAGTCGAAGTAGAGTTAGAAGAGCTTCCTATCATCCAAAGAAAGATCATCAAAGAATGCGCAGTGCAAGGCAAACGAGTGATAGTCGCAACTCACCTTTTAGAAAGTATGATCCAAAATCCATTTCCTACTAGGGCTGAGGTGACTGACGTTGCAAATGCAGTCTTTGAAGAAGCGGATGCAATTATGTTATCAGGTGAAACTGCTTCTGGAAAATTTCCTGTGCGTTGTGTTGAAATGCTTCATAAAATTGCGATGCGTGTTGAATCATCAGGTGGTGGTGTTGGTTATGTATTACAAAAAAAACCAAAAAATAAAAAAGAGGAATTAGCTAAGTCAGCAGCTTTATTAGCGGACTCTCTTAAGTGTAATGCTGTAATCGTAATTACCCGCAGAGGAACAACTGCAAATAACATTGCAGCCTATCACCCAGAATATCCGATTATACATGCGTTTACAAATATGACTTCCGTTCGTCGCAAACTTTGGCTTAACCGTGGAATACTTCCCTATCGAGTTGACTTTTCTAGCGATCCAGAAAAAACAATCTCCCAAGCAATCGAAACATTGAAAAAAAATAATATGATAGTTGCCGGGCAACAGGTTGTTATTCTCTCCGATATTATTGCTGGCGAAGATAGAGTGGAGACAATTCAAGTTAGAGATGTAAAATAAAAATATTGCCACAGAGGCACAAAGACACAGAGAGATTTATTTCTAATTTATAATAGAATGCTAAAAAAAGTTCTATATTTCTTTTTTACCTTTTTCTTTACATTAGGAATCTTTTCTCTTATTCAAGAAAAGTATTTAGAATCTAATCAAATTTTTCCGAGATTCAGTGAATATATTCCTGATAGTGTGGAGACTATTCAAAATTTCATTTCTCCGCCAGAGCCAAAAAAAGAAGAAGGAAAAGTAAAAACAAACCTGTATGCAGGGGATAATTATGAGTATTTGCTCTCATTTTTTGAAAAACTTTCCAAGTTAAAAACGAAAAAAGATGGTGTAGTTCGAGTTTTACATTACGGAGATTCTATGCTCTGGTCGGATATGATAACCTCTGGAATCAAGGAACGTTTTCAAAAAGACTTTGGAGATGGCGGAAGAGGGCTAGTTCCCATCACGAATCAACTTTCTAGAAAAGTATTATCACACAAAAACCTAACAAATGAAACACAATTTACTTGGAAAAATTTAGATCATAGACAGTTTATCAATCCACAAATTGGATTTTTAGGAGAAGCGGCAATTCCTAATTATCCCAATATTATGTTGAAACATGAATTAGAAGAAAATTTAAAGAGTTGGAAAAAGTCAGAGATTCTATTTAGAAGTTTTTCCGAGAAAATTGAATTCAATATAAAAGTGAATGTTATTCAAGGTAATGAATCGTTATCCGCAACTCTTGAGCAAACGAAAGTAAACAAAAATAAATCCAAAGAGTGTGGACAAATTTCTTTAGAATTAGAGAATGCAAAAAATCTAAACATAGAATTAAGTCAGCTAAATCAGCCTTACCCAGTATTAGATGCAATTAATTTTGAAACAGATTATGGTGTCGTCTACTCAACAGTATCCAGACAGGGAATCGAGATTGGTGATTTGCTTTTAATAGATGAAAAGAGTCTAGCTTGTGGGTTTACATATTATAAACCGGACTTACTTATTTTTCAGTTCGGTGTCAATGAATCGGAAAACTTAGCGCGTAAAGCTTATATAACGCAAGAAAGTTACAAAAAGAATTTAGAAGATGTGATTTCTAGGTTTCAGAAAATTTTACCAGATACAAATATTCTACTCATTTCTCCGATAGAGAGAATTTCTAAAAATGAAAAAGGAATTTATCAGACAATGCCTGAAATTCTTTTTATTCGAGATACACAAAAAGAAATTGCTGAAAAATATAAAATTGGATTTTACGATAGTTTTTCGGCACTTGGTGGAGCAGGGCAAAACGATATTTTATATCAGAATGGATTTATGCAACCGGATAAGACGCATTTGACTCGAAAAGGCGGAGAGTTTTTTGCGGAAGTAATCTACTCAGATTTTTTTACTCATTATCAAAAATTTAATGGAATAGTAGAAGAAACTCATAAAAAAAATTTAGCGCAATTAAAAAAGGACAAAAACAAAGAAGTCAATTTTGTATCGAAAGCATATTTTTATTTCTTTATGATTGTGTGGATAATGGCAACTTTACTCACGCGTTTTCCAGAATATAAAATTGGATTTTTAGCAATAGTTTCATTTTATTTTTATGCTACTTGGAATTTTTATGCACTAGGAATTATTTTAGCTTCCACAATTATTGATTTTTTTTGTGGATTAAAAATTTATCAAGAACAGCAGGCTGGACGTAAGGGAACGGGTTATCTTGTTTTGTCGCTAGTTTCAAACTTGTCGATGTTATTTTTCTTTAAGTATTGTGATTTTGTAGTAGGGTTACTTAATGTTATCCAAATAAATGGGAATCCTATCTCTATTCCATTGTTGAATTTGATTTTACCTGTAGGAATTTCCTTTTATACTTTCCAAACTCTTTCGTATACAATTGACATTTGGAGAAAAAAGTTAATCCCCGAAATAAAAATCATTCGTTTTGCACAGTACGTGGCTTTCTTCCCACAGTTAGTTGCAGGTCCGATTGTGCGGGCAACAGAGTTTTTACCCGGTTTAAAAAAACGAGGTGAACATTTCAATTTAAAATATGTAAAATTTTCCAGTGGAGTTATTTTAATACTGATTGGCGTAGTTAAAAAAATTTTAGCGGATAGGCTTGCTTTTGGAATCATAGACGGAGTTTATGCAAATCCAGATATGTATAGTTCGGTTGAGATTTTAGCTGCAATTTATGCTTATGGGATACAGATCTTTTTTGATTTTTCGGGTTATTCAGATATAGCTATCGGATCTGCAAAAATTTTAGGGTATCACTTAACTTTAAACTTTAATCGACCTTATACTTCTTTTTCTATTACTGATTTTTGGAGAAGGTGGCATATTTCTCTAGGGAGTTGGTTTAGGGATTATCTCTATATACCTCTTGGCGGGAATCGAAGTGCGGTAAATCGTAATTTGCTTTTTACTTTTTTTCTTTGTGGAGTTTGGCATGGAGCCGGGATTCCATTTTTAATTTGGGGTTTATATCATGGAGTATTACTCGTTATAGAAAGAATTACTGGATTTGGAAAGCAGCAAACTGTAATTGGTAGAGTGGTTACTTTGCATTTGGTGCTATTTGGTTGGATTATTTTTAGGAGTGATAGTTGGTTAACCTTTAGTAGAATTATAGAAAATTTATTCCAATTTAGTATTCATATTCCTAATTTAGAAATATGGATTATTGTTTTTTTAATCCTGTTCTATCTATATGAACTGATTGCATTTCGCTTTATCGAAACACTAAAAATGATTTGGTTTAAATGTCCTTCTGTGTTTCAGGGATTTTTCGCTGCGGTTGCTATCTTGTTTGCCTACTACTTACACCGAGCAGAAATAAAGCCATTTATTTATTTTCAGTTTTAATTTTTTGAGGAATCAAGATATGAAATATATTTACTATTTAGTTTCTCTTGTATTAATCTTATTGATAACTATTTCCTTTGTTTATTTCAGTTCCAATTTTAAAAATAATTCTGCAAATAAGAACGATGGATTTTCTAGAGGTGTTGTCGAGAAGGGAAGTGGAAGTTTACGAAAATCCGCAAGACAGCGGTCTCTTTTTGAAGAGGATTCTAAATTTTTAGAATTTCCAGATATGGGAATGGAAGAAGCGGATTCTTCTGATTTGACCCCAGAAGAAAAAGAAAGAAGGAAAAAACTGATTATTGAAAAATCTAAAAAGTTAGCTGAAATGTTCCCGCATAATTCTGTTATACCACGAGAGCTTTCATTAGAAGAGTCCAAAAAAGTTAACGAAACCAAAGAGCGAATGGCAATGATACAAAACAATTTTCTTCAAAATGAAACTGTATCCAAAGAAGATAAAATTTTCTATTATAACCAAAGACTTAAAATTTCCAAAGACCGACTAGAAATTTTCCGTTATGCGCTTGGGCTTCAAAATGGAGGGAATTTTGATGAATCTAAACTGGATGGATTTTTAAAAGAAAGATACGAATCAATTCTCGAAAATGAAAAAGCATATTCGGAAGAAATTACCAAGATAGAAAAAGAGTAGTTTAAAAAATTCTTGTAAACAAGTAGCACTATGAATGATGGAACTATGAAAGAGTCCATTTTAATCACACAGTGTTTACAAAACGATTTTACAAAACTTATTGGAAAGTTTGAATCAATCCCAAATTTATTGCATATAGGATATGACGAAGCAAGGCGAATTCTCAGTGAGAAAGTAGAAGATGGTCCTGTAACAACTGTGATGGACTGGGCGTATCACACTCCTAGAGAAAATCTAAATATCATTCATATTCGAGATTGGCATAATCCAGATGATCCGCGTGAGAAAGATCATTTAGACCAATTTGGAAAACATTGTATTCATAATACAGAGGGAGCAGAGTTTGTGTTTGCAAAATCGATTCTTCCAAATCGTGAACATCATATAGTAAATGCATCTGGGTTAAATGACTTTGTTGATACTAATTTGGAAGAGCTTTTAGCGCCTTATAAAAATGAACCAGTGAAAGTTGGAATCATGGGAGTGTGGACTGAAGCTAAGATTACTTTTCTTGCTTATGATTTAAAAACACGTTATCCGAATTTTGAAATTGCGGTTTGCTCTGCATTATGCGCAAGTTCTTCTAGAGCAATGCACTTTATTTCTCTTGATCAATTAAAATCTATTTTAGGGATCAAGATTTTTTCTTCGATTGGAGATTTTACTAATTTTCTTACAGGCACATTACCAAAGATCGAACTGAAAGTGCAGGACAAAAAAGCGATTAGCCTCAAATTCTCTGATCCAAATTATTCGATTTCGGAAGTGGATACTCAGATTTTACTCTACTTATATCGTGACGCAAAAGAAGTTGAGTTTGTTTGTTTGGATGGTGGATTTTCAGGGAACGTAGTTTTGAAAGCTCGTGCACTTGATAAGTTCGGTCACTACCAAGTTCCAACAGTTATCAAGATAGGCAAACGCGAGTTAATCGGTAAAGAAAGAACTTCATTCGAAAAAATCCAAGAGGTGCTTGGAAACAATGCTCCAAATATCGTAGACTTCGCGGAGCTAGAAGATAGGGGAGCGATTAAGTATCGTTATGCGGCAATGCTTGATAATGGAGTAAAAACATTTCAGAAATATTATGCTGCTGTAAATGATGTAGATAAGATTAAACATAAACTAGAAATTGTATTTAAAAAACAACTAGGTAGACTCTACGAAGCATCTAACAATGAAAAATTAAACCTACTCGAATACTACGAATATTCCAATAAATATGCAGCATCGATTCGCAAAAAAGTAGAGTCGATTATTGATGCACCGGCTAATGGGCATACTCTCAATTTACATGGATTTACCTTCCCAAATGTGTGTAATTTTTATGAAATAGAACTTGCTGGACTTAAAGAAAATATAACACCTTATCATTATGTTTCCTATTTACATGGGGACTTGAATGGGGCAAACATCATAGTAGACGCACAGGAAAATGTTTGGTTGATTGACTTTTTTCACACTCATAAAGGTCATATTCTAAAAGATTTAATCAAGTTAGAAAATGATATTTTATATATTTTTATGACAATTGATTCTCTTGAGGAATTTAAAGAAGCTGTTGCGTTAGTTGATATTTTGCTTGAAGTAAATAATCTTGGTGAAGCATTAGATACTTCTCTAAAGTCTAATTTTAAATTCCATCAGATTAAAAAAGCATTTGAGATAATCGCGATTATGCGTTCGTATTATCCAGATTTAATTCATACAGATAGAGATCCTTATCAGTTATTTGTTGGACTAATGCGTTATTCGATGCATACACTTTCATTTGATGAGTCCAATGATTGGCAAAAAAAACTTGCACTCTACGCAGGTTCCATTTGCTCTGCAAAAATTAAAAATACTTTACAGACTGCAAATGATTTGAGAATTGATTTTATAGAAAATCCAACTAATAAAAACGAGGCGAGGATGGGACTTACAATTCTCCCTGGTCGTAAGGATAGGGCACGAAGTATTACAACTGATTTAAAAGTAATTCAGTCTAATGAAATAAAAGGAGTTGTATCTTTGATCACCGAGCCTGAGTATGAAGAATACGGTGTCAAACGATTGAAAACTGCTTACGCAGATGCGGGGCTAATCGCTCGTTACTTCCCGATTTTAGATCAGGGAGTTCCAGATTTTGATTCTATGAATCAAACTTTAGAATGGATGCATCAAATTTTGTCTAAAAAACAAAACCTGCTTATTCATTGTGTTGGTGGATTAGGTAGATCGGGTACTTTAGCAGCGTGTTATCTAATTCGTTACTATGGTCTCAGCGCAAAAGATGCAATAGCCCATGTGAGAAAGTATAGATCAGAGAGAGCAGTTGAATCTATCGAGCAGGAAAGTTTTATAGCAGAATTTGCGAAAAGGAAAGATTTGCCACAGAGTTCGAGGTGACAGTAATAATAGAAATTATAATAGGAATAAACAAAGAATGGAAGAATTAGTAAAGACAGAAGAAATACAAAAAGCAAAAGAAAAAATTAACGGACTTCTAGATGAGTTAAAAAAAGAAATTACGGGACAAACGCTTGTTATCCGAAATATTATGACTTGTCTAGTTGCGCAGGGTCATGTGCTTCTAGAAGGGATGCCAGGACTTGCCAAGACCTTACTTGCAAAATCTATTGCGCATAGCATTGATTTGTCGTTCAAACGAATCCAGTTTACTCCCGATTTGCTTCCTGCTGATCTAATTGGGACTGTCATTTTTAATCCCAAGACAGCCAATTTTGAAACAAGGAAAGGTCCTATATTTACAGGATTTTTACTTGCTGATGAGATCAATCGTGCTCCTGCAAAAGTCCAATCGGCACTATTGCAATGTATGGAAGAGAGGATGGTAACGATAGGCGATACAACCTTTCAGCTAGATGCGCCCTTTATGGTGCTTGCTACAGAAAATCCAATTGACCAAGAAGGAACATACCAACTTCCAGAGGCTCAAATGGATAGATTTCTGATGAAGGTAAATGTCGATTATCCTGATGAGGCAGAAGAAGTCGCGATTTTGAGTCAACATGGAAGTGTATCTTCTAAGAATAAAGAAATTAAAAAAGTGCTAAGCCGCAAAGAAATCCAAGAAATTTCTTCTTTATCAGATAAAATATATATAGATGACAGACTCAAGGATTATATCGTAAAACTAGTCCGCAATACTCGCCCACAAACATCTAAGTTGGATGAAATAAAACCTTACGTTAAACATGGAGTATCCCCCAGAGCCTCACTTGCACTATTGCGTTGTGCTCGTGCCAATGCACTTTTAGAAGGTAGAAATTTTGTTGTTCCAGAGGACATTCGTTTTTCTATTTATGAAGTGATGCGACATCGTATGATATTAACCTTTGAAGCAGTATCCGAAGATGTAACTGTAGATTCATTGATTAAGACAATCCTAGAAGTAACAGCACTTCCCTAGTTTTTGATGAGATATGAAATTTTTATGAAAAGAGTAATTATTGTGGATCGCTTTCCTCCGTGTCTCAGTGACTCTGTGGCAAATCTTTCCTCTTATCTGTAAAGGTTTAGCAATGATATTAAAAGAACTAGAAAAATTAATTCAAGAAATTGAATTAAAATACAAAAAGAAAATCCGAAGTAACCGTGCGGGGTCAATTCTTGTTAACCGCTCTGGAAGAGGTATGGACTTTAAGGAGTCCAGAGTCTACATGTATGGAGATGATATTCGTTTTGTAGATTGGAATGTTAGTTCTAGAATGGGTGAGCTTTATGTAAAACTATTTCATGAAGAAAATGATAGAACGATCAATCTATTTCTTGATATTTCTAAATCCATGTCGTTTAACGGTGCCAATTCTTATACTAAGTTTTTTATTGGATTTCAATTCCTTGCTTTTATTACGCTCCTTTCTTTAAATACGGGAGATAGAATCAATATTGTTTTATATTCTGATAAAGTCGAATTTGTGGCTCTTGGAATTAAATCCAAAGCAGAGGCGTATAGAATTTTGCGTAAGATAAATGAATTCCCGACTGCAAATAAAACAGATCATCTACTTCCTTTGCAATATTTGAAAAATAAAATTCCTCGTAATTCTATTTCGTATATAATGAGTGATTTTTCGGGGATAACGGATCTTACCCCTTATAAATCTCTTCTCGCTATCCATGAATTATATGGAATTCGAATTACAGATCCGATCGAAAGTATGGATAATAAAGTTTTAAAGAATTTTTTTATAGAGAATCTGGAAACGAATAAAGGTGGAAGTTATTCTTCTACGTATTTGTCGGACACTGAAATATTAAATGATTTTTATAGATCGAATTTACTCAATCTCAAAACGGATTCTGATTTGGGTAAGTCAATTGTACGGTTCTTGAATAGGTGAGGCTGATGTTTAAATTTAAGAATAGTGTTTGTATGTCACTCCTGAAACTTGCACTGAGTGAGTCGAATGTATTTTCTATCGGGGGTCTCAAAAAATACAGATTCCCGATAGAAAATTTCGGGAATGACATGAAAAATATATTGCTTTGTCTAATATATCTTTTCTCTACCTTACTCTTTGCCGAAGTCACAGAGTCTTATTCCAAAAAATCAGTGCAAGTGGGGGAAGAATCAATTCTCGAAGTGAAATTTCGGACGGGAGATGTGGCAGAATGGAATTTACCTCCAAAAGGGTTGCTATTTTTGGATACAGATACAGAAACTCCAATAGGAGAATTAAAAGACATTACACAAACTCCGACCGAATTAAAATTTTACTATGTCTATTTTACAACTGGAAACTTTAAAGCAAAACTCCGTTGGAAAAATGCGAAAGGCGAAGTAGTCGAAAGCCAAGAAACCTTAGAAGTCAAATCAGTATTAGCCGGTGAGAAAGAAGCACTAGATATTGCAGAGCCATTTGTATTTTCTGGATCTTACTTAGTTCGATTAATTCTTATCGTGTTTGTTGGACTTGTTTTAATCACTGGGCTTGCTTATGTTTTATTTTACTTTAAAAACAAAAAAAGAAATTCTCCGAAGGATGCAATATTTACAAAAATAGAAACGGGTGAAGATCCCAATTTTTATAAAAATAAACTCCAACAAATGATACTGTCCTCTGAGATGTCACATAAGGAATTTATATTTCTTTTGTCGGGATACATTAAAGAAAGAATTGGTGCAAAGTTAGATAGTTCAGTTCTACATTTAACTCAATCAGAGATTCATGAAATTTTACAAAGTAAGTATCAAGTGGCAAATATAGAGTTACTCACAATAGACAATTATTTTAATTCGGTTAAATACATGCCGAATGAAGAGAAGATTACTCGTGATAATGCGCTTGGATTAATTAAATATTGGGATAGGATACTCATTCGATGAATTATTTCGAGAGACCAGAGATTTTATATACAATTCCTTTTGTTTTATTCTATACATTTATCTATTACAAACTTCGTTTTTATGAGAATAAAATGAAACTTAGTATCGGAAATCAAGTGACGAAATCAGAAAATTTATTTTGGGAGAAGTGTAAGCTTTACTTTCCCTTCTTGCGATTTATCACTATTATCCTTCTCATTCTTTCTCTTGCTGGACCTGGGTCTGAGACAAGTTTACTTCCCGATGAAAAAAATGGAGTGGATATTATGATTGCGATTGACGTTTCAGGCTCGATGGTTAGAAGCAATGATTTCCTACCTAAAAACAGATTAGAAGTATCNNCTTGTAGTATTTGCTGGTGCGGCTTATCTACAGTCGCCTCTTACTAATGATATAGATTCTCTCGTTGAGGTTGTATCTGAAATTAATCAATCGACTGTGGATGAACAAGGAACTGCGATAGGTGATTCGATTATACTTTCTACTTACCGTTTGAAGAACTCAAAAGCGAAGTCTAAAGTCATGATCGTGATTACAGATGGAGTTTCTAATACGGGTAAGATTGATCCTATCACCGCAGCTGAGACTGCGGCAGAGTATAAAGTGAAGATCTATACCATTGGAATTGGAAGGGATATGCAAGGAGAATTTGAAACTGATTTTGGTAGCTTACAACAAATAGCCGAAAAGACCGATGGTTTATTTTATCGTGCAACGGATTCAAATGCGTTTGCGGAAGTTCTTAACTCCATTGATACCTTGGAAAAAGATAATCTGAATTCTAAACCTAGGCTTTTTGTAGAGCCATATTACATGTATTTTTTACTTCCTGCTATTTTACTTTTATTATTTGATTTATTCGTTCGGAGTTTTTATCTGAGGTACTATATATGAAAAACTTAGATATTTCTCATTTGTTATTACTTGGCTTTTTATATGTAGGAGTAGGTATTTACTTTTTTATTAAAATAAAACAAAGATTGGAAGTAGAAACTTTTATAAAAGTATACCCGGGTGTTAAGGCTAAGATAAATTTGCCTCCTAAGTTGATTTTGGGTTTACGTTATATTCTTTATTTTGTAACAACCATTCTTTTGAGTATCGCTATTTTAAATCCTTCTTTTTCAGAAGAGGCTGGAGTCGATGAAAAGTCGATAGCTGGTGTGGATGTAGTTTTTTTAGTGGACGTAAGTCTTTCTATGAATGCGACAGATTCTCCGCCAAATAGATTGGCTCGTTTTAAGGAAACGGTGTTACGGCTATTACCCGCTCTGAGTGGAAATCGGTTAGGTATCATTGCATTTGCAGGAGTTCCTTTTTTGTATTGTCCTATGACTACTGATATAGCGGCTTTTTCTGATTATGTGCGTGGGTTAGATGTTGATATGATTCCAAATACTGGCACGAATTTAAAAAGAGCATTCAGTAAAGCAGAAGAGATTTTTAAATCAGGTAGAGTATTTAGAAATAAAGTTTTAGTTCTTGTGACGGACGGCGAGGATATTAAAGGTAGCACACCTTCTAAATTGGATGCAGATATTGTTATTTGGGGAGTTGGCACTGAGCGTGGTGGAAATATTTATTATAAAAATGAGCAGTCCGGTGTAGCTGGATTTGTTACTAAAAGTGGAAACCTAATTAATAACCAAAATGATCCTGAACTCGTTCGCACAAAACTAGATGAAGAGTTTTTACTAGACCTAACATCTATTCAAAGAGCGGATTACACGAATATATCCGCAAATCCTACGGGTGCGGATAATTTACTTACAAAAATTCAATCTATGAATAAAAATACTTCTTCTAAATTATCTAACCTTTTCAAAAAAGATGGGTATCAATATTTTTTATATCCAGCTGTGATTTTACTTTTGCTTGATTTGAGTATTTTAGAATATTTTTTACAAAGAAGCATGAAGCACTAGTTTATTTCAACTTCTCGTTATTTTTATGTCTGTCTTTGTCGCGGGTCGTATTTTTTTCGATAGTTTGTTTTAATGCGTCTTCTAGAGAAATTCCCATTTGGTTAGCGAGACAAATCAATACAAAAAGCACATCTCCCATTTCGGATGGAATGTTTTTTTCTAAGTCCGATTTTTTAAATGACTGGTCTCCGTAGGTTCTTGCGACTAATCGTGATAATTCACCAACCTCTTCCATAAGGAGAGCAAGATTTGTTAATTCACTAAAATACCGAACACCTATAGTATTTATCCATTCGTCAACTTGCGCCTGCGCTTGATTCAGAGTTAAATCGTTGTTACCCTTATCTATGTTCATCTGTGCGCTGTGGTGAGCTGGACTCCCCTGAGCCTGTCGAATGGGTCGAACCATTCATCTGTGGTAAAATCTTTTCCAAAAGTATATCTGTGATTTCGGGGTAACAGCCGCCACTTAGATGATGTACGTCTACGAATTTTTGGCATTGAATGGAAGTGGAATACTCTGCCATGTCTAATACGGTTATACCTTTCTGATTTGCAATTTCTACTTTATCTTTCCACCACGTTTCATAAAAGTCTGATTCATCGAGTAGCTTCTGTAAAGGTTTAGAAAGAATTGGTTTGTAAATTAGTAATTGTATATTATTTTTTTTACAAGTTTCAATGAATCGTTCGTAAAATGCTTTCTGTGTTTTAGATTCACTGTAAGAGAGATTGCCTGACTTTCGAAATGCTTGTGCAAAGTAAACTTTTGATTCCTTTTCAAAAAAATCTTCTGGAATTTCGTGAATGATTGGATTTGGAATTCCACCATTATTTTGTTTGGTAGCAAGTTTTACCATGGAGTTAAAATATTCAAATCCTGCGATTGCATTTTTATCTTTGATTCTTTGCATTGCAATATTGAGCCTTGGTGGAAAACGAACTACACTGAATAAATTTGCATGAATAAAACTTTCTATTTCTTGTTCTGAAAAAATATCTTTATTTTCATACATGAATTTCCAGTCATAGGAAAATTTTAAAGCGTATTCATTAGCCGCAGCTTGAAATGTTTCTGGGATAATCTCTAATACCGCATAATCTATTTTTGCCCCTGCATCTAAAACGGTTTGCAAATTATAATAGAGGTAAGAGGGGGGAGCCATTGGCGCAGAGAAGTTATAGGTTGTTATCTTTTCGTTTTTTTCGTGAATGTATTTATGAGAAAATTCACCCATATGAGAGGTTCCGAATAGGACTAAAAGTTTTTCCTCTGGCTTTTGATTTTTTTGAAAATTGAGTAACTGTTCTAACAAGTCCTTTTTTTCTGCATAGAAAGCATATTCAATTCTAGATTCAGTGTATTTTCTGATGCAAGTTAATCCAAATAGTTTATCAAGTGAGAATATAAAAGTAGCTAATAGAAGTGGTAAAAATAGAAATTTATGTTTTAAAAAAGTTTCGTTCATAGTTTAAAATTGGAAGTATACAAATTCCTTTCCTGACTTGCTGTATAGACTGATAAGTAAAAGTAAAATTACATAAGAAACAGGAATCAGAACTTTTCTTGCACTTAAAACCCAACGCGGAAGTTTTTCGAAATATTGGGCTAGTTGAATTAAAAAACTAATAAAACATAAACCAAGAATCGTATCAATTTCTGTTTTTCCAAGACTTAGTCCACTCGCAAAAGTAAATAACTTTCCAATTACAGTAAAATAATCAGTTGTATGATTGGAACGAAACATAATTGCTCCAAATAGAAAAATATGATATGCATACAAGATACAAACTATTTTCCATAAAAAATTTGTGGATGTAACTTTAAAATTCATCCTTTCAAATATACGCTCTATAGATAGTACCACCCCATGATAAAATCCCCATAGCACATAAGTAAAATTAGCCCCGTGCCAAAGACCACCTAGGGTAAATGTGATGATTAGGTTGATATAAGAGCGAACTTCTCCCTGTCTATTTCCACCAAGAGGAATATAGATGTAATCCCTAAGCCATGTAGAAAGAGTAACATGCCATCTTTGCCATAAGTCTTTTGCCGAGTCTGCTAAAAAGGGGGAACGAAAATTTTCAGGGATTTTAAAACCCAAAAGGAATGCACAGCCTCTTGCAATATCAGTGTATCCACTAAAATCACAATAGATCTGCCAGGTGAATCCATGAATAACGAGTAGTAGAGTTAGCCAATCGTAAGAACTTGGATTTGCCCAAACTGGATCTATGAGTAAAGCAAGATTATCCGCAATCAAAACTTTTTTTAGAATTCCTAAAGCGATAAAACTTAAACCTGGAGAAAGATATTCTGGTTTTGCTTTGATGTTTTTTAATTCTGGTAGAAAATCTTGTGATCGCATAATTGGACCCGCAATCAATTGAGGAAAAAATAAAATAAATATTGTAAAGTCTAAAAGACTGATTTTGGATTCTACTTTTTTTCTATATACATCAATTACATAAGCAAGCATTTGAAATGTATAGAAACTGATCGCAAGAGGTAGAATGATTTTAAAAGTTGTGCTTGATCTTAGATTGGTTAATGCAGATATGCCACTCAAACTTGCAAATATATCTGTAAAAAAATAAAAATACTTAAAAACACCTAGATTAAATAAGTTAAGCACAACTGCTGTTACAATAATTTTTTTAGATTGTGATTTTTGAAGTAGATGAACAAAATAATAATTGATTCCAATAGCCGCTAGAAAGTGAACAAGAAATCCAAAACTCCAAGAACCATAAAATACAATCGATGCAAACAATAACCAAAACTCTTTACCTTTTTGGTTGGGAATAGACCAAAAAACAATATATACAATTAAAAAAAATGCCGCAAAGAGTAGAGATGTGAATAACATGGATTTAACGTAGCTCCAATTTAATTTTTATCATTTTTCATTAATTCTGTCATATTATTTTTTAGATAATCACCAAGTGCTTCCGAAAACAAAACAGCCCCATTATGATTCAAATGGATTACATCATAACAGTAGTCGTCACTATTTTTTCCATTGAAAATATTTCTGAAATCAACTAAAACAGAATTGGGAGAATTTATTTTTTGCAATTCTTCTTTCCACACTTGCACTCTTCCTTCTCCACCTAGTTGGTTATCAATAATGTTACTGTAAGGAGCGAATATGTTTATTATTTTAATATTTTTTTCTTTGATATGAGAGTAAATATGAGATAGCCTTCGAAAATATAAATCAGTTTCTCGTGTGCGTGTTTGAACGTTAGTTGAATCCTTTGCTACCCAGCAGGTGTCAAAAATTGCTCGTTTGTGATCTGGGTTTGATGTTGATGGGATTGGGTCGTGATTAGCTGTGGGGTGAGTTTTAATCATACAATCATCTAAGGATAATATGTTGTAGTCGCTCATCTTCTCTGTTTTATCATTTTCATATTCATAAAAATTTTCATTCGGATTGGAAAATTTTTTAGAAAGATACTTGAGTCTCTTCCCGGGATCTACAATAAAATCTCTTAGATCTCTTCTATATGCGATACTTTTGAAAAGTAAATAGGTCCAATCATCTAAATGTGTTATGTAGCCCGATTTCATTTTCCATCCATTCCTAGTTGTTTTGCCAGAGTCATATTCGAAATCTATTATTTTGGGGAGAAAATCTGTTTTATCAAATTCTCCGATCATGGCAAGAGTAGGGAGGGTAAGATCTGTTTTGCTCACCCAAGGCATTGTAATTTCTCCTACATAGATTACGAGTTTGACATTTTTAAATTCTCTAAGAACTTTTTCTACGGCAAGGCTCTGTACTATTAATTCGGAACCGGGAATTGCAACTGATTGGATTTTATAACCAGTGTCTTGTATTTTGTTTTGTAAAATAGGTAGGGATAATCCTTGGTAGGCGACGGAGGTTCCTATAATCAAGATGTCAGGATCATGTTCTTCTTTTTTGTCAATTATATGATCTGTAATTAGGTTTACATTTGCCGCATAAGATCTCTTTTTTAATAGAGGTTTGTAGATTCCAGTTTGTAAACATAATTCAAATAAAAATATAACTAGAATTAAAATATAAAATCGTTTGTCTTTGTAAAATTTATTAAACTCAATCATAACTATTCCTTAAAAGACAAAGTACATAAATGTTTGGCTTTCGGTAACACCAAAGATTAAAATTAAAAAGAAAGCAGCTATATTTGCATACAGTAGCTTATTGCCATTATTTCCCATAGACTCCACATTTCGTTTTGAAAAAATGAGACTTGCCACGAAGCAGATAATGAGAAGTATCCCGTAATCATAATTAGAGTAACTATCGAGTCGTCTAGAATTCTCTGTTAATAGGAGCATTGATTTTATCATTCCAACTGTATGTTCCATTGCAGTTCCTGTTGGAGTTGTTTGTGCTCTAAACATTACAAATCCAAATGCCAAACAGAAAATTGTAAAAACTCCAGAGAAAGTTTTATAAATAAAACCTCCTTTTTCATTGAGTAGATTACGAATGGATGTTTGTGAATAAACTCTATGAATAGAAAGCATTACCGCCTGCCAGAGTCCCCACGCTATATAGTGATAATCCGCTCCATGCCAAACTCCACCAAAAAGCCAAGTGATAAAAATATTTCTGTAAGTGATGAAAGTTCCACCTCTTGAACCACCTAGAGGAATAAAAATATAATCTCGAATCCATGTAGAAAAAGAGATATGCCATTTCGACCAATGTTCCGTTATATTTGTAATGGTCATTGGGAAGTTAAAATTAGCATCGAACTTAAAACCGAAAAGTCTTGCAATTCCTATCGCAATATCAGTGTAACCCGCAAAGTCAAAGTAAATCTGCCAACCAAATGCAATGGCTCCCGTCCAAACTTCTAACGCATTCATGTTCTGGTAATTGGCAAATGTATAATTGACCACAACACCAAGGTTGTCTGCAAACACTAACTTTCGCATAAACCCAATTAAAATACGTGTGATTGCAATTTGTATATCTTCGTTTACTACCGAAAGTCGAAAGTCTAAGTCGCGGAAAAACGTTGTTGCCCGCACGATTGGTCCTGCGACTAACTGAGGAAAAAAAGCAACATAGAGAGAAAAATCTACAAACGATCTACGAGCTTTAATTTGTTTACGATAAACGTCTATCGTATAACTCATGGATTGAAAAGTATAAAAAGAAATCCCCACTGGAAGAATAATTTTCTCATATACGCTTAGGTTATATGGTTTTAGATGAAGAAGATTTACAAAATAAGAAACTACGTTGAAAGTTTTAAGGTGAGCATCAAATAGAGTATTGATAATGTCTGTGGTCAAATAAGCATATTTGAAATAACCTAAAATTAAGAGATTGAAGAATACTGAGATAAAAAGAAAAAACTTTCTTTGTCTTTCGGTTCTAGTTTCATTATCTATTGCGATAGACGCAAAGTAATCAATGACTGTGGATAATATTAATAATGCGATAAAGTAAGTGTTTGTATAAGTATAAAAGTAAACACTTGCTAAAAGTAAAAAAACTTTCTGCCAAGTTTTTTTAAAAACATTTCCAAGGATGATGGAAACAAAAAAGAAAATTAAAAAATGTACGGAATTAAACTGCATTTTTGGTAACGCTCGAGTCTAGTTTTTTATGCCATTCGATTAAAAACGATTCTTCTATTTGGCTGGCTGTTGCTATCCATGTCCACTGTTTTTCATCCCAAACTCTTCTTCTTTTTACGGAGTTTCTATCTGTTGCAGTGAGTATTGCATTTTTCCATTCGTTTACGTCGAGCGCTGATACAAGAATGTCAGAGTCTAAATCTAAAATTTCTCTAAATACAGGAATGTCCGAGGCGATACATACTTTTTGTTCAAGCATGGCTTCGAGTAAAGGTAAACCAAATCCTTCATGTATGGATGGAAATAAAAATAGGCTGCTTTTTTTATAGAGGACATTTAACAATTCGTCATTTGGACTTTCTAAAAAAATGATTCCATCTTTTTCTAATTCGCCCGAAAGTAATTTTTGTGTTAGGCTTTCTTGTCCCCATCCTCTTCTGCTTGCGATTACTAGTTTGTATTCAAAATTAGGTCTTTCTTTTTTTAAAAGTAAATAGGATTCAATCACAGTTGCGATATTTTTTCTAGGTTCCAGTGTTCCAATGGTAAATAGGAATTTGCCCTTAATTGCGATTTCTTCGTTTTTGATAATTTTTTTACTTACACCTGGGTAAATTACTTTTAGTTTTTTTGTAAATTCTGGTTTGTATTCTGCGATTTCTTTTTTTGTATTTTTGGAAAGACAAAATACTGTATTTGCGTTTTGTAAAGTTTTACCAGATAAAAGTCTGTGCTGTAAAAAATTAGAACGTGTCATTGTATCAGGAGCAGATTTAAAATTTAAGTCGTGATAATTTACAAATTCAGGGATTGGCAGCTTGAAATAGGGAAGGAGTTGTAGTGTTCCCCAGAATAAATCAATCCGATCTCGATGAAGTAAATACGGCAATATAAAATTAAGCCATAGAACACCCGGAACTTTTTTAATAATTGGAACTTGGACTGAGTTATCTTTTATGAAGTCCATAAACATTGGATGAATCTCTTTATTTGAATAGAGATAATATTCAAAATGAGAGTCTTTGCGAATTAGATACTTCAAAACCTCAAACAGATAACGAGAATTACCCGTTAGTCCGTAAGAAAGGGGTCTTGCGTCTATCGCAATTCGCGGTTTGTATTTAACTTCCAATTGCATCCGATTTACCATTCTCGATTTTAAGTAAAATTAGGTAAAAAGCTATCGACGTATAGAGAAGTAAAGAGAACATCAGAAAAATTCCTTCCGCAGTAGAGCCAATTAAATTTCTTGAGGTTACTATTGTTATAACGCAAGTTACAATAAAGAATTTTTTATTTGCCCCAGAATTTTCATTTTCAAAAATTTTATGTAGTAAATAGGCAATAGGGAAGAGTAATACTACAAACGAATGCACCCAGCTAACACCACTAAAAATTGCAGAGAGTATAAATAGAATAGAAATTAACCCAACATCCGAAAAACCATTTTTTAATTTGTATAAAAATGGAATTCCAATCAACAAAGAACAAAGATAAAAAATATATTTAATTGTTTTGGCTTCAAGATCCAAAAAAGGCATTCCAAAGAGTGCTTGGTTTAATGGGTCAGCTCCCACCATAAAATATTTTGCGATAGTTGCTATTAGACTTTGGTTATTCTTCCAAGAACGAAAGGCTGGATTTTTCATTGCGTTATTTAAAACTAAATCATACCAATTTCCGAGTGAGTGTAGATTGTATTCGTGGGAATAAAAAGAAGGTAAAAGTGTCCAAACAAAAGAGAATAACAAGGTGTAGCCGAATCTTTTAAATTGTCGTTTGTAAAGAAAGTAAAATAAAAAAATAGCGGGTGTAAGTTTAATTAAGATTGCAAGTGATAACAAAATTCCAGCAAGTGCGTCGCTTTTTACATAAATGGAAAGTAACATGAGTAAAATTAAAATAAATGCAACTTGGTTGTTGGAAACATGGCTTTCTAAATAACGATAGTTTATTACTAATGTGAAAAATAAAATGGAAAATGTATTTTTGAAAGAGATGAATTTTGTAATTAAAAATAAGGAAGTTAGCAAACAAAAAAAATTGATAAGAGTGAAAATGGTTGCGGCTATTGGGTAAGAAATCATTCCAAATGGGATAAGTAAAAAAGCAAATAGAGGAGGGTAAATATAAGTTCCCACATTGCCTTTTAGGCTTTCTAGTTTTTTCAAATTTTCTAATTTGAATAAGTCCTCGAGTTTAATTTCTTCTTTTAGAGTTTGTATAGATTCTAAATTGTAGAGGTCTTTTTGTTCATAAAATAATTTGGATGCATTATAATAATCCTGAAAGTCACTTTTATTGGAAGCTCTTCCAACGCTCTGAACTAACAACAGTAAAAGCAATAGAATCACAAAATAGGGCATTGCTTGTTTGAATTTTTCTAACATAGTTCCTAAACAATTTGAAATAAGGTGTTAAAAAATCAATGATTAAAAAATATAACTCAATATGGATTTATCTAAATTTAATTTTCATTTACCTGATGAGTTAATCGCTCGTTATCCGGCTGAAAAAAGGGATGAGTCAAGGCTCATGGTATTAGATCGAAAATCTAAGTCGATTGGATTTGAAGCTGTATTTAAAAATATAGAAAATTATTTATTACCAAGTGATATTCTTGTTTATAACCAAACCCGAGTAAGTAAACGTAGAGTGTATTTGAAAAATAAATCCGGTCGAGAATTTGAATGTATTTTTTTAGAAAAACATTTACAATCCCAAAAGGAAAAGTGGAAGTGTCTAGTTAAAAATGTCAGAAAGTTAAAGATAGGCGAAATGCTTTTTTCAAATGATGAACAAGTTTGTTTTACTCTTGATCGAAATGAAGTAGGGGATATTTTTTTATTTCCATCTATTCCTGTATCCGAAGATGTCTTTGAAAAAATTGGAACTATTCCTATTCCTCCTTATTTGAAACGAAAAGCGGAAGAGTTTGACGTTATGCGTTACCAAACTATCTTTGCAACTAAACCAGGATCGGTAGCAGCCCCGACTGCCGGATTACATTTCACAGATGAACTAAAGTCCAGATTACAAACGAAAGGAATTCTATTTGCAGAAGTTGAACTTTGTATTGGTTACGGTACATTCTCCCCTCTTACCGAAGAACAAATTCAATCTAAAAAATTACACGAAGAAGGATTCTTTATCCCAGAAAAAACTTTAAAACTTTTAAATGCGGCTAAAGGCAAACAAAGAATCATTGCTATCGGCACAACCACTCTTCGCACCCTTGAATCTTCCTATGATAGAAATACACAACAATACACAAAATCAAGCGGCATTACGAATATTTTTATTCAGCCTGGTGACCCGGTTGAGTCCATTGACGGGCTTATTACGAACTTTCATCTTCCTGAGAGCAGTTTACTCTTATTAGTCTCTGCTTTTGCGGGTAAGGATATCGTCATCGAAGCCTATCGCAAAGCTATCGAAAGTAAAATGCGTTTTTATTCTTATGGAGATGCTATGTTGATATTGTGAGGGATTAGGAATTGACAAGTGTGTGATAATGGTTATGTTTCGTTTTCTTGTTTTAAAAAACTTTGGAGGAAATTTTCTGAATACCAAAGTCCCTTAGTTTGCAATTCATTGACAAAAGGTTTTACGTTTTTGATGAATCCTTTTTTCTTTGCCATTGAAAGAACTCCTAATGTTCCAGTGCAAGTTAGATTTTGTCCAGTCGCAACTTTAAATCCAATTCTTTCATCAATGATTAATAAATCAGCATTTAATTCAGTAGCAAGCGTAATTGCTTCCGCTTCGCCTTCATCAATGTCATTCAGTAGGAAGTTAACATACTTTTGCCCTTGGATGGATTGGATAATAAAAAAATCAGATTCCACTTCTAAAAATCCGTATCGTTTTTTTGATTTAATTTCTCTGTAAACTGCTTCGGGTAAATATATTTTTGTAAAAAGATCTTTTAATAAATGTATCTGATTGATAGAAGAAAGAGCTATTATGGGTGTAGTATTTGAAACAATTATCATTCTGGAAATTTAGACAAGAATTGAGACACACCGGAATTTATTTCTTCTAAATATTTCTCATCATAATGAAAAATGATTTCCCCTTCTTGCTTTAGCTTGTCTATAAAATCTAATCGATCCATACCAGTAAGCTCGGCTGCTTTTCCAAGGCTTAATCTATTCTTTCGGTAAAGACTAAGAGCTGCATAAAAAAGCATATCTTTTAAAAAATCGTCTTTGTCTCTTTTCATTGAAAGCAAAATAGAATCATCTACAGAAAAAGTCAATTGTTGAGTCATAGTAGTTACCTATTCCCATCTTATTAGTTTTTTATGAATATGTAAAGTTATTTTTTTCGTTCTTATGCTGAGTATTGATGAATTAAAAGTATCTTATCATTTTCGTTCATAGATAAGTTTCCAATCTTTTTGAATTAGTGGAAAAATAAGCGGAGATATAGAAGCAGGCGTTACTAAATCAATTTTCCTGTGTAGCTGATCTTCTAAATCCAATTTGTATTGTATTAATTTCATGAAGCCAATAGATTCACTTAGTTCGACTAATATGTCTATGTCGCTTGTATCTTTTTCTAATCCCTTTGCGAATGATCCGAAGAGATATGCCTTGTTTATTTTTTTATCTCTAAAATAATCCGAAATAGTCTGAACAAGGATTGGATTCATATTTCATATCATTTGTATATAAAGAGAAAATACAATCTATTTTTGTGTTGGATGGATTCTATTTTGTCTGAGGCTTGCTGCATACTTGTATAAATAGGAGAAAAATAAAATGTCACAATGGTCAGATGAATTAGTTCAAACAACAAGAGAATACTTTGCAACTACAAGCGCAGGTATGACAAAGGGCGGCAAAGGGCGATATGGAATTGCCAGTAAATTAAAAAGTGGAGCGGTTTCTATTATTAGCCAAAAGGACTCTTCTCAGTCATGGAAATACGATAGCGTTGAAGCAATGATTGCGGATGGGTGGGTGGTGGATTGATTGTAAATTTTGGATGATTAATGGAAGAGGGTAATCATTGTCATCCCCGAAATTTTCTGTCGGGGATTTCAGGCTAGATAGAATTTACAAATGTCTATAAAGGATTACGTTTGATTAGATTGTTTTATATAACCTTCATGAGCAAGAGTTGCCTCCATCAAAATATCTAAATATTTTTCCAAATTAAACTTTTGTGTAAAATCTGGCACTAATTTAAAATAATATCCGTATGGATCTTTTATAACTTTAATATCGTTAAAATTTTCAAGTGTTTTTAATTGAATTGAGTTTCTTTTATCATTTTCAAGATAAATACGAGTAACAATCATAGCAGGATTGGATAAGAAATGAACTTGTAAATCTATTATTTTTTTCTTATCAAAATTGAATTCAAAATAATATTCGATATAATCCAAGCTATAACTTTTAGGATACGACGTAATAAAAGATTTTTCTAAATTAACATATTGCTTCCAGTAATGCCCACTTAAAAATTCAGTGATTCTTTTCTTAACTAGATCTTCAAAATGTGATATTGAATTTTTTGCTTGACTATAAATAGAAACTCCTTCCATTAAAAATTTAAATTCCTCTTCTTTTAAATTTGGCATATTTTTATACTCCAATAATTTATTGTGATGATTAATTAATTTCGTTATTCCTTGCATTGGTAACTTCTGATTAAACGCTGTAAATCCCAAAAGTTTCTGCTCTATACAACCGAGAAAAGAATTTGCCCAGACATTCCACTCGTTAGATTCTTTATTATCTGGGTTTATCAGAGTATTACGGAGAGAAGCTGCTACATCATTCCATATGAGTAAATTTATTTTAATACTAGGAAATTTATTTTTTTCTTTATCAAGTTCTTTTAGGCATTTTTCCCTACTTTCTTCGGGAATTAAAATAAAATGCTGAGCAGAAGTTTTAAAATATTCATTTATATATTTGCTCGTTGGGAAAGTTTTTATAAAATCAGAATCATATTTTTTTACTTCGATATGTGTAAATGTTCCATCTTTCCATTTGATTAATAAATCTGGTCTTCGATTCTGTTCGTCTTCTGATGTAGCAATAGGTAATTCTCTAACTACTTTAGGAAGTGCATAATCATTTTTATCCTCGTATGTGCCGTAATTTAAAAGAAGATTAGCAAAATATCCAGTTGTTGATTTTTCTAGTAGATGAGCTAACCAGTCAGACCAATCATTTTCGTCTTCTGTTTTCAAAGGACGAAAGTTTGACCAATCTCTAAAGGCTGGTTCAATAAGACTTTTTGAATCAAACTTTTTTTGGGATTCGTTCAATAGAGTTGTAAGCTCCCCAAGATATTGCTTTCTCAATGGTTCTAAGGTTTCTATCCACGCTTCAATCCCATCCCAACTCAGTTGTTTGTTCATCTTCTCGCTCATAAATAAAATTCCTATCTTTCCAATTATCGGTTAATACTGAGTATGCTTTCAAGCAAAACGACTTTCTCATCCCAATCACATAAACTTGTGGTGAGCTTGTCAAATCCATCAAATGAATCACAGTTCAGACATTTGCTCTGTCCTATTAGCGGCACGTTCGATACAATTTTCGCAATCAAAATATTTGTAATACATTCTATTTGTTTGCTCAACAACGAGTTACAAGCGAAAATCACTCAGTGACCGACCTTTCAACCGATCTTGTCGGTTCTAATAGCTACCTTTATCTTATTGAGATCCCCGATAGAAAATTTCGGGGATGACACTCAAGTTGCCCCTTTCCTAAAATCCCCTAACCCCTTTACAAAAGGGGAAAAACTAGGAGAGGGGCTTATATCTATTAGTCTGACAAGATAAATAAAATCGGGGAGAGGTCAAAAAGTCACAACCTCATCCTTCAATTCCGATTTCCCAATAGCGGATACTTTGCGTAATTCACCGCTTGTGTTTTTGATAACAACATCACCTTTTAAAACAAGGTGAGTATCAAATTCTACTTCGCCTTCCACTTTTAAGGATTTGCAGAGAACTAGAGATGGGTAAACTTTACAAAGTTTTTCGAAGGATTTGATTTTTTTGTAATGTTTATCGTCGAGGCTAACAAGGTTTTCACTCAGTCCCGCTTGTTTTCTAATTGGGTTCATGGTGAGAGAAAAGTCTTCGTTTAATATGTATGCATCGGAACGGCGGATGAGATAGTCTTCGCATTTTTTGACGGGTGCGAAACGATCGCGGGGGATGATGATACCTTTTGTTTTTTGAAAACTCCCGATGGCAGAGCCCATAGCGGTTTCGAGTTGTAATACGTCTTTTCCATCTACAACTTTAGGATTTACAATGAGTGAGAGAGAAGGGGGCTTCTTTTCTATGAGTGCGGCTAATGCTCGTAAGTTTACCCAGAGATTGTTTGTTGAAAAAGTTCTAAATTTTCCCATGCCGGAAAATTCTGGTTCGTTTTCTTTTGGAACTTGCGCTGTTTCTAAAAGTTCTAATCCTACGAATTTACCATCTACGAGTTTACGGTAAATTGCCCCACCTTTTGTATCGGCTAACGTCTTAGGAGTCATCTCCATTGCAAACTCTAAACCTTCATCGACTAAATATTCTAAAATTGCTGGCTCGATTGTGGCTCCAAGGTTGTCACCGTTTGAAATAAAGGCATATTCGAATCCGTGACTGAGAAGTTTTTCTAAAATTCCGGTTTCTTTTAACGAAAGATAAATGTCGCCGTGTCCGGGTGGGCACCATTCTTCTTTTTTGTCAGAGAGGGTAATTGGTGTTAGGTCTGACTGGTTGAGTCGCGGAACTTTATTTTGTAAAAAGGAAGTAGTAATTTCTTGGGTGAAATCAGATTTTTTTAATTCTTCTAATGAGTCAGCTTCTGTGTTATAGGAGTTCATTAGAATGAGAGGAATTTCAACTCCGTATTTTTTTCTCATGAATTTTACTTGGTTGGCTACGATTTTTAAGAACGACAAGCCATCTTTTATTGGGATTAAAGACTTTGCTTTTTCAAGTCCCATGGAAGTTCCAAGTCCGCCATTGAGTTTAATGACGACTAATTTCGATAGAGTTTCTTTTTTGATTGGATATTTTTTGCGAAGAACTTCTAGATCAATTTCGTCTTTATCTGGGTCTAAATCGCCTATCGTTTCCCATTTGACTTTACCCGTTTCTCCGGTTCTTACTTTTTCCACTTTTGTTAAAAAGTCTTGGATGAGTAAATCGCTTAAACCTTCTTTCTTCATTTTTTCGGTGATTAAAATTTCGTGTTTCATTTGATCCATCTGACTACATTTCCTTGGTAATATTTTTCTGAAAATTCTCCTAGTTCAATCCGATATGGTTTTTCGGTGTCACTTGGATTGTGAATTAGTTTAACAATGATTTCTTTTCCATCTTCCATTTCTGTTTTTACTCCATCAACCATACTCACGCGAGGAATAAAAAGTAGAAAAGAATACATATACTCTAATTGTTTTTGCTTATTTTTTACGACCATAATTCCTTTGCCAAGTAAATCTTTTTTTACAATTGTTTTATATTCAATTGGATAAGTTGTATCCCAGGTCTTTTTTAAAACCTCGTCTATTTTTTTATAGGGAAGGATTGGATTTGCAAAAAGATTTGTGATTATGGAAAAGTATCCTAGGAAGAATAGGATACTTTGCGTTTTTTGTAAAATTTTTTTCATGATAATTTGACAGCCCTGCGCTCATGCAATGTCATTAATATAAGAATTTGTCACCACAGATAAACACGGATGCACTTAATAATCCTTAATCTTTTATCCGTGTCCATCTGTGTTCATCCGTGGTAATCTTTGAGCGGTTTCCTTTAATGACATTGGACGCTCGGGTTAATGTTACTCCTTCAAAAATGATAGTTCTGTTTTTTCGTTTACGATGGATTTGTCTTTCATCTCGACCATGAGTGCGTCCTCCGATGAGGCTAATTTGATTTTCATCTTACCATCTAAGTCAATTACAGGTGAGCCTTGTACATAACTTCCTTTGAAAGTTTTTTTGTTATCAATTTTCACTGTGAAATTATTTCCATCATCAGATACAATTTCCATCACAACGTTTTTGGTTCCTGTGTTTCCATCCCATTGCATAGCAGTCCAGGTTCCTTTGAATTTTTCTAGTTTGGAATTTCCACCAAAACTTCGAGTTTTAGCTGCTATCTTGGGAGTTGATAATACTACAGAGGCTACATTTGAGTAGTCGCTATCTGTGCCTAGTTGAGTTTTAGATGTTACCGAGTAGAGATAAAATTTTTCTCTTTCTGGAATTGCAAATGTATAAAAAGTTTTTTTGTTATTAACGCTAGATTTGAAATTCCAGTTGGATTCACCTTGGCGTTTTTCCCATACATTGTATTCTTCGGCACCTTCTACTTTATTCCAATTTAAAGTTGCGTAACCGGTTTTTTTATCTATCACTGCACTTACTGCTGCTGGAGGTTCCAGTTTTGTTCCACCTCTTTTTAAATTTGGATCTACATAGCCAATTGCATATCTAGAGAATGATCCCCATACATTCGCTTTGGATTTAGCGATTACTGTATAGTATCTTTGACCTTTTGTGGCAGGACTGTCTTCTAAAGTATCTTGAGTTGTTTCGCCTAACGTATCCCATTTATTGTCTGCATAACGATAGACGAGATACCCAACAGCTCCGGTTACTTTACTCCATTTAACAACTACTTTGTCACGAAACTGTCCCATAGACGCTATTACTCGTGCAGGTGCAGGTGGTTTAGTGGATATGGATGTTTTTCCCATGACCGCATCAGAGATGAGTCCAGTGATAGAATTATTCATTCCGGCTACTGTGTATGTTTCTAAAACTCCATTTTTTTTTGCAGACTTGTCTTCATAATTGGGAGTGGGGCTTTTTCCAATCGAGCGATAAGTTTTAGAAGCTGCATCCCATTTGAATACTTGGTATCCTGTTACATTGTCGAGAGCTTGCCATTCCAAAACTACTTTGTCTGGGTATTTCGCGTCACTTGCTGTGATGGATGTAATTTTTGGTGGGATTTCATTTTTTACAGTTTTTGCATATCCGATTGCAATTCCTTGGCTCATATCGGATACTGCTTCCTCTGAAACGGCTGCAATTCTGTAGGCGTAAGCAATTTCCGGCTGAACACCGGTATCCTCAAATTGAGTACTTTGCGAAAGTCCTACTTGTTGAAAATTGTCTTCATCAGGAATACTTCTATAAATTTCGTATCCAATTGCACCTTGGCTTGGAGTCCATGTAAGTACGATTTTGTTGGAATAATTTCCATTAGACGCATTAATTTCTTCTGGTGGGGAAATTTCTTTTTTTTCCTCTGGAGTAATATTATTATCCGCTACTGGAGGAGTAATCTCTGGATTTTTTTTGTCGGACACTTCTGGTTGTGGATTTGGATCAATTAAATCTACCATTACGAAAGCAGAGCGACAAACTTTTGAAAAGTATCTATAGTCTATGTATCCAAAACCTTTATCACCCCATTCGACTCCCCATGAATTTTGGTATTTGAATGCTTGCGTTGAATCGTCGTAACCCACAAGAGTGATTGCGTGCCCTCCCAGGTTTGCTCCTTTTGCTTCATTATAAATTTTTTTGCCAATTTCATAGATATTTTCGTTAATTAAAATTCCAACTACGACTGGTCTTCCTTGGGCAAGTTGGCTTTTTATTTCGCTAGGTTCATTATAACGTACTCTTTGAAATTCTTTTGCTTTAAATTTAGAGGCTAATTGGAATTGTTCTGCACTAGGCTGCTTTGTATAATTCTTTTCGTTGTAAGGCATCACATCCCAGGGAACTGCACCTTTCGAGACGATAAGCGCCATAGCATCCGAAATGCTAGATCCATTGTCTCTTCCACCATTGATTTGATTGTAAATGAATGCAGGAGAAAATAGAGTTTTATAATTTGGAGAGCTTCCTGATTGATAAACCCAATCACCTCGATCTTTACGCTCTACAAATTCATGGTAAGACTTATTGGCGTAAGCCGTTGACCAAGCGACGCAGCTGCCTTGTTGTCCTTGGTTTCCGACAGGTGGCATTAAATCTGAAAGGTCTATTTTTGAAGGAAGACCTCTGTGGGCGATTCGATTTGGGTTTGCTTCTTTTAAAGATGCAACAAGGTCATAATTGTCAGGTTTAAGACCGGTTCCTGTGATTTTAGGTCCGAATGTTTGAGCATCTACGGATAATGATAATACTCCGCAGATGAGTAATGTAAGGCTAATTTTGGTAAGTTTCATATAAATCTCCTGTAGGAATTTTACTTATTCGCTTCTAAGAGTCTTTTTTCTAACTCTTCAGTCCATTCACGAAAGGCAAATACGTGAGGTTCGTAAAGAGTAATGATCGAACTTTTGTTTCCTTTGTTGTCTTTGATTTCTTTGTTAATATAAAAGATAACATACTCTCCTTCTTTAGGAGGGGCTTTTAACCATTTGCCGTAGACTTCTGGAAGAACTGTAAATGCTAGATCCAATTTGTTTGGCAATGTAGTTTTGGCTTTGTATTGTTTTAAAATTTCTGCCGTTGTGTTGATTGCGATTAGATTTTTATTGATTTGTTTTTCTTTCAGATTGATGAGTTTTGTTTTGGCAATGTAATCTGATTTTTGAACGAGTTCCTCAAACGTTGGTGGGGTAGGTGCAGCACTTAGCGTTAGGAATAAACCTAAAAAAAGAAGGGTAAATCGAGTCATAATTTCTCCATTATTAATTTTCAGTATTTAGATAATTAAATTTTATTCTAATTAAGAGATATGGGAATTTCTATCGTCCGAAAGGAATCATAAGTACAGGTACATTGGATTCGTGGATAATTGTTTCATCAATGTCTTGGACAAAAATTTGGTAAAGTAGATTGTGTTTGTGATGACCCATTACAATTAAGTCAATTCCTAACTTGGTAGATTCTTTTAAAATCATATCCACCGTTGCGCCTTGCACAAGTAAACCTTCTGCATCAATTTTTTTTTCGCGTAATAAATCTGCATATTGTTTAACCATTTTATGTTCTTTTTTTAATTCGTCAGCGCGATGATCTCTAATGTACTGAGGACCTACATCGTATCCTACGAAATCAGGATCGGGTGCTGCAATATGGATAAGCCAAATTTTAGAACCAAATTTCTCTGCTAATTCTACCGCTTTGTTGATTAGAATATTTGTTTCTTTTTCTTCAAAATTTACAGTGACAAGTATGTTTTTCATTCTTTCGATTTCCTCTTTTTATATCTTTTAATCATCGAATTTTTCGTCAAAGAAAATTGCATTCATCAAATCTTTTGAGGTAACAATTCCTTCCAATCTTCCCATTTCATCTAAAACTACAACTGATTCAACCAAGTGAATATTCATTTCATTGACTGCATCAGAAGCGGGAGCATCTGAATTGATGGAAATAAGTCGGTCGTGTGGTTTTACATCTTCTAGTTTTTTATGGAGTAAGGATTGATTATTGCTGAGAGCAATTTTTAAAAAATCACTCACAGACATTACTGAGATAGGGTGATGTTCTTCATCAACTACCACTAGATGATGAATGTTCTTTGCACTCATTTTTCTTGCCGCGTCTTGCCAAGTGTGATTTAGACTTACTGTGAAAACATTTTTTGTCATCACATCTTTTACTTTGAGTCCATTAAGGTCAGTTTTCATTCGCATTCCTTTGGTAAAAAATAATGTATCCTCTCATT
>DDBL01000117.1:0-9170 GCA_002333425.1 Leptospiraceae bacterium UBA2033
CTTAAAAAATGAGAGGATACAAAATAATGATACAATTGTAATTCCTTTTCTTATTTTTGGCAACGATTTTAATTCGTAAACTGGAACTGTGTAAAAGCAAAGAAAATATCTCTCACAGAGAGCACTGAGTTCACGGAGAATACTGACACATTCGATAAACTTCCTCCCGCTGCCAAGCAATGCGGGTTTTATTGATTTTTTTCTCTGTGTCTCTGTGGCTAATGCTTTTACACGTTTACCTCGAAGAGCACTATTGATTCCAGTTTTCTATTTTTAAGCCCTTGATTCTTTTGAAATGCGATGTATTTCCTGTAACTAAAATATGTTTGGTTTCTATGGCAATTCCTGCAATGAGTAAATCTATGTCATCTAACGCATTTCCTTTTTTGCGTAAGCTCGCATACAGGTCTGAAGAAGCTTCAATAGATTTTTCTGAGAGGGGATAAATATGTATTTCTTGGGAAAAGTTGAGATAAGATTTCAAATACTTTTCTGAATATTTGAATTTTAAACCTGATAGTATTTCGTAGTGAGTAATGATTGTTATTCCGATAGAATTTTCTTTTTTAATAACCTCTTTTAGTTTTTCAACTACACTTTCTTTATTTTTTAAATAGAAATAAACTGTATCTGTATCCAGAATATAACTGTGGCTCAAATTTTTTCTCTTTTAGATGTAGCTTTTCGTCTTGTTTGAACTTCTTTTAAAAAATTGTCCAATTCAATTTCAGGCATTTTTTTCCAAGCACCCGCATATTTAAGTATGTTTTTTGAGTGTTTAGCTTTTTTCTTAGTTTCGATAGGAATCATTTGCATTCTTTGTAATAATAGTCCTTCCGAATTCACATTGATTCCGAGAAATGCACCTGCATATTCACTTCCCAGAAGGATTCTACCTTTATTGTCTGCGCGTAATATTCTATTCGTATTCATGGAATTAACTTTAAAAAAAATAGAAAACTTTGTCAAGTGGGATTTTCCCACTTTTATGCTGAGTAGTTACCGCAGTTCTCTGCCAAATGGGAAAAGGGCAAGTGGAATTAGTTTGAGATGTTGGTACGCGAAAGGAATTCCAATGACGGTTAATGCTAATATGCCGGCAGAGACAAGATGAGCAAATGCAATTGCCCAACCAAACAGAAATAACCAGATCACATTAAAAATCATACGGAGTAGGTTAGCGGAACTATCCGTTACTACATTTTCTTTTCCAAAGGGAGCCATTGTGGCAAATCCAATTTTGATTGCTTGTAAGCCAAACGGAATTCCAATGATGGTAAGGCAAGTTCCTAGACCACCAATAATATATCCCAAACCAGATAAAAATCCACCAAAAATTAACCAAATTATATTTCCGAGTAAACTCATATTATCTCCTCTTAGATCAATTTGTTTGCAATCCAAATCCCTAAAAATCCACCGAGTGCAGTGCATAGAATGGATGAAAAGGAAAATAAATCTGCACCAAAGAGTGTAGGAATATATCCGCCAATCGCAGTGCCAATAAACATGCAGATCATAATGATTTTCTTTTCCATAACTCTCCTATCGGTGGTAATCTTGAAACGCTTGACGTTAGAAACAAATGTCTATTTTAGTAGATATATGCAAGCTGGAATTAATCAAAGAAAAATTGGAAATCTAAATGTTTACGAAGTAAAAGGTAAAGAAGACGGACCTGTAATTATATTATTACATGGATTTGGAGCAAATGCTTTGGATTTACTTCCTCTTCACCAATATATAAAAGCACCTGTAGGGACTAATTGGTATTTTCCGGATGCACCGATGGAGATGGATTTGGGTGGTGGTTACAAAGGAAGAGCTTGGTTTCCGCTCATGTCATCTGCTATTGAACATGTAGCGAAATACGGAATGAATTTTGCTAATCTTCATCCACCCGGAATAGATAAGGCAAATGCAGAGATCATGAAAATGATTGACGAGCTAAATACTCCAATCGAAAAAATTACACTCGGTGGTTTTAGCCAAGGCTCAATGCTTGCGACTGACGTTACTTTGAGACTTTCGGAGGACACAAACGGATTAGTGATATTATCCGGTACTTTGATTTGTCAAAGTGAATGGTCTTTACTTGCACAAAAGAAATCCAAGATTCAATTTTTTCAAAGTCATGGAACCGAAGATCCTGTTTTGATTTACCAAAATGGAAAAAATTTGGAAACCTTGCTTAGAGAAAATGGAATGTCTGGTGAGTTTGTTTCTTTTAACGGTGGGCACGAAATTCCTGATAAAGTTTTAAAACGTTTAGGGCAATATTTGCTGCGATAAATTTAGGCGATAGAAAATGAAGAAATTCGAGTTGGGAATTTGTAAAAATAAAAATTTTGCCACAGAGGCACAAAGACACAGAGAGTTTGTTTTGTTTTCTAATTTTCGGACAACTCTAATTTTAATTGTTCTCTTATTTGTAAATTTATCTCTCTTCTCGAAAAGTAAAAATAAGGCGAATTTTAATATTTCTGTTCCGCAATTTTCCGCACCTTCCTCGAATGGAATTTCCTATCCACTCATTGCACCTGGTTTAAATCCATATTTTTATAACAACCCTGCTTATGGAAATTTACTTTTGAATCAATCCAATACAAATTTTAATGCGATTAATTCTCGTATTGGGCAACCTGAATCTGATCTTGGGTCAAAGTATCTAGATGCACAAATCCAAAAAGAAATTACAGAAGAATTAACTGTGCAACCTTTACAATCTGGATCTTCTATGCCGGTGTATCGAATTACGAATATCATTGATCATGGACGAGCGGATAATACAAATAATCCCAAGTTTAAAAATGTAGATTATTTACTTTGGAAATTTCAAAATTTAGAAGAAGGAATTTCAATTCAGTTTAAAGGCGATAAATTAGAATTTGGGCAATCGGTAGTATTTGTGGATAAACCTGATTCGATTCTGGATTTTGTGCAGAAACAAAAAGATAATTTTGTGCTTTTAGAAAGTAGAGCAAATGGAAGTTTAACTGGATTTTTGGTGAATTCTAGAACAAAAAAAGTAAGTAAAATCCAAGCGAATAGATCAAAAGATACAAAACGAGAAATCTATGAGTATACGGTCGTTGGAGAAGAAAAAGAATTTTGGAATTATATAGATTTGTTTGGAAATCGAAAGGAGTAAAAAACCTCCAGTAGCGACTGCGCGAAGCCCCGAGTGACTATTGTCGGGAGCTAAAGGAGGTCGGTGATGCTCTTGGATTTGCAAAAGACTTTTTCTTAGAAAAGCTTTCATCCAAGAAAAAACCTAGAGCAGAGTCACCTCACAAGTCTCAATTGATTTTAAATTCACTAGACCACCTCCTTTCGTGTGCTTACAATTTATATAGTATATAAAAATTGTCAAGCGGTTTGTGGAAAAAAGATTACCATGCGAAGGCGCTGGTCGCGAACACTTGGAGCGAAGGGTGGAATGGACACCGAGAGCACCGATAAAAGATACGATAATTATTGAATATTCGTTATTGTGGTAGAATGAAGTTCTCAAGCATTTTTTTGCCGCCTTCTGTTGCGAAGGACTCTGGGTGAAATTGGATTCCTTCGATTGGGAAGCTATTGTGTCTTAGCCCCATGATTTCTATTCCGGCTTCTTTTGAATCAATTTTTGCGGTAATAGTAAGGCAACTTGGAAGAGATTCATATTCCACTACAAGCGAATGATAACGCATAACCTCTATGTCTTGCGGCAAACCACGAAAAACCCCTTTTTCGTCGTGAGTGATTGTGTTCGTTTTCCCGTGTTTTGGTAAATACGCTCTCACTACTTTTCCACCGTAGTAGTGGGCAATTCCTTGCATTCCGAGACAAACTCCAAGAACGGGCGTGGTCTTTCCTAAGTCTAGTAATACATCAGCGCATACTCCGAAGTATTCTTTATCTTTGGAGTCACCCGGACCTGGTGAGATAATGATTCGATCATAGTTCGCTTCTTTGATTTCACTCANNAAGGAATCGTAATTATCAATTAATAATACTTTCATGGTCTTTTCCTTATAACACCTTTCTAGATATAAAAGAGTTTAATACTTTTTCTTGGGCGCCTAGTTTGTTTTTGATTTCTTGGTATTCATTTGCGGGTAATGAGTCGTAAACGATACCGCCGGATGCTTGGGTATAGGCATATTCGCCCGAAACGAAAAGAGTCCGAATTGGAATGGCAAATGTGCAGTTGCCGTTAAACCCGAAATGTCCAAGAGCTCCTCCGTAAGGTCCTCTTGGATTGTTTTCGATACGTTGGATAATTTTCATGGATTCGATCTTGGGTGCGCCGGATAACGTTCCAGCCGGAAAAGAAGAAGCAAGTCCTGAGAACATATCTTCTCCTTTTTTGATAATTCCAATTACTTCACTGGATATATGTTGGATATGACTGTATTTTTTGATTTCCATAAGTTTGCGGACCTTTACGGTTCCGAATTTTGCTACTCTTCCTAAGTCGTTACGATGTAAGTCTACTAACATGTTATGCTCTGCAATTTCTTTTGGGTCGTTGAGTAGAGTTCGCGCAAGTTGAATATCTTCTTCTGCGGATAATCCTCGTTTGATGGAACCTGCGAGTGGAAATGTTTCCATTTCTCCATTACGTAAACGAAAAAGTAATTCTGGACTTGCTCCGATGATTTTTTTGTCTCCGAATTTCAAATAATACATATGAGGAGAGGGGTTAACTTCTCTTAGCTCCTGGTAAATCGGGAATGTGTCACCTGTGATTTTATATTCTGCTTTTAGACCTATTTGGCATTGGAAAGTATTGCCTGCTTTTACTTCTTCAAGGACTAACGAAACTTTTTGTTTGTGTTCTTCTTCTGAAAGAGTGTAACGAATAAATTCAATTTTTGTTTTGTAAGATTTTTCGCTGATATTGGGCTGTTTGATAATTTCTTTTAGTTGATCGATGCGATTTTTTTCGTAGTAAAAGTAAAAAATTTCACCAGTCATTTTATCGAGTATCACTCCATCTAGATAAACTCCAAATTGAAAAGTAGGGAAGTCCTTATGTGTTGGTAAATTCAAAGAAGGCTCAAAATAATTCATACCTTCATAGCAGATAAAACCGACTAACCCACCGGCATAATTTACGGATAAAACGTCAGTCGGAATAACTTCTCGTAGCGCATAATAGGGATTATCACATTGATATTCAATATTGTCTATGAAGAGGGATTTTTCTTTTCCATAAATAATCTGTTCGGGATCAAATCCAAGAATTGAATAACGAGAATCATAACTTTCTTTTTCCATGGATTCAAGAAGAAAACAATTTGGAAATTGCTTCTCAATTTTTTGAAATAATTCAAAGAAGTGAATATTTTCTTCTAATCTTGTGTAGGTTGCTTTTCGGGGAAGTTGAATTTTAGGGATACTCATAAGATAAATGCTACAATATGGAGTTTGGCTTGTCTTGCAATTGAAATTTAGTCGTAAATCTCAATCTCTGTCCAGATTTTTCTGAATTTTTTGTGAAATAAAATTAACTGCATGTAGTGGTATCTGTAAATATTTTCTTCTTTCAGAGCTTTTGAATTGTATTTATTTTTTTTGAAATAATAGAGTTTGTTTGTTCCATAGTATTGTTTGGACTCTTTATCATATTTAAGAAAATCATTTTTTCTTGCGTTGTATAAAATTTCTGCGAACAACTCATCATAGGACATTTCCAAACATTCTCTCGAAATATTGCAAAGTTTTTCACTATAAATTATATTTGCTAATCGTTCCATTTTGTAAAATAAATACTGTCTAGGAACTCCACTCTGGACTTCAGGAGAATAAATTGCAAAAGCAAATAAGTTACCCGGAGTGACTGTTGTGCCTAGAGAACGTTTTAGTTTTATAGTTGCTGCAATCGAGGAAATTCCTTTGTTTGGATTCATTTGGAAAAGTCCACCGTGGCTAATATGAATTATTCCCTCCTCGGAGAGAAGATAATCATAAGTAAGCGTTAATTGAATATAACTCATATTTGGATTTTTTTCATTGAAGATTCCTAAAATTCCACTCGTAGTTTCAATATCTCCTTCTCCAATTCCTAATTCGCTTCCAAACAGAATAAAAGTTTTGCGATCTGCGATTTGTTTTTTGAATGACTCGAATTTTTCATAAATAGAAAAAGAAGTACTACGCCTAATTGTTTTTAATAGGTTGAAAATATCTTTTTTTACATATCGTCCTCCTGCTAAACGAATACAAAAAGGAATAAGGGACAAATTTAAAATTAGGAAACGTATAATTTTTTTGAAAGTGGATTTTGTTTGGGATGAAAACTTTTTGTCTGCTAAATTTTTTTGAATTGGAAAATATAGTTTAGTTCGTATGTTGAATATTTCGCCAAGAAAAGCGATAACAAACAGATCGCGCTCTTCTACATTATTTACAAAAATAGTAGAAGGATAGGGAACACTTAACTTTGCATGAAGTCCAGTTTGCAAATAATACTTTACATCTTTGAAAAAAGGCTTACTTAGAAAACGTAGAATTCGTGCCGCGAAATTACTTCGGAAATTTACACGCGAAATATTTTTTGTCATTGAAATCAGAATTCTATCTATTAGAGTATTTTTGGCAACTCATTTCGTATATTTAAGGAGAGTTTTATGAATCGTTTTTGTTTGTTACTAGTGGGTATTTTACTTCTATCGTTTTCTTTGAACTGCAAAAAAGTCTATGAGATGTATGATAAAAATGTTTCTGGTGTCGTTCTCTCGGATGAATTGATTGAAAAATACATCAAAGCAGTAAAATCACTTCATAAACTAGGACCGAGTATTCCTCAAAAGCTAGCAGAAAAAGGGGGAAGTGAGGCGACAGGGATAGAACTTTACAATGAAATTGATTCCGTAATTAAAGAGGCTGGCTTTAAAGACTATTTTGAATTTGTAAAAGTAAATGCAAAAGTTGCATGGGCATGGAATGTATCACAAGGTGAATTGGGGATTGCTAAATTTCAGGGTATGACGGATAACGGTATAAAACAAATGGAGGAAGCTATAACAAATCCCGATGTTCCAGAGGAAACCAAAGCGGAGCTTCGAAAAGCCAAGCAGGATATTCTAAACAACTGGGCGCATAATAAAAAGTATGCGGATATTTCAATGAGTATTGTTCGCCCACTCACCAACGAACATGACTTAGAAATTATCAAACACCACCAAAAGGAATTAATGGAGGCATACACAGGTATTCCGCAAGAGAAGTTGCAGGAGATTGATTCGAGTTTGTTTATCTCGAAGCAAGAATGATCTGGGTATGGAGCAATCTATGAACGATTGGCGTATTAAGAAAATTCAAAATTCAGAGAAATTTTGGACCATTCGAATTGGAGTTCATACAGGACCCTTAATTGCCGGAGTAATTGGTCAAAAGAAATTTGCTTATGATGTGTGGGGGGATACTGTTAATTTGGCGAGCCGTATGGAATCCAGTAGACTTGCTGAAAAAATAAATATTAGTGGGGATACATATCATTATGTGCAATATCTTTTCGACTGTGAATATAGAGGAAAAATTGCAGCTAAGAATAAAGGCCATATAGATATGTATTTGGTTAACGGAATTAAGAAAGAATTACGCAATGAAAAAGGTTATCCCAATTCTGATTTTTTTGAAAAAATGCGAGTGTGAATATGCTAAGGATAGGAGTCAACTTCAGCTAGTTCAAAGATTCCGTTATAAAAACTAAATTAGAAATTGATACGTCACCCGTTCTTGGTATTCGTATAAAGAATTTATTTGTATCTATTGCGGCTAACGCTTTTACTTAGAATCTTTCAGGAAACCCTATCCATTTCTGATAGAAATGCTTTGTCATGTAAAACCTGATTATGTTTTTTTTATGATTCAATACAAAATATGCAAGCAGGAATTGGACTATAATTTAATAAAGGTATGCACACATCTTATTTTAAACATTTAAATGTTCGATTGAGGGTGAAGTAAAACAATAGGGAGATAAATGTTATGAAAAACATTTTTAAATTTAACAGAATGATACAACTACTTGTATTGTTTACAACGATTTCCTTCTCGGGAGTATTCGCTCAAACGGAAGTTCCGAGTCTGAATGTTGTTGGTTCTGGATACAATATATTTGGTAAATATGCAGAGGCATCCAGTGTAACCTATCCGATTTTTCAATGGAGTGCGAATCAAAAAATTAAGGGAGGCAAAGATTATGTTGCCCCACCAGAAATTACAGTCACTTATATAGGAACAAAAAGTCGCAAAGAAATTTCTGGAAGTTCACAGCGAGAATATGCAAAGTCATTTAGTCAAGAAGTGGAAGTAGGATATGAAGGACCAGCGTTTAGTGCTTCTGTAAATGTGGCTTATTCTAAATCGTGGGGGGGAAGCTCGAGTGAGTATTATTTAACTATCCTCGATGCGAATCGAGTTTGGGAATTAGGGATAGATAAACGTATAAATCTAAAACAATTTATGACAGAACAAGCAAAAGCAGATATTAATAATATGGATCCTATGGAATTGTTTGAAACCTACGGAACTCATTATATAGCAAATGCTTTTATTGGAGCTAGGGCTGATTATACGACAGTTACTAATAATGAAAGCAAATTCTCTGAGCGTGAAATTAAAGTGGCAGTTGAAGGAGCATATGGTGCAATTAGTGGATCTAGTACTACTGGGCACACAACCTCAACTAAATCCGTATTGGAGAATACGAAATCAACCCTGATCGTAAACGGAGGGAATTATCAATATGCAAATGACATTAAGGACAAAGAAACCTATACAAAATGGGCAGATGGTGTCGAATCAAATCCAGTTTTATGTGATTTTGAAAAAGGCAGCTTAAAACCTATCTGGGCACTCGCAGACTCTCCCGCAAGACAATCAGAATTACAAGCTGCATTTAATGAGTATGCTAAAGGATTTCCATTACCTGATTATATAGAATCTGGAAGCGAAATGTTTGTACTTTCTGCACTAGATGGAAATATGGCTCTCACTGTAAAAGGCGGCAAAGATAAAAATGGAACTAACATTGAATTGTCGAACGGAAGTGCAGAAGAAAGCCAACAATTTTATTTTGAAACAGGAGATAAAGGAAGACTACTCATTCGTAGTAAGGGGAGAAACTACCTTGGGGTTGACGCTTCGGGAAATGTTCAATTATTTGACAATGC
>DDBL01000117.1:9306-19734 GCA_002333425.1 Leptospiraceae bacterium UBA2033
TTGGAAAATAACTCGTTTTTTACAGGTCAAAGATTCCCCCTTTCTATTATTATACGGAAGAGATAAAAAAGCAAATGTTCAACCTATTGTTATAAGTGACGATAAAATTGAACTACCAAAGGATAAAGGAGAATTTTACTCAAAAGAATGGTCATCAGGATGGTCGATGATTGATTTTTTTAAGATGGGTGATTCTACTTACCATATGGGAATAAAAGAAAAAGAAGGTAGTGTCAGTATCAATCAATACGATTATACAGGAGCACCTAAAGAAATTTGGTCTGCTGATTGGTCTGGTGGATGGTCAACTTTAGAAACTTTTTCAATTGGAAGTAAAGCTTATGCTTTCATTTATAAAAAAGGAAAAGGAGTTGCAAAAATTCATGAATTAGATCCCAAACCTTCAAAAGACGCTATATGGGAAATCGAAACTCTAAATCAAAATATAGTTTCTGCTCAACATTTTACAATGGGAAAAGAACATTTTTTATTATTGCACAGTTTGGATGGAACTTGCTGGACTTATAGCATTGAAAAGACAAAGGCTGGAATAGAGATGAATGAGGTTTCTAAAAACACCAAGCTTGAACCTAATATAGATACTGCAATGGTGATTGATTATCATACTGGTCCTGTTTTATTTATGTATAAAAAACAAACCGGGACTGCTTGGTTTACACCTCTGCATTCAGATGGTTCTCTCGGAAAAGCTTGGGAAAAAACACTCTGGGGAAAGGATTGGACTGATTTTGATTATTTCAAAAAAGATGATCATTACTACTTCCTAAAACATAAAGAGAAGGGAGAAACAGAGATATATAAACTCAAATAGATTTAAATGAGTTAGACTAATTGAAATGCCTGGAAGCGAGGAAACACTTTTTCGCTTCCAGGCAAATACTATTTAATCTATTTGGTTAAGATGTCTAAGAGGATACTGTTAATTTGGCAAGTCGTATGGAATGTAAAAAGAATTACAAACAGAAGAAGGACAGCCTAATTCTAATTTCTATTTGAAATACGATAGTATAAATAGCTAAGTCATTGTAACACCGATGATTTATGAAATATGTTCTCGCAAATAATCATTACATTTATTAATATAAATAGTCAATACTGAATCCTGGGGACAAATATTTGCACAATTAGTAAAATGCTTTTTGGCAATATCGAAATTATGGTTTTTAAATTCAGTAAGGGCAAGATGATACTCATCTTTATTTTTAATTTTTGCACGCCTTGTATTTACTTCATCTGAATCAAAACACTCGTAGACTAAGATTGATTGTGATTTACCGCGAATAACCACATTGTCAATTTCTCGAATTAAAAACTCTTCTGGATTTATTAAATTTTTTACAACGTTTTCAGAGATGATTAATTGTATTAAAAAGTCTTTTGTAAGAGATTCAAGTCTCGAAGCAATATTAACAGAATCACTGATTACAGTTCCGTCCATTCTATTTTTTCCGCCTATTGTGCCTAACATCAGGTTACCGGTATTTAACCCGATTCCTATTTTAATAGGAGCATAACCAGATGTAGCCCTGATTGAATTGTAATTTTCTAATTCTCTGAGCATTTCAATGGATGCATTTAAGGCATCGTCTGAAGAGCCAGGAAACAGAGCCATAATAGAATCACCTATGTATTTATCTATAAATCCATTGTGTTTGGAGATGATTGGCTCCATAACTTTAAGATAGGAATTTAGAAAGCTAAAATTTTCTTCTGGAGTCATGGATTCAGAGAGAGAGGTAAATCCGCGTATGTCTGCAAATAAAACAGTCATCTCCTTTTGAATTTGGTCTCCAAGTTTTACATCTACTATGCTTTTTTTATTTAATAAACTTAAAAACTCAGTTGGAACAAAGCGACTATATGCCTCGTTTGTTTTTATAAGGTCCTCTGATAAAAGCTCAACATATAAAAACGCTTTGGAAAATCGAAGTGAAATTAAAAATGACTGAGAAAAAATAAACAGGAATAGTCCATAGGGGAGGAGATACGTTGTATTAATTACTGTGTTCGCATATAGGATATCATTTATAACTGTGGAAATTAGAAATACAAAACCTATTAAGGAAGCAAATGCTCCATCTCTACCTTTAACAATACTGCGAATTATACTAATTAGCCCGTAAATAGAGATTCCAATTATAAAAATTTCCCACGGTAATGCAGTATGAGAATAAACTGAAATATCTGTGAAAACCAATAATAGAATTAAAAATAAAACAATTAAATTTACAATCCTTTGAACCATCAAAGAAATTTCAGAGCGAAAAATGGATAATAAAAAAGCATAAAAAGTAGGTATCACAAGGTATAGGGTTGCATATTCAATTTTATTTCCTAGCTCCCAATTGAAGTTCGGAAATTTATAAAATAAAATTCTTTCTCCAGTAACTGATAATCGAAACATAACGGTGAGACAAAATAACGCAAAATGGATACTGGATATATCTTTTCTTCTTAAAATATACAAACCTAAATGATAAATTATCATGATAGAAATGCTACCGCATAGAAAAACATCCATCCAGATTTTATTTTCTCTATGAGTATTTAATTCTGAAGTCTCTCCAAAAGAAATACTTTCCCAGAACCCACCTTTATAATGATTATAATTACTAATTTCTAATATCAATTCATTGTTTTTTTGTAGATTATTTAGATTAGCCACTGCCGGAAGAAATCTAGGTTGAGTGGTTTCTGCGCTTACTCCCGATTTTCCGTTGACTAAAATTTTCTCTCCATTAATCCAGAGAGTATAACTGGTTGCCATATCCAATACTTTAATTGAATATTTACGATTTAAATCTTCGATAGAAAATTGAATTCGATAAGATGCAAATCCCTTTCCCCCGATTTCTTTTTCATTTATCTTAAATCCATTCCAAATTCCAGGGACTTTAATATAGGACTTTGTATTATTCAAGGAACATGTTTCCGGCTGTGTCTTTAGTTGACAGTTCCAGTAAAATTCCCAATCTCCATCGAATTCAATATGACCATCATTTGTAAAATCCCAACCGGTTAATTCTATAAATCCTTCCTTTGCTTTCGGTGAAGTTTTATCCGTTGCCTTGATACAGGAAAGGTTAAAAAGGAGAATTATACCAATTGCCAAAAGAAAATTTCCATTTGTTTTTAATTGAGTCTTGATTTTGAAAGGTGAGATAACTTCATTTTTTAAAAGAAGAGAAATGAATTTTATTGATGAATATAAAAAAGGCAAAGATATATTTTTCATTATTAAAGACTCGCTTTAAAGATTAAATGACGAGGTTTTACAATTTACTAATTTATTCAAGGCTTATCTGCTTATCTTTCTAATTTGCCTTTATTTTTTTCAGGAGTAGGTTTTGTCGATACGGTTAATCTACCAAAACTCTCTGGATCTCAGGATGAATGCGAGTAACCACATCATAGTTGATTGTGCTGGTTAGTTGCGCGATAGTATCCGCCGAAATAGTTTCCTTTTCTGAGCGACCAATTAAAACTACTTCTGTTCCTACATTTACATTTCGGATATGGGTAATATCAATCATGCTCATGTTCATGCAGACTCGACCGATGATATGAGCACGCTCTCCATTGACTAAAACATAACCCTGATTAGAAAGCCTTCGATCAAATCCTTCGTTGTAACCAACAGGGATTACTGCGAGAGTTGTCGGATAATTGGTCTTATACGTGGAACCATAACCAATATAAGAACCAGTGGGAACTTTCTTTGTGTGGACAATCGTTGTTTTCCACGAGAGGACAGGAGTTAGATCAAATGTATTTTTTCCCATGAGAGAAAGGGAAAGCCTTGTCTCAAGACTTGGCCAGAGTCCGTAGAGAGAAATTCCGACTCGAACCATATCGAAGTGAGCTTCTTTAAAAAGCATTGTAGAAGCAGAAGACGCAGCGTGGCGGATAATGTCAGTATATCCCTGTTTCTCTGCGTGTTTTATATATTCCTGAAATGTTTTTAACTGTAACATAGAATACGAATGCTCGGTAAAATCTTCCGTGCTAGCAAAGTGCATGAGAAGACCGGAGAGATTTACTTTATTCGATTTTAATTCTTCTAAGAGTTTAAATAAATCTTTACCTGATTGTCCGAGCCTTGCCATTCCTGTATCCGTTTTAAGATGAATCTTTGGCTCGTTGGAAAGTTTGGTTAGATGTAAAACTTCTTTTAGGCGAGAGGCGACAATCCAGAAGTTGCTGTGGTTAAGATCATTTAACCTCTCTTCTAAATTGGGAACTTCGCCCATAAGTAAAATCGGAGTAGGGGAGAACTTTTTGAGAAGTAGTGCTTCTTCTAAAGAATTAACTGCTAGAACATCGACTCCATTTTCGATGGCGAGTTTTGCCATNNACTGCTTTACGGGAAATTTCTACCCGTGTAGGGGCTAACAAGATTACTCCAGTCAGTATTTATCACGAATCGAAGAACCGGGACAACTCGCTGTTCCATGACAACCACAACCAGTGCCTGCAGTTGCACTGGGCGAAGTATGTCTGCTATAGGGCGAACGGTCTTGGTAGGAGCTAAGATCAGTTTCACCAAAGCCTGAAAACGCGAACGAGGAAATCATCTTGTGGATAATACCATTTTGCTTGCAACCTTCGTTTATTTTGTCGCAGTCTGTAAATGGGGTAGAATTGGATTGTAATACTTCAAATTTTTTGTTACAAGTTTCACATTTGTATTCAAAGATCGGCATTGTCATCTCCTAGAATTAATTCCAATATTTAGACTCGTGTGAATTTTACAAATGGAATATAAAAAAGATTACCACCGATCGCTTCGCTAACACCGATGAGCACCGATAAAAAATACGATGGCTTTTATTTTGATTATAGAGTAATGTGTGGCTAAATGACGTGCATTACGGAAACGAAAAAGAATATACTGAATCAAAGTAACATCGTTTTGTTATCGGTGTCCTCTGTGCGATGCGGTGAGCAGCGAAGCGTGTCGAATCCGTTTATCGGTGGCAATCTTTAAATGTTTTTCTTAATTGTACAGCATTGAGCAACGCTAGAGCTATTGAGTTAAACTTGGAAGCCGCTGCTCAGGATGACATTGAACTAAATTTACTAACAACTCTATTAAAAAAGAAAACCGAGTATTCCATTTTGTCCTTATATACGGATATAATGAAATTAGTTTATACTAAAGGAGCAAACGATGCTGCACCATAACGAGCGAGAATTGTACCAAATGCGTAGTCCGAAAATTCTTACCTTTTACAGAGATGAGATTTGCGTGAAGTTGGGAGTTTCTTTGACTTCCCGTAGTCCAGAAAAACCAAAACTCATGATGAAATATTTGGCTGAGAATGGATTTACGCCATACTTGGATATTCAAAATTTTGAGCCGTTTACTAAGGAAGATTTTTACTTAGCGCATACTAAGAGTTATGTGGATCGTTTCTTTTTGAAAGGAGATGATTCTAATGGTTTAAGTTGGTCAAAAGAATTTGCGGAAACAGTGCGTTATACGAATTCGTCGCTTTATCATGCGATTCGGGCTTCTATTGATTATCCGCAGTCTGTAACCTTTAGCCCCACGAGCGGGTTTCATCATGCACATCCAAATTCGGGTGGGGGCTTCTGCACTTTTTCTGGACAGGTGATTGCTTCTTTAAAAATCTATCGAGAACTTGGACTATCCGGAGCCTATCTTGATTTGGATGGTCATTTTGGAAACTCAATTGAAGACTCTCGGTCTTTTCATACAGATGTAAGTAAGGCAATTCCTGTTGGGTGCAATTTTAATCCAATTGGAAGAGATGAATCATATTTAAAAGATTTAAAAAGATGTTTAGTGCAAATTGGAAAACTCTATAGAGAAAAGAAAATTCATTATCTCGTATTTTGTCATGGTGCAGATTCGCATGAGTGGGATGATTTAGGAGGAGGGTGTAATACTGAAACATGGTTTAAATGTTCAGAGTTGGTTTATTTATTTGCACTTCAAACTGGTATTCCACTTTCACTCTCTTTGTTTGGGGGCTATCGCAGGGACGATTATAATTCTGTATTAAGTCTTCATGCAGGAGATTTAAGTATATGTCTCAAAATTCTTTGCGGGGTAAATGTGGGTTATACTCCAATCGTAAAATCCCGTCAATGATATATGACTACTCCAACTCCAATGCAAAACCCAACTTCTTCATACTCTTAAAATCAACTTTATTCCAAGTCAGTAACTTCGCCTTATGGTGAATAGCCGTTGCGGCGATGATACAATCTGGTTTAGAGCCTTTTTTGCGACCTGTTTTGTTAAATATTTCAGCGGCTAATTCTGCTATTGCGAAGTCAAGGGGAAGAATTCTTCCTTCTAAAAAATCCCAGATGTCTTGTCGCTCTTCTGGTGTTAAATGTCCGCATACAAATTCGTGCCATGCAATCGCACTTGTTGAACAGTTCCAACCTGCTAGCAATTTGGCTTTTAACACACTGCGGGTTTTGTTGTTTCCAACTAGTAAATCTATGAGGCAATTGGTATCTAAATGTAAAGACTTACTGCTCAAAAGTCCCAGCCTTTTTTATTTTCTTCCATTACTTTCTTGAATGCTGCTATTTCTTTAGGAGAAGCCTTTTTCTTTTTTTCTAACGATGCGAGGATAGCTAGGGGAGAACGAGCGTTATTTGCAGTAGTTTCCTTCATTGCAAGCTGAATAGACTTACGGACAACTTCTGCCTGCGAAACCTTCCAATTTAATGCTAGATTTCGAATAGCTTCATTTGTATCCTTGTCTAAGGTGAAAGTAGATTTTAAAGTCATAGTAGCCATACCAGTAGTATGGTATGGTAGATTTTTTTGTCAAGAAATAATTATAAAAATTAATTCTTGCTGAAAATAGATTGCCCTGCTTGATGTAAAAGGAAAATTAGTAGCAATGAGAAGGTTAAATGATATGAAATTTCTGAAACAATTAATTACAAATAAAAAATTTCCAATGGTGGGCTTTCTTATTTCTGGTGGACTTTCGATTTTACTTACGGAGGTTTTGTCGAACGAAGGTTATCTGGCGAGTGCTTTCAAACGTTGGACGTATTATATTTTGTGGATTAGTCTTTTTTATTTTGTTTATCTTCTAGATCAAAAGATCTCACTTCGAAAGTTTTTCAAATGGGAGAATTTCCAATCGCAGATTTTTCCGATTCTTTATAGTTTAATTTTGACTTCCTTACTTTTTAGTGCGATTGAACCAGAATTTCGAGTCCTTGCGGATGAGACGAATTTACTCAATGTATCACAGGCATTTTATCTAAATAAAGAATTTGACCATCCTATAGAAGTGGATTATTACTACGAGACGTTTCATTTTATCAGTTCATCTGTTCCGCATCGTCCTGGGCTGTGGCCTTTTTTAGCTAGTTTACTTCATACAATATTTGGATTCAATGTGAATAACGCATTTATTTTAAATTTCCTGGTCGGGTTTGCGACGTTTTATGTTTTGATTCTTTGGGGAAAAATACTCATTAGTCGCGTATTCGGTTATTTTGCTGCAACAATCCTTGCGTCTATTCCTGTGTATGCGTTAAATGTTACATCTGGTGGATTTGATCCAATTAATCTTTTGTTTTTACTTATTTCTGGCTTACTGCTTTATAATTACTTGCAAGATTCTACAGCGTTAAATCTAGAATTGCTCCTAATTTCCGTTTTGCTTGGAGCACAGTGTAGATATGAGAGTGTAATTTTATTTTTCCTCGTTTGTATTGCGGTACTTTGGAAGTATAGACCTTCGCTTGTAGAGCATAAGCCATTTGTGTTTATCACAATTCCTTTTTTGTATCTTCCTGTTTTATGGCAAAGAATTCTATCGCCTGAAATTGTAAACAAAGGGGATTCTGGAAAATCGGCTATGCAATTTGATTTAGTTTGGGCTCATGCACAAAATGCCTGGGAGTTTTTTTGGACGAGTGATAGTTTTGAATATCCAAATGCTCCTTTGATTATCATTCTAGCATTTTTGGGGCTAGGAATATTTTTAAATTATCTTAAAAAAACTAAACCAAATAGAGAAACGATAGTTGCATTTGGTCTTATTGCGTTTGGAATTTTTATAATTGGCGTGATTCACTTTGCGTATTATCTGGGAGACTATCGGTTTCCCTTTATTATGCGTTACTCTTTAGTTTTTCTAGGATATATCTCATTGTTAGCCGCTATTCCATTGTATTATTTGTATCACAATAAGGGGTGGAAGTTGATCGCTATCTTACTTACGATTTTTTTGGTTGGGAATTATTTGCCTGTAGCCGCTAAAAATAGTCGTGGAAAATCTTTATTTTTGTATCGAGATTTTAAAATGTTTCGTAAATTTTTCAATGATCTTCCAAGTAAAAATATTTTAGTAATTTCGGATAGACCTAGCCTATATGCGGCGTTAGGGATTGGCTCTGTTAATTTTCCTTATGTAAATCAAAATGCTAATACTATCTTGGCTGCATTGAAAAGACATCAATATGCCAATATCTACATCATACAAAATGTGCAGTATGTAAATGGACTACCGAATCCAAATGAAATTTTAAATTCTGAATTTATATTTGAGCCTGTTATCGAATTACAAAACAGCCCTAGCGGTTACGTAAGATTAGGCAGAATGGTTGTAAGAGAGTAGTTGGCTATCTAATTCTTATTGGATATTGGTCTGACTATTGAGTTGTTTTTTTGTTTGACAAATAAAAACGTACATTATATTCTGTACGTATGATACTTTATACACCTACAGAATTAAGAAATAACTTGTTTGGTACCCTCGAGACTGTAAAAAAGGGTGAGATGGTTTGTATTAAAACCCGCACGGAAAATCTTTATATTATATCTCAAAAGCAATTAGATCGACTAACGCATTCTTCTAAAACAATTACCGCTTCTAATAAGATCAGCGGAAAGATTGTAGGTGATTTGGAAGATGCCGATAAAGAACTAAAAGAATATCTGGTTTTACCAAAATAAATGGAAACAGAATTCTTACTCGACACTCATACTTTTATCTATTGGCATTTAGAAGAAAAAACACTTTCTAAAAAAGTTTTGAAAATTCTAGAAAGGCAAGAAAATAATTTTTTCATTTCTTCTCTTTCTATTTTGGAAATTCAATACCTAGTTGAAATTGGGCGATTAGAAATTAATATGGGCGATATTTTTTCTTATATTGATAGCACTCCTAATTTTAAAATCCTTTCCTTTGATAGACCTGCTCTTATTGAAAGTATCAAACTAGACTCGCATCGAGATCCGTTCGATCGAATTATTGTCGCAACGGCTATTGCCTATAAGCTGAAGCTTCTTACGAAAGATCGTCGTATCTTGAAATCGTTTCCGAAGGTTGCGGTTTGGTAGTTGGGTGGATTTATTTGAGGATAATGGTGATTTGGTTTAAGAATTACTCCTGTCACCTCGAACTGCTTCATCATCCACCCGTTCGCTTAGTCGTGAACCCAACGCCTTCGCAAGGTCTATCTAGCTTAATACTATCATTTTATTGTCAGATAGATTTCTCACGTTCGCAAAATTGGAAGCTGCTCAGTTCGAAATGACCGTATTAGTCCTTAATTTGATAGCAATTTTCACTTCCTCACCTCATACTCAATCCCCTTGTAATTCTGAAATATATATGACTCCATGTTTGTCTTTTGTAAATAATCTGTGGGTAATGGGACTTTGCCTCCACCGCCGGTGAGGTCAGCAACGTAAGAAGGAATGGTAATACCGCTATTAAAACCGCGGACTTTTTTCATCAGGGCAATTCCTTCACTAATGGGAACTCTAAAGTGAGAGCTTCCGAAGACTTCATCGCATTGGTGGAGATAATAGGGCTTAACTCCCATTTTTACGAGTGCGTAATTTAGGGCAGATAGCTTTTCGGGTGTGTCGTTGATGTCTCGCATGAGAACGGTTTGGTTTAAAACAGTCATATGGGCTTTGGTCGAAAGTCGTTTTATGGCTTCTGCTGCATCTGCCGTGCATTCGGCAGCAGAATTAAAATGAGTTACCATAAAAAGCGGGAAGAATTCGGCTAGTCCTTCGCAGAGTTCGTCTGTGATTCGAAAGGGAAGGGTAACAGGATAACGTGTATGAATTCGGATATGATTTAGGTGTGGAATCTTTTTTAATTCGCGGATAATATAGAGTATCTGGTTATCTGATAGAGAAAGTGGATCGCCACCAGAGAGGATTACTTCTTTTAGCTCTGTATGAGTTTGGAAGTATTCGAGTGCTTTGTCCCAATCTTCCGAGCGCGGAGTATTACTACTTTCTCCCACTTTTCGTTTGCGTGTGCAGAATCTGCAGAACACAGCGCAATTGTGCGATAGATACCAGAGCGCTCTGTCAGGGTAACGATGCGTAACCCCTTTTACTGGCATATGAGCTTCTTCGCCTAGTGGGTCGATTCGTTC
>DDBL01000052.1 GCA_002333425.1 Leptospiraceae bacterium UBA2033
AGTTTTAAATGGCATACATGGATGAAGAAGCAAAAGAGTTTAGCGAGAAAGTTGTAAAAATCGACCGCGTAGCTAAAGTTGTAAAAGGTGGTCGTAGATTTTCCTTTAACGCTTTAACCGTAGTAGGCGATTCTAAAAACCGNNTCTATCGAATCTGCTAAGAAAAACCTATTTAAGATCAACATCATAGGTCATACAATTCCTCATGAAGTGGTTGGTAAATTCAAATCTGCGAGAGTTTATTTAAAACCATCTTCTCCTGGAACTGGAATTATTGCTGGAGAATCTGTTCGTTCCGTAGTGGAAAAAGCAGGTGTGCAAGATATTTTAACAAAGTCTTACGGTTCTGGTAATCCTCTAAACATTGTAAAGGCTACATTCGAAGCCCTCAAAAAATTGGAAACTCCTGTAATTGCTGCTAAAAAACGTGGAATTCCTTTAAAGAAACTCTTTGGTCAAGGAGAGGTTTAAAATGGAAAAAATTAAAATTACACAAATTAAAAGTTCGATTGGAACGATTCCTGTTCACAGAAAAACCCTAAAAGCATTGGGTTTAAAGAAAATTGGAAGCGCAAGAGTTCATAATAAATCTAAAGAAATACTCGGAATGGTTCGTTCTGTAAATTACTTAGTAACTGTGGAAAAGGCTTAGTCTATGTCTAATAAAACAAATCGTATCAAACCTTCTACTGCTTTCGGAGCAGCAAGAAAAACTAAAAAACCAGGAGTCGATTCTTCTAATTTAATCCCTTTACCAAAAGGTGCTAAAAAAGAAAGAAAGAGAATTGGACAAGGTCCAGGTTCTGGGATGGGAAAAACTTCTACTCGTGGTCAAAAAGGACAAAAAGCAAGAGCGTCCAGCATGAGAAGAGGATTTGAAGGCGGTCAAATGCCTTTACATAGACGTATGCCTAAAAGAGGTTTTACTAATATTTTCCATGTAGAATTTCAACCTGTAAATTTAGGTGATTTAACTAGATATAACTTATCTGGGTCTGTTACTCCTGAAATTTTGGAGCAAAAAGGCTTAATCAAAGATGCTTCTGGACTCATAAAAGTCCTTGGAACTGGAGATATAAAATCTTCTGTATCCATTACAGCAGATGCTTGCTCTAAAGCAGCGTTAGAAAAATTACAAAAGCAAGGTGGTAGTTTTACTGCTAGAGTAAAGGCTAAGCCAGAGACAGCAAAGAAATAAACTATGCTAAGTACAATTACAAATATATTCAAAATTCCAGAGTTAAGAGCTAAAATCCTCTTTACTGTATTTATGTTGTTGCTTTTCCGAATGGGAACTCATGTTACTATTCCAGGGATTAACAGTTTAGTCGTATCTGGAATTTCCTCTGATTCTACAGACGGACTTTTGGGGATGGTAGATTTATTTGCTGGTGGTGCTTTACTTAAATTTTCCATCTTTGCACTTGGAATTATGCCATACATTTCCTCTTCTATCATCATGCAATTAGTGATGGTTCTGATTCCTCAGTTGCAAAAATTACAGAAAGAAGGCGAAGAAGGTCGTAAAAAAATCAATCAATACACTAAATTTGGAACTATCATTCTATGCGTGGTTCAAAGTTTGGCAGTAATCTACATGGCTAAAAACTGGTCAACAGGAACTGGTGTAAACCCAGCTCGTTATCCAGGCTTAATTAACCCGTATGTGCAAAGTTTTTTCGTTCCACTTGGGATTTTAACAATCACTACCGGAACCATTTTACTTATGTGGATGGGAGAGCAGATTACTGAAAAAGGAATTGGAAATGGTATTTCCTTGATTATCTTTGCTGGTATCATTGGACGTATGCCTGAAGCGGTTATGCAACTTTTTACCACAGATAAGGCTGATCCATTACCTATTTTAATCTTATTCATTATCTTTATTTTCCTGATCTATTTTACTATTTACCTAACACAAGGCACTCGCAAGGTTCCTTTACAATACGGTAAACAAATGGTTGGAAGAAGAATGGTACAAGCTAAGAGCCAAAGTATTCCTTTCAAAGTAAATGGCGCGAATGTTATGCCAATCATCTTTGCCTCTAGTTTGATTTTATTTCCTCAGACAATTGTGCAGTGGTTATCATCTAACAGTGGACAGTGGGCTGGTTGGGCTGTGATTTTGGATTTCTTTAATCCTTTTTCTACCATCTGGTATCGTTCTCTCTTCTATTACTTTTGTTACACTGGACTGATTATCTTCTTTGCTTACTTTTACACAGCAATTCAGTTTAACCCACAAGAGCTAGCAGAGAATCTCAAAAAATACGGTGGATTTGTTCCCGGAATTCGTCCAGGGACAGATACAAAGACCTATATTGAGAAAGTTTTAAATAGAATTACTCTTCCAGGATCAATTTTCTTGGCTATGCTTGCACTTTCTCCTTACATTATCATAAGATTCCTTGATTTAGGAAATAACACTGGTGGTGGAGCGTTGGTGTATACATTCGGTGGAACTTCCTTACTCATTATGGTAGGGGTAACGCTTGAGACACTTAAACAAATTGAAGCTCAGTTACTCATGAGAAATTACGATGGCTTTATGAAGAAATCCAAGGTTAAAGGTAGATAATTAGTATGAAGAGATTAATTTTTATGGGTCCACCGGGTGCAGGTAAAGGAACACAGGCAAAGATTATTTGTAAAGAATACAATATTCCACAAGTATCAACTGGCGATATTTTGAGAGACTCTATAAAGAATTCTACTGAAGCTGGTCTTCGAGCAAAAAAGTTTATGGATGCTGGAGATTTAGTTCCAGATGAAGTAGTAATACAAATTATTAAAGATAGATTAAAAGACCCCGATTGTAAACATGGTTTTTTATTGGATGGATTTCCTAGAACTATTGAGCAAGCAAAAGCTTTAGATATATTACTCAAGGATTTGGGTATAGGTTTAGATGCTGTTGTAAACTTAGCTGTTCCAGATTCAGAGTTATTAAAGCGTTTATTAGAACGTGCGAAGATCGAAGGTCGTGCGGATGATAATGAAGAGACGATTAAAAATCGTTTGACTAATTACAATAACAAGACCTTTCCTTTATTGGATTATTATAAGAACCACAATCTTTTGAAAGAGATCAATGGTTCAGGTAAGTTAGAAGAAATTACTCAGATGATTAAAAAGGAATTAGGTTAGTGCCAAAAGAAGAAGCAATAACAGTNNCCATGTTTAGAGTAGAACTCGAGAACGGGCATAAAATTTTGGCTCATATATCCGGAAAGATGAGAATGCATTATATTAGAATTTTGCCTGGGGATAAAGTTACAGTTGAACTTTCACCTTATGACTTAACCAAAGGCAGAATAACATATCGTAAAAAGTAGGTAATTTATGAAAGTTAGAACATCAGTGAAAAAAATTTGTGAGAGTTGCAAGATTATTCGTAGAAAGAACATCATCCGTGTGATTTGCACCAACCCTAAACATAAACAGAGGCAGAGATAAAGAGTATGGCAAGATTTGCTGGGATTGATATTCCAAAAGATAAAAGAATTGTAGTTGGATTAACTTACGTTTACGGCATAGGCGAGTCTTCTTCTAGAAAGATTTTAGCTAAAGCTAAAATTAGCGAAGATATCCAAGTAAAAGATCTGAATGATGACCAAGAAAATGCAATCAGAAGGGTGATTGAAGAAGAAGGATACCTTGTAGAAGGGGATCTTCGCTCTGATATCAACTTAAACATCAAACGTTTGATGGATATTGGCTGTTATCGTGGACTTCGCCACAGAAAAGGTCTTCCTGTTCGTGGTCAAAGAACTAAAACCAATGCAAGAACTCGTAAAGGTGGAAAGAAAACCGTTGCGAACAAGAAGAAAGTAACTAAATAAACAACATTAAGCGCGTGGATTAATTTTTATGGAAAAAGAAACTAAAGAAAGTAAAGATAAAAAAGAGAACAAAGGTAAGAAAGTTAAAAAAGTAAAGAAGAAAGAGAAAAAAAACGTTCCACGTGGGAAAGTTTATATCCAAGCTTCTTTCAATAACACCATTGTTACAATCACAGATATGGCGGGTAACGTTTTGTCTTGGTCATCCTCTGGGCTCATGAGTTTTCGTGGATCTAAGAAATCAACTCCTTATGCAGCGCAGATTGCTGCTGGAAATGCTGCTGATAAAGCAATTGATGCTGCAGGAATTAAGGAAGTCGATGTATTAGTATCAGGACCTGGAATTGGAAGAGAATCAGCAATTCGTTCTCTTGCATCTAAAGGTCTAGCGATTAAAATCATCAAAGACATAACACCGCTTCCGCACAACGGTTGCAGACCACGTAAAAGAAGAAGAGTTTGATAAGGATATTATAGATGGCAAGATATACAGGACCAGTTTGTAAACTTTGTAGAAGAGAAGGTCTAAAGCTTTTTTTGAAAGGCTCTAGATGTTTAAATAAAGATAAGTGTAGTTTCGAGGATAGAAAAAATCCACCGGGACCACCACCAAAGAAAAAAGGAAAAATTTCCGAATATTGTACACAGCTTCGTGAAAAGCAAAAAGTTAAAAGAATTTATGGAGTTCTTGAAAAACAATTCCGTGATTATTTTGAAAAAGCGAATCATCAAGATGGAATCACTGGCGAAAATTTACTTCAACTTCTTGAAAGAAGATTGGACAATGTTCTTTATAGAATGGGATTTGCTTCTTCAAGAGCACAGTCTAGAAACTTCATTGGTCATGGTCACGTTTTAGTAAATGACCATAAAGTGGATATTGTATCTTATCAAGTGAAAGTTGGGGATAAAATTTCTTTCAAAGAAAAATTATCTAAAACTGATTTGATGGATCAAAATATTAAACTAGCGCAGTCTTTGAATAGACACCCAGCTTGGGTTACTCCTGATTACACCAAGTTCACCGGTGAAATTGCAAGTTTACCTGCTAGAGAGCATGTTGATATGCCGATCAAAGAGCAAGTGATTGTAGAGTTATACTCTAAATAAGAACAACGGAAGGATACAGCTTTGTCTCATAAAAATTTACTAAAAGGCTTTAAAAGACCTAAGAAGATTGAGTATTACACTGAAGTAAATACTCCTAATTATGGTAAGTTTATTGCAGAACCTTTTGAAAGAGGTTTTGCAACTACTTTGGGTAATTCTCTCCGAAGAACTTTAATGTCGTCCATTGAAGGGTCGGCAATTTCTGCTATTCGAATTGAAGGAGTTACTCACGAGTTTTCTTACATTGAAGGAATTAGTGAAGACGTTTCCAGAATCATACTAAACTTAAAACAAGTTCGTATTAAGTATGAACCAGAAGATAAAGATATGAATAAAATTATTCATATCGAGCTAAAAGGTGCTGGTTACTTTAAGGCGGGAGATTTGGCTGTTGATTCTTCTATTGAAATCATGAATCCTGACTTGTTGATTGCAACTTTGAATGAAGATGCAAACTTAGTTATGGACATTGAGATTCAAAGGGGTAAGGGCTATTATCCGGCAGAAGAAAAGAAAAAAGACATCGAAGTATTAGGAACGATTCCTATTGACTCTCTTTTTTCTCCGATTCAAAAAGTATTATTTGAAATTTCTGAAACTCGCGTAGCTCAGAGATCGGATTACGAGAAGTTGACTCTCGAAATTTGGACTGATGGATCTATCTCTCCTGAAGATGCTTTAGCACATGCAGCTAAGATTTTGAAAGAGCATCTTACAATATTTATCAACTTCGAAGAAGAAGTAGAAGAAGAAGTAGATGAATTAGATGAAGCAGACCAAAAATTAAAAGTATCATTATCGAAACATGTGGAAGAATTAGAACTCTCTGTTCGTTCTCTAAATATTCTAAGAAGTTTAGAGATTGATTTTGTAGGGGATCTAGTAAAAAGAAATGAAGATGAAATGACTAAATCAAGACATTATAGCGATGAGTGTTTGAATGAGTTAAAAGCAAAATTAGCTACTCTAGGTTTATCATTTGGAATGAGGGATTTTTAAATGAACAAAGGTAATAAAGTAAAACAATTAAACAGAACCCATGAACATAGACATGCTATGTTAAATAACATGGTAACTAGTTTATTTAAACATGAAAGAATTGAATCTACTGTAGCAAAAATTAAAGTAGTTCGCTCTTTTGCTGAAAAATTAATTTCTAAAGCAAAGAAAAACATCGGCGATGTAAAACCTGAAACTGCTTTACACAACAAACGCGAAGTGATGAAAAAAATCAAAGATCGCGATGTAGTTGTAAAACTTTTTGAGGACATTGCTCCAAGGTTTGCAAGTAGAGCTGGTGGATATACAAGAATTGTTCGCCTAATTAATAGACCTTCTGACAACTCCGAAATGGGAATTCTTGAATTAGTTGAAAGAAAATCCAAGGAAGAATTGAAAGAAGCAAAAATTGCAAAAAGTGAAGCTCTTGCAGCCAAAAAAGCAGCAGCGAAAGCAGCAAGAAAGGCAGCTCCGAAAACTACAAAAGAAGCAAAAGTAGCAGCTTCAACAAAAGCAAAAGCAAAGAAAAAGTAATTTTCATTTCACTTTCTCTTTTGAAAAAGCCCGTCAATCGTCGGGCTTTTTTTGTTTTAAAAGTGTTTGTAGGCAAAATTATTAATTCTCCCAGATTACTAGTTCTCTTTGTTCTTTGGATAAATTTGTTTTTCCACCCAAGTGTTCATCGTGATAAAAGTAAACTAGGCGAAGATGTACTTTTTTGTTTTCGGGAATATCAAAGCTCAAATTGATTTTTGTTTCGCTTCCTAAAATTCCAGTATTTCTTTTTAAATCTCTATCCCAAAAAATTCCATCTTTGTTTTTAGCAATTCGATAAAACCGCGCCCATTTCTTTTCAAAAATCAGAATTGAAAAATCTTTTTTCAAAGAAGCTTGAAAGCTAAGAGAGTGAAATAAGTCTCCAGAAGGAATTGTATGAGCACGACGAGAATCTAACTCGAAGCTAATAGAGAGTATCCCCTTTTTTACTTCTTCAACTGAGAAGTTAGAAAATAAATCTTTCATCCATTCTCTGTGACTAGGACCGATGAGTTCATGCTCTTCATAATGACAACTCTGGCATGTTTTATCGGAGTTTAGATTTTTCCATTCAGCGTACGTGTTTTGCATTGGCTCGGTACTATAATGAATTTGTTTATTTTTAAAAATTGGGAAATTGAACTGATGACAATTTTCACAAAACTCAGAAGTTTTTAAATAAGGAAAATCTATCACTTCGTGTGCTTCTAGTTTTAGATTTTTGCTTCCTAGAACTTTTCCTTCTCGCACATGACAGGCTGCACAGTTAATTCCTTCGTCTAATAGAGAGTATCCGCCTTGTGTTTTTTGTTTTAAGTATTCTTGTTTCTGTGAATTAAGCGGGGCGTGACAATTTATGCACCATTCCATTTTCTCAATTTTAAATGCTTCTTGGAATATTGGGTCTGTCCATGCTTTTGAGTGAAGGCTTTTTTCCCATTGTGAATGTGTCTCTTTATGGCAGGATTTGCAATGAGAAGAGGAAAGTTTTTCTGGACTCACCTCATAGCCGGTTAATACAGGCTGAACTCCCTTAGGGAAAAGAGGAGTTCTAGGTTCATTCTTACAATCAACGTAGATAATTGCTAAGAAAAGTAATACTAAGATCGAATCTTTGATAACCACTCACCCTATATCGCCCAGGTACCCCAGAAGTCAAAGAGTTTTGGAATTTCTCTCCTTTTATCTCTTTGTCATTAAGTTAACGTGAGTTCGATGTAACAAAGGGATTACTCTCTGTCACCCCCGAAATTTTCTATCGGGGGTCTCAAGAACTAGAGATTCCCGATATTGCTTGGCGGTTGCGGCTATTCCACCCATTTGCTTAGTCGCAAATCCAGCACCTTCGTAGGATGGAATTTCGGGAATGACAAATTGAAAGACTATTTGAGATGTTGAATTAAAATATGAAATTTTATATTCTCTACCTTCTTATCATTTCGGGGTGCGTTTTCTTGGTGAAACCAGATAAGGCTATTCAAGAGAATAACGCTTTATTAGTCCCTGATTATTCTAATTTACAATTCTGGGCGGCTCACCCAGATACAAAAGACTTCGCTGACTTGGTTCCAACCAATACTGATTTTGTAGACAAACAAGAATTAGCCCAAGCGGATGTTTTTTTTATTCATCCGACTACTCATTTAAAGAAAGACTATTGGAACGGGGATCTTGCAAATGAAGAATTGAACAAAAGAACCGATGAAGGAACAATCAAACAGCAAGCAAGTGTATTTAATGATTGTTGTAAGGTTTATGCTCCACGTTATAGACAGGCTAGTATTTATGTATTTCTAAAAGAAACAGAGGAAGGTAAACAGGCATTAGACTTTGCCTACCAAGATGTAAAAAATGCGTTTTTATACTTTCAAAAACATTTTAACAAAAATCGACCTTGGATTCTTGCATCCCATAGCCAAGGCACACACCATGCAGCTAGACTTCTCGCTGAAGTAATTTCAAAATCGTCTATGGGCAAAACAATGGTAGCCGCTTATACACTTGGTTGGCCATACAAAGCAGAAGAATCTGGGTTTCCAGTTTGTAATTCGCCTACTCAGACAGGTTGTTTACTCAATTGGAATACGTATCTCTGGGACAAAAAGCCTAGTAGATTACAAGAACTTTACAAATCTTCTATTTGTGTGAATCCTTTGAGTTGGACTGCGGATAATTCTTATATGCCTAAAGAATCTAATCACGGAAGTCTTCCTAGAAGTTTTGATAAAATTCTACCAGCGATTGCAGATGCCAAGTGTGAAGACGGAATTCTTTGGACACATAAAATTTCAGAAGATGGATTTCCTACACTCGAACTAGGAAAAAATTATCACTTAATCGACTATCATCTATTTTATAAAAGCATTCGAGAAAATGCAACTCTACGAGTAAAAAGTTTTTTAGAAAAATGAGCTTAGAGTTTCTAACAATTGAAAATGGAGCATTTTCTTTGATAATCTACTTGACCGAATGAGCTTGAAAAAGTACAAAACCATATTGTGAAAATTGCAATCATAGGAAGTGGAATTACGGGCGCAGTCATTGGAAGTCTGATTCCTGAAGCTTATGTATATGAACGTGCCTCTCATGTTGGTGGGCGGGCGACTACTAGGTTTGTAAATGACTCGGTACATTTCGATATTGGAGCAACCGTTTTTAAGGATAAAATAGAATACTTTGAAAAAGGAATCCAACACGAATTCGATTTTATCCAATTTTTAAAAGAGCGTGCGCCTGATTTAAAAATAAAACCGCATAAAACTTATCCAAGTTCGTATCATCCTTCTAATTTTATGCAGGAGTTATCACAGAGTTTACTTTCCAAGAGTCGTGTAGAATTACTTCATAATGCAGAATTGATTACCAAATCTCCAGATGAAAAACAGTGGACTTTAAAATTTGCAAGCGGCAAAACAGAGTTATTCGACACAGTTATTTTAACAGCTCCTGTTCCCCAGATTATTTCTCTTTTAAAAAATTCTGGTATCATGATGCAGTGGGATGATTTGATTCGATTTCGGGGCGAGTATCGTTCTTGTTTAGTTTTAACGGGAATTTGGCGTAACCTTCCACCTGATATAATGAACAAAATCAAATCGTTAAAACAATATACTTATTTATTTAAAGATGAAGAGGCTGAATATATTTCTATTGAAAGTGAAAAGTATCGTACAAATGATTTGGATAATTCACTTGTCATCACCATTCAATTTTCTACTTCGTTTAGCTCTAAGAATTTAGAACGTTGGTGTGATGTTGACCGAAAACCAATGTATTATATTTTAAATAGCAACCAGTATTTTTTTAATCGAGTTTTTCATGTTTTGGATATTCCAGAATTAATTAGCAAAAAACCTGATCATATGGATACGCATAAATGGCGTTATTCGCAAGCAGACTTTGCTCTTTTTAAAGATACAGAAATTAATTTAGATCATGCTAAGTTCAAAGAGTATCTCGCTCTCTGTAAAAAACACAATATCTGGATCACCGGAGACTGGATTTGGGGTTCCCGTCTCATTCGATGTGCGTTAGGCGCAACAGTGATCGCAAAAGAGATTTTAAAAAAATAGTAGTAACTGCTTAGAAGAATATTTGCCACAGAGGCACAAAGACACAGAGAAGTTTTAAGAGAATTGGTTGCACGGAATAAGGCTTGTTTCGTTAATTTAGATTGGTCGTTTGTTTTTATGATCTAAAAATAAATTTTAATTTTGCATGAACTCTCTTTAGCTTGAAGCATATGAATAAAACTAGCGCAACTCAAAAACCTCTGTGCCTTTGTGCCTCTGTGGCAAACCACACTGAGTAGTTATAGCTAGGAAATACTTAATTTTCTCGTAATCGCTGCGGCAGTAGTTCTATGTGGAAGTTCTTTGCCATTTTTAATAATTGTTCATCGGTAGTCCCGTGAATATTTTCTCCGTAATGTCGATTTTCCATGGTAGTAACAAATACACGATAATTGTATTTTGCGGCTAATTTCAAATAGGGTTCTATTTCCCATTCTAAGGCAAAAGTTTGATCTACTAGGATTTTTGGATAATCTTCTTGCATTGCTTTTTCCGTTTTAGATTGGCAATTTTTGTAGGCGAGGTGATTTTGTTTATAATCAAATGTATAAACTCCCGAAGCATTTGTAAAAAATTCGTCGAGCGAATAGATCAAAAAATCTCCCGTACTGTTTAGAAATTTTGCAAAACTAGATTTACCTGACCCTGGAAGTCCGCGAAGTAGAAGTAATGTTTTTTCTTTCATTTTCCCCAAATTAATCTAGTGGGTTTGTAAAAATATAAAAAATTTACCTAGCTGTAATTCATAGGTTATTGGGTTGCCGATAGAATTAGAAGTTGAGTGAGATAGATTTTTAAAATTGTTCAGGAGATTTTTATGGAAAAGTTGTATGAGAAAGAAGGGGTAGTTGCGATATATTGGGATGAGTCAGCCAGAGCATTATGCCCAGAGTGGAAAAGTTTTTCTGTTCCCGATAAGGAAGTAAAAGAAGGTCTAGAGAAATTATTAACGTTCATCATCGAAAAAAAATGCGATCGCCAAATTATCAATACAGGTAAAACGTTAGGTGGTTTTAGTGAATACATCCAAGAGTGGCTCGGCAATGATTGGATTGCTCGGGCTGTCAAAGCAGGTATGAAATACGTTGCCACCGTTACCCCAAAAAACGCATTGGCTCAACTCTCCAACGACTATTGGCAGGAAGTCAGCACGGATATTGGTTTTACTACAATTAACGTAACCTCCCACGAAGATGGACAAAATTGGTTAAAGAAATTTTCGTGATAATGCGAACAAATATTTTATTTTTCAGTATACTGCTTTCGTCTTTATTCATGAATTGCTGGAATGATTACGACAAGATGATGGCAAAGGAGAACGGAAAATGTAGGAGACAAAAGCAAGAAGAGACTGCTTGCCGTGTTTTGGTATTTTCAGATTGTATCTCTAGTCTAGGTCATAGTGCTTGTAGCTCTGGATACTTTTTTTACGAAGCAATGTGTGAGAAAACATCTGCCGATTGTAAGGGTGTAAAATAAAATTTGTCAAAAAAAAGTCGGAAATTCTCACTTGATTCTAGTATGGAATTTCTCAATCATGGCTTAGGCAATTATGCAAATTAATAAAATAACAATTCAAAATTTCAGAAATATCGAAGAAGAAACTACTTTCGAATTGCATCCTAGATTTACAGCTATTATAGGCGTTAATGGAAAAGGAAAGTCTGCAATCCTTCATGCACTTCGCGTAGCTTGTGGAGCATTTTTTTTCATAAATCCTGATGTGAAGAAATGGCATATTCGCCCCGATGAAATTAGATTGAAAAGTCTTGAGAAACACCTTACTCCCCAAAAACCAGTAAAAGTGGAAGCTGAAGGACTCTTCCCAGAAGAAAGTAATCCAATTATTTGGAGACGTCAAATTTTAGAAAACACCAGTTCTACTACTTCCAAAAGAGACGATGTTGGAAATATTCGAAGAATAGCAGAAGAAAAATATCAATCTATAACAAAGCAGGGAAATGATAAAGTTAGTTTACCCGTAATTGGTTTTTTTGGAACATCTAGAGCTCACGGTGCCGGTCGAAACAGAGTGCCTCGTACAGGTCGTCAAATTTTTAAAGATGGTTATAAAGACTGGTATGAATTAAAATCAACCACATTTCAATTTAACGGATGGCTTGGCAGTTATGATATTTTAGAGAAACATGGAAAAGAGTATAGCAATACAAAAAAGGCATTTTTCGAAACATTAAAAAAGGCAAATCGATACATTCGAAATGTAGAATTCATTGGTCAAGAGCTTTGGTTACAAGTAGAAGTAGAAGGAACTCTTTCCGACTTTTTACCTATTAGCTACCATAGTGATGGAATTCGTTTTTTTACGCAGATGGTTGCTGAGCTTGCTTATCGATGTATTGTGTTGAACGGTTACTTGGATTATGCCGCTATTACAGAAAGCAGAGGCATTGTCATGATTGATGAACTTGATTTACATTTACATCCAAATTGGCAACGACATGTCGTAAATGATTTAAAAGAAGCATTTCCTAATCTTCAATTTGTTGCGACTACTCATTCTTCTTTTATTGTTCAAAGTTTAACAAAGAAAGAAATCATAAACTTAGATGGTAAGGGTCTTGAGTCCGATCCTTTACGGTATGGAATCGAAGATGTATCAGAAGGGGAAATGTATGTTTCTGATGTTGCACGTAGTGAACCATTCAAGGAAAGAGTAGAAGTTGCTACAAAGTATTATCAACTCATAGCAGATAATAATGGTAAGTCACAGGAAGAGATTGAGAGTTTGAGACAACAATTAAATGAGATGGAAGAACGATTTAGCGAAGACCCTGTATTTGTTGCACAACTACGATTGGAGCGAAAAGCAAAAAAAATATGAGACCTGTTGAAAAATGGAAAGTAGGGCATAGCACACCTTCAGGAGTGACGATTCTTTCTGAGTATAGTCCTCATACAAAAGCCAATTTATTGATTCAAGAAAATATAGATCATTTTTGCAGTTATTGTGAAGTATTTAGTCCTGATTTAGAAGTAGAGCATATTATTTCTCAGCATCGAAAGCCTGAGAAAAGAACTTCATGGGATAACTTTCTGTTAGCCTGTGGACGATGTAATGGTAAAGATAATAAATCAAATAAATATGTTGATCTATCTAAAGTTTTTTTCCCTCATTTGAATAATACTTTCTATATATTTGTGTATGGACAGGGAGGTTACGTTGGTGTAAACCCTAACCTTACTCCTGATCAAAAAACCAAGGCAGAAGCTATGTTAGATTTGGTTTGTATTGATAAATATCCAGGCAATCCAAAATATCCCAAAACAAATCAATATCCAATATTTGGATTCAATGCAAATGACAAACGATGGGCGCTCCGTAGGACTGCTTGGGAAGAAGCACAAATAAGATTAACGAAATACTTAAATCAGGAATTATCTGCTAATGATATTGCAGAGTTTGCCTACCAGCGTGGTTTCTTCTCTGTATGGTATTCTGTATTTGTAAATCATATTGATGTAAAAAAAGCTCTGATATTACGTTTTCGCGGAACTGCACAAAATTGTTTTGATAGTAACTATAATCCTATTTCTCGAAATCCAAATCATCCTACTGATCCAATTTAAATCACCTTAAAAAGGGGTATCTAGGGATACAAATTCTAAGCTAATTCATCGCTCTTTTATCGGTGTTCATCTGTGTGCATAGCCTTGGCGGGTGGTAATCTTTGAAAATCCCCAAATTTTTAATCCCAAAGCCCGTTTTTTTCTCTTGACCTATACCTTTTCTCTAAAATCTAATCGGATAGTCACAAAATTCGATTTTTAAATCAATCAATCATGTAAGAGGTTTTAATGGAAGTATCGGTAATAATCATCATAGCCATGTCCATACTCTCCCTAATTACTGCGGCAGTTTTCACTAGCAAAGTGGTAACAATCAAAGTAGGCGGAGTAGACGGAAAGGACACCCCACAAGATGAGAAGTTAAAGACCATCTCGGCGGCAATCGCTGAAGGGGCAATGGCATTTTTAATGAGAGAATACAAAGTAATTAGTATTTTCATCGCTGTCATGACAGTAGTTATATTTTTTCTCTTGGACAATCCAAAGACTCCTGATTTCAACGAGGGTCTTTTTACTGCTATAGCTTTTATTTCGGGAGCTATCATTTCTTGTTTCTCTGGATTTATCGGAATGAGAATCGCAACGATGGGAAATGTTCGCACTGCACAAGCTGCAAAAGAATCCATCTCCAAGGCATTTAGAGTTGCGTTTGACTCTGGTGCGGTAATGGGATTTGGACTTATCGGGATGGCAGTTCTTGGGCTAATAGCACTTTTCCTCATCTTCACAGGTTCATACCCTGGAGTGGAAAAACATGTTCTTATGGAAGCACTCGCTGGATTTGGTCTGGGTGGTTCTTCGGTTGCACTTTTCGCTCGTGTGGGTGGTGGTATATACACAAAAGCCGCTGACGTTGGGGCTGACTTAGTTGGGAAAGTAGAGAAAGGAATTCCTGAGGATGATCCTCGTAATCCGGCAACGATTGCGGATAACGTTGGAGACAACGTGGGCGACATCGCTGGTATGGGTGCTGACTTATTTGGTTCTGCTGCTGAGGCAACTTGCGCGGCTCTTGTTATCGGTGCTACTGCAACTGCACTTTCTGGAAATACAGACGCACTTCTTTATCCTGTTTTAATTTCTGCTTTTGGAATTCCTGCTTGTTTACTTACAACTTTTTTTGCACGAGTAAAAGAAGGCGGAAGTGTAGAAGGAACTCTCAAAGGACAACTTTGGATTTCTACTGTGATTGTTGCTGCTGTTATGTATTTTGTAACTACTCGTTTCATGGTTCCATTTGAAATCGCAGGAAAACAAATTACTCCAATGGATGTTTATTATTGTTTAGTTCTAGGACTTTTTTCTGGAATGTTTATCGGGATGATCACAGAGTATTTTACTTCTCATTCTTACAAACCAGTTCGGGAAGTTGCTGATGCTTGTAACACAGGTGCGGCAACTAACATCATCTACGGTCTTGCTCTTGGTTATAAAAGCTCTGTAGTTCCTGTTGTATTACTTGTAATCACAATCGTTGGTTCAAGTATGCTCGCCGGAATGTACGGAATTGCTATTGCGGCTCTCGGAATGATTTCTACTATCGCAATCGGTCTTACCATTGACGCATACGGACCAGTATCCGACAACGCGGGTGGAATTGCTGAAATGGCAGAACTCGGAAAAGACGTAAGAGATAGAACTGATACTCTTGATGCGGCGGGTAACACTACTGCGGCTGTTGGAAAAGGTTTTGCAATCGGATCTGCGGCGTTAACTTCGCTTGCACTTTTTGCGGCATTCATCACACGTTCTCGTTTACAAGATTCTAGCATTGGAACGATTGAACTTTTAGATCCTCTCGTATTCGGTGGACTTTTATTTGGAGCGATGCTTCCTTTTATCTTCTCTGCTTTCACTATGAAATCTGTGGGTGATGCTGCGAAAGACATGGTAGAAGAAGTTCGTCGTCAGTTTAAAACCATCCCAGGTCTCATGGAAGGAACTGGCAAACCTGATTACAAAAAATGCGTGGATATTTCTACAACTGCAGCACTTCGTGAGATGATTCCGCCGGGGTTACTCGTGATTCTCTCCCCGCTTTTAGTTGGTTGGCTATTCGGTATTAAGTGCTTAGCGGGAATGCTCGCTGGTGCGTTAGTCTCCGGAGTAGTTCTTGCGATTTCTAGTGCAAACTCAGGTGGTGCTTGGGACAATGCAAAGAAATACATAGAAGCTGCTGGTAAAAAAGGCACTGACTTACACAAAGCTGCTGTAGTTGGGGATACTGTCGGTGATCCGTTCAAAGATACATCTGGTCCTGCTATCAACATTCTAATCAAACTCATGGCTATTATCAGCCTTGTGTTTGTGGAATTTTTTGTTACTCATGGTGGGCTTTTGACTAAATAACTTTCTATTACTAGTAGAGACAGGTTTCAAACCTGTCTCTACTCCTATCCCAGTAAATCAATCTCCGAAAGAATTTAATTTCTCATTTTTATAATCTTGCAAATCTCTCTTCTGCCCAGACCAGTCCTCCGGATAACGGCAATCCCGAAAACTACAACCTCTTGGATGAAACTTAATATCCTTTTAACACCCATGCGGCGAATATTTCACGCAATCTGGTTGAAGTAAATTCGCACATCTTTTTTGTTTTCTGACCTATACAAAGTAGGAGCCAAACTACTTTGTATATTTGTTCAACCGAAAAATTCAAACCAGCCTATCTTCCTGCATTCGAAAGATGGAGTCTTTACAAATCAATCTGGATGAACCACTGGGAAGAGTTCCAGCGAATTTATGACAGACGATTTCTTTCCAGGTATGGAGAGCTTTCTGACAGTAAAAAAGAAGAAGTAGAAAAGCTTTTAGGTTGTGGGAATTTTCAGAATGGGTTTCAAAGATATTCGTGTGAAGAATGCGATGTAAATTTAATAGTTCCGTTTAGTTGTAAGTCAAGGCTTTGTCTGTCTTGTTATCGCAAAAAACTTTTTGGTTGGTCGGTTAATTTATCGCATATACTAAATATGGATTTACGGCATATTCATATTACCTTTACAATTCCAGGAACTGTTTCTAATTTACTTTTTCAAAGAAGATGCGAAGTAGAGGATATGATTTCAGTTGCAGCGGAAGTTTACAAAAAAGAATTAATCAAATTCGCAAGATTAAAATTTAATAAAGAAGAAATTGCGATTAGCGATAAAGAGTGGTTAACCGGAAGCATTGCAACCCTACATAAGTGTGGCAATAGCTTAAATTTCAATCCTCATGTTCATCTCGTTGGGACGACAGCTATTATCCACAAAGAGACAAAGGAAGTATTGAATCTTTCTTTTTTACGTTACAAGAAATTTGCGTTCTCATGGATGATGGCATTCTGTAAACATTACGAAAAGGAAAAAGTCATTACGAAAGCGGAATCTCTTGTTATCCAGAATAAATATAAAAATGGTTTTCATGTTTATTTTCAACCGATTGCTGGGGAAGAGAAAGAACCACTCTTTAGAACAGCAGAATATATCGCTTCCGGTTTCTTTCACAATTCTCAAATTCAAAAAGTGGATGATGATAAGAAAGAAATTACATTTCGATACAAGAGTTGGGTTGAAAGAAGCACGAGAGAAAAAGTTTTTCAAGAACAAAGAATAGATGTTTATGAATTCATGGCGAAGATGTTATTCTTCTTGCCTGACCCAAATCGTAAGATGATTCGCTATTATGGAATTTATGCTAATCGTATAAAAGAAAAGCTTGAGTTCATCGAACAACGAACTTGGGCGCAGGCGATAGAAAATAGTTTCGATGCAAAACCACAGCATTGTCCTGATTGTGCAAAGAAGATGCAGCTAACGATTGTTTATTCCTATTCAGCTAGAAAGACAATGGAAGGATTGAGAAAAACATATTCTTATAATAACGGATATTTCAGACCAAAGGCACGTCCGCCCTAAATAATTTTGAATTATTACTTTTGAATTTTGAATCCTATTGACAATTTATAAAGCCAGGTTTTTCTTGGATACCAGAGGAATATCTTCATTACAAAAGCTTTTAAATTTTGCCGCAAAAATTTTACCCCGTTTAGT
>DDBL01000007.1 GCA_002333425.1 Leptospiraceae bacterium UBA2033
CCTCTTAGGAGAGGGGTTATTGCTAAGAAACAAATCAAACCCGAAAAAATCGGGGTGAGGTAAGGAAATTATACTTATGAAAACATTATCAATCTTTAAAGCAAAAGTCATCGAAGTAATTGACGGTGATACATTCCGAGGAGAAGTAAACCTTGGTTTCGATATACGGATAACACGAAGTTTCCGCGTATATGGAATCGACACACCGGAAATCTTTCGTCCTAAGTCTGACATGGAACGTGTAAAAGGTGTTCTTGCTCGTGACAAAGCTTCTGAACTACTTTTGGATAAAGAAGTTGAAATCAGGCTTCATGGAACAGAAAAATATGGACGTTCTCTTGTCGAAGTAATCCTACCGGATAACAAACCTTATGCGGAAGTTATGCGCGAAGAAGGTTTTGATAAGTCAAAAAGCAAACGACGATACTTAGTGGCTAATAGGTAATATTCTTTGTCATTCCCGAAATTTTCTGTCGGGAATCTATATTTCTTGAGATCCCCGATATAGCTTGGCGGTAGTGGATGCAGAAGTATCGCATCGGGTGGAATTTCGGGAATGACAAATAGGGATAACTCTCATTAACCACAACTAAGCGAAAACTAACAACAAATCAAAATAACTCAACCTCGAAGAAATCGAGGTGAGGAAAGGAAATTATTATATGGCAAAATTAACAAGAAAAATTTTAGGAAATGTCAACGGCGCAGTCGGAGACATTACATTCGCAAACTGGAAAGGCAGAACTGTCATCAAGGCAAAATCAGAAGGTAGTAAGGCAGACCCAACACCGGCACAATTACTTGTCCGCGAGAAATTCAAAGTCCTAACAGAACTTTCAAATGCATTTGTGCAAGTCATTCCACTTGGTCTAGAATCAGCAGAGATTACTTCGTACAATTTATTTAGGAGATTGAATTTTCCTGTTGTGGAAGGAACGATAGGCGCATTAACAGTCGACTATACTAATATTTTAGTCAGCCGTGGTAACTTAGTAACCCTAAACGGATTAGGATTCACTGCAGTTGGTACAAATCTAACCGCTACTTGGACATTTGGAGACTATGGTGATGGCACAGACAAAATCACGCTCGTGGTCTACTGCCCTGAATTGAAAAAGACTGTTGTGGCAACTGGTGCTCTACGCTCTAGCGGAACAATAGTATTATCCGCTCCAGCAGCTTGGGTAACAAAAGAAGTTCATGCCTATATCTATTCAGGCAATGAAGAAACAAAAAGTACCTCTCAGTATTTAGGTAGTTTAACAATTTAAGTAAATAATCCCCCTGTGTCCNNAAATAACAATCTTCATGGTAAATTAGGAAATGTCGTTTACTATGAATTAAACGGTAAATCCTACGTCCGCAGTTTACCAACCTCCTACAGAGATAAAAAAAGCGAAAAACAATTATTACATAGAAAACGGATCGCTACATTCGGACAACTATTTCAACTCTTTCGACCTGCTATTCGATTGGACATCAAAGAAAAACATCAAAATCAATCCAGTCTCTTTTTACAATTAAACTGGGTAAATGTAATCGTACAAGATTTAAACACCGTTCAAATTAATTATGAACAAATTATCTTATGCAATCAGGTTCATATAAAACTTCTGAATCTAGTTGTTACACCATCCCAAAACAAAGTTTCCTTCGCATGGGATGCGGATCATGTATTTGATGATTCCTTCTTGGTTCTTTGCGCAGTCTATTGCAAAGGCATACAAGAAGTATACACAAGCGAAGTGAAACGAAATGCGTTGTCTACTTTTGTAAATCTTCCTTCCGGTTCAGGAGAAATTGTAACCTATACCTTCACTTACAGGAGAACACGATGACAGATATACTTCTCAATATCAAAAAAAATATCTACGAGTTGTTATCTGCTATTTTCTTAATTGGATTGTTCTATGCAAAGAACAAACTAGTTCATGACTATTTCAGCTACAGGGGAGTATTTCAATCTATTCGGTTTAAGATTTTTAAAATCGAAAAACTATCTCAACTCTTAGTTCTCTCCAATGCAGATCGTTGCGTTTTATACGAGTTAGCCGGTGATAGTTTCATTCCTACTGCATTTAGTTTGAGAGATGGAATCAGCTTTCAACATGGAGAAAGTATTGATAAAGACGATACTCTTTTCAATTGGAATAGCTCCAAAGAATATGCGTGGTTTGAGGTTACTCAGTATTTACCCGTATCTTCTCTCAACTCTTGTAAATCAATTCTATATGCACTCATAAAAAACAATAATGGTGCACCGGCAGGTATTTTAATGCTGCACTATGTATTTAAAGCGGAAACAAAAACAAACTTTGCATTACTCAATTCATATAGATTAAAAATTAAGGACATTATACTTATGGAAAAAGAAGATTCCAAAAAACTAATCGGAGTTCTAATCTCATTTCTTACTAGATTAGTAGAACTCATCACAATCAAAAACATTTTACGGATTACTCTTATGGCTTTAAGCATTCGAGTCATCCAGGCAGAACTTGCAAGGGATGGATATACATTCATTACCCTCCCCATTTACGGGGTTACATCGGATATTCCGCTTGTATTAGTTCTATTCTTTGCCGCAGTCGCTAATTCTGGACTATTAGAGGGATTGATTTTTCTCTATGCCAAGTTCCTCGAAGGTCGATTCAAAAGTAAAAGGAGAAGAGCATGAAAGATATACAGCTTATTTCTCCTACAGGAAAATCACTTCGTATCATGGATCATTTTGGGTCTGGACTCTACAATGCTCCAAGAGGAAATCTGAAACATAACGGAATAGATTTTCTTTGCGACCCCGGACAAATCATATTAGCCCCTGTAGATGGTGTAATTCTCAGAATCGCCTACCCCTACACGAAAAAAAACTATTCAGGTGTATATTTGGAAAATGAGTCTCTAAGTCTCAAGATGTTCTACTTCACTCCTGACAAAAAAATCATTGGAAAAAAAGTCTCTCGGGGACAGCGCATTGGGATTGCACAAGATATTTCCAAACTCTACAACACAGGGGTTAAGAAGATGTTGCCCCATATTCATTTACAAATAGAAACCATCGACCCAACTTTACTATTGATCTAATATTTATTTTTTTAGGGTTTGTGTAAAAGCATAAATTTTTGAGCGCAGAATGCCAAGAAACCGCATTTCTCTGCGACTCTGTGCCTCCGTGGCAATGCTTTTACACAACCCCTTTTTTTGCAGTAGCCCACACTTTCCATTTCACTAAAATTGGTTCAAGTTTTTTTCATTAGGCTTTCGAGTTTTGTTGTAACTTAATTACGATTGCTCCTAAAAAAGCTCCGAGCGGAAGAGTGATCCATGCGATTACTAAACTAAAAATTGTGAACGGCATTACTAAGTAGATAGACTCAACTGGGTTCATAGTTTTTTCGCCAAGTGAGCTTAAACAGTTTTTTGTGATTTGGTTACATAAAAAATAATACAATGACATGAAATACCAAGTGAAATAATGAGAGAGTAATACAATTAGAACTCCAGTAAAAATTCCCAAGCTGACTGCGAAAGATTTTCTTTTGACGACAAGTAGATTCCATAGAACAAAAGAACATATACTGGCAGAAACAACCGAAAAAAGAGGGAATAGTGCATAGCCTTCCCCTGTTGCGTTTAGACTTACGAAAAGACCTGCAACAAGTCCAATTATTCCACAGACAAAACTCATTTGAATTGATTTTTTCATGTTCAGTTTTTACAGACTGAAAGTCGGATTGAAGAACGCAATCTGTTTTTAGTTGACCGAAAAGCAGAAATCTTTTTCTTTGATGCTTATAGGAGAATTTAATGAAAAAAAATATCATAGTATTATTCGTACTCGTGATTTTTTCTATGACTTCATGTGCGTCATTGAGTAAAATCGGAAAAGGAACAATGATCGGCGGTTTAACTGGTTGTTTAACTGGTTTATTAGCTGGTGCTGCTTACGACGAAGCAATCAAGAAAAAAGCGTCTGGTGGTAGCATTAATGACGTAGTAAAATCTGCTTTTGGAAAAAAGAAAAAAGCAGGAACTAAAGGTAAAGCTGTTGGTTTAGCTGCTGGTTGTGCTATTGGTCTTGGTGTTGGTCTATACTTTGACCTAATGAAAGATGATATCAAAGAAGATCTTGAATCTAAAAAAATCGGTGTTGCTGAAGTTAAGGGATCTGAGGGAGAAATCGAACAGTTAAACCTAAAACTCGGAGAACAAGCTGTTAAATTCGATCCAGGTAAAGCTGAAATTCCTGGTTCTGGAAAAGCTACATTAGATCAAATTGCTGAAACTATCAAATCTTATCCTGATACAAAAATCAACATCACTGGTCACACTGACGCTTCTGGAAACGCAGATGCAAACAAACGTTTAAGCCAAATGAGAGCTGATTCTGTAAAAGATTACCTAAAATCACAAGGTGTTTCTTCTGATCAAATCGGTGAGTCTATCGGTGTTGGTTCTGATCGTTTAGCTCCAGGTGCAAGTCCAAATGATCCTGCAAATCGTCGTGTTGAATTAGCGATTACTGCTGGTTAATCTCTAGTTACAAATTTAATTCTCCTCTATTTTTTTTATTCATAGAGGAGAATTTTTCAAATCAAAATTTTATTTATTTTTCCTCTTTGTTTCAACTCAAAAAAATCCATTTCAAAATGCAAGGCTTTCAAACAATTCTAATCAGTTGAATTTGTTTTCTTAATCATCTCTCTTCACATAGATTCTCAGGGATTACACCCTATTAACCTTAGATACACAAATTTTATTTTTGAAAAATAGTAAGTTTTAAAATTTTTTCTTGCAATTAATTTTAATTGGAATCAGGTTTTATTTCTTTCGAGTAGATTAAACACAGTCACTCAGAAAACCTTACTAAAGTAAAATTCAGGATGCGCATTGATTCATGAGAAAAATAATATATATACTTTTGCTAGTTCTTTCTATTTTCGAGATTAATGCTGACGGATCAACGTCGAACTTAATTTATATTGGTAATTTTTTGCCGTATAAATCTAAGGATGAACCGGCTAACAGAGATTTGATTCTCGATAAACTTAAATCAGAATTAGCCGCAAAAGGATTTGAAGTTAGAACTTTGGCTGGAAATAATTCTGACAATTTAAAAACAGCCAAAGACAATAATGCAAAGTTTTATCTAAGTGGATATTACTCTCGTAAATCGAATGGAAATATTTTAATCTATGGTCATGTATACAATCCAGATCGGGGTAATATCATTGATGCGCTGAATTTATCAGACTCACTTGGTGATATGAGCGAAATAGAACTTCCGCCTGAAGAAATTAAAATAGAAGATAGTGTAGTTGCTGATCGTTTTGCAAAAAAGTTTTCTCAGAAAGTAAAATTTAATACAAATAGAAAAGAGAATTCAGAAAACGTAGATGAGTTTGTGAATGCAACTTCCATAGGGAAAGACTTAGCTCTTCCGGTCGTAGCTACCGATACAAAATCCTCGGACGATGTATTTAAACTTTTACAAGAAACAGAAGTTGTCACTGCATCCAGAACAAAAGAAAGTATCATTGATGTTCCTGCTACTACGATGGTGGTAACAGAAGCGGATTTTAAAAATCGAGGTTATACAAGTTTAGAAGATATATTCAGAGACCTTCCAGGTTTTGATTACATAGGGCAACAGGGAACGGATAATGCTGTTCTGTATCAGAGAGGCTATCGTACTCCTTTTACATCTCGCACACTTCTTATGATCAATGGGGTTGTGGAAAATGATCTCTGGGCACAAGTAGCAACTCCCGGGCGAATGTATCCGATTTCCAATATAAAACGAGTAGAAGTAATTTATGGACCAGCGTCTGCGGTTTACGGACCGAATGCGTTTCAGGGGATAATCAATATTATCACCAAGGACGGAAAAGAAAATAACGGAAAGACAACTGGTAAAGCTAGTTTTATGTATGGAAGTGGTCCTTCTTGGGCTGTGGATGGTGGTGTTACCTCTCAAATTGGAGATATGAGTATTGCTATGTCTGCACGAAAACACGAAGGAAATGATGCCAGCAAGAATGCTTCCAATTATGGCTATAATACACAGTATTGGATAAATAATCCTGCGATATGGGGTCCTCTTCTTGCCTATGGAAGTGGTGGAAAACCTTTCGGAAAATACTCTGATCCTGTAAATGATTGGGGGACAATTCTAAGTGTTGGTTACAAAACTTTAAAGATTGGGGCAAATATAACAAATAAATATGAAGCGTATGGATCACAGTATCCTGGTGATAAAGCACAGCCTACGTCCATGTGGGGAAAATCAGGAACGAATATTTATGCAGAGAACCAAGTTGATATCACAAGCAAACTCAGTTCCTATTCTTTAGCAGTATATAGAGACAGCCGAATTTATGGAGACTGGGCTGAGGCAGATGGTTATGGCTACGGTCCAAAGTCTTATACATCCTATATCAGTTTTACGAGATGGAATGAAATAAGTAAAAGTGTTCTAGTAAATCAAAACATCGAATATAAGATCAACGACAAAGTAAAATTAATGGCAGGTTTAAAAGCTGAATTTAAAAAATTAACTAAGTCTTATGATATTCCTGGATATTGGTGGGGATCTTCTTACGTCAGCTCTGTAGATTTTTTAAATCCTAATGTGAATAAAGGAGTTGAGGATCATTTTCCAAATGGATATGCGATTGGTTTAAGTACGGATCCTTTGATTTTGAAAGGTCCATCTCCTAGAACCAATAAAATGCCAGAAGAAAATACAATTGGTACTTTTGATCGAGGTGGATTTTTACTGAGTATTATTGATTGGGGCAAATTCCGATTTAGCCCTGGTGTTCGTTATGATGAAAACTCAATTTATGGTAGAGCGTTAAATCCAAGGATCACAGGGATTTACAAGTTTACTGACGCAACTGCTTTTAAACTTTTATATGGAGAAGCGTTTAATGAGCCTTCGCCGCTCAATTTATTCGGCGGATATTCCGGTCGTACTGCTGATTTGAAACTCAGACCAGAGAAAGCAAAAACTACCGAAGCAATTTTTATGCATCAGGGCAAACAGGTATTAAACGAATTTTCTGTTTACTATTCTCGTTATGAAGATGTCATAAAAGAATCCGCACAAAATGCAGGGCGAAGAAGAATCTATGGAGTTGAATATAAATTCAGATTAAACACACAAAACTTTATCGAAAAATCTGCTCCTATTAGTCTTTACGTATATTACACCTACACACAGGCACAAGCAGATACATACTACGATCATAATATGAGAAAATGGCAAGAAGGAACCACTCCACTTGGTCAATATGAATACCTTGTTCCAGAGGATGCCAAATTTATTCCAAGGAAAAGGGAGTATACTAACCTGGGAGATATTGCTGCGCATAAATTAAATTTTGGTATCAATCTTCCAATTAAAGAATTATTCATTTTAAATCTAAGAGGAAATTACACTGGTCGTAGAGAATACTACTCCAGAAATGCGTTAAGCGACAACGGTCCATTAAAATCCTATGAGGACATTGATGCAGTATCTAGAAGGATTGTACAACAGCAGGATAAAACGTTAGATCCACATGTGATTTTTGATACAGGTATAACAGTCAACTTCAAAGAGTATGGATATTTTACTTTAAAAGTTATGAACGTGTTTAATACAACCTACTTTCACCCTGGAACAGGACAAGCAAATGCGGGTAATTATTATTATGCGAGATCACTTGGATACGATTCTTCTATTTTGCCTCAACCAGGTAGATCTTTTATGGTTAACTTAACATTGACTTTCTAAAACATTGTAAAAATGATTTCAAATTTGCTTTTTAGATACGGGGTATCTTTTTTTTATTTATGGTTTCTTTTTGTTTTTACTAACTGTTCTACGCATTTTATAAGGGATATATCAAAACCAGAAGAGAAGGTGGTTCAATTTTCTGCTGTGGGTGATATTATGGTTCACTCAACACAGTTGGCATCAGCCTACGATTCCAAGTGTAAGTGTTATAATTTTAATCCAGTATTCAAAAATGTAAAAGAATACTTAACTAAAGCGGATATCGCATTTGGAAATTTAGAAACTACGTTGCCTGGTGATTCTAAGTTATTTGCAGGTTACCCTCAATTTGGCGCACCCGATGAACTAGCAGATACGTTAAAGGATATTGGATTTGATATATTAGCTACTTCTAATAATCATTCGGTAGACACTGGGCGCAAAGGAATTGACCATACGATAGACACTTTGGATAAGTTAGGAATTAAACACCTTGGGACATATAAATCACAAGAAGAATATGAAAAAAATAGAGTTTTACTTTATGAAAAAAGTGGAATTAAATTTGCCTTTCTTAGTTATACCTATAGCACAAACGGAATCCAGATTCCAAAAGACAAGGTGGTTCGTCTAATAGACAAGGCTCTAATTAGTGAGGAAATCGCACGCGCGAAAAAACTAAATCCTGACCTAGTTATTATCTCATACCATTTTGGCACAGAATATGCAAGATTTCCTGATAAGTTCCAGAAAGAAATGGTGGAGTTTGCTTTTCAGGAAGGGGCTGATATTATTTTAGGTGGGCACCCTCATGTGCTGCAACCTTACGAGTTGAATTGGATGACTGATAAATATGGCGTCAAAAAGCAGAGGATGGTTATTTACTCTTTAGGAAACTTTGTTTCGGGTCAGATTAAGAGATATACAAATGGTGGTATGATTTTTAATTTCAAACTTACTAAAAAGCAGACCTCGAATCGGACAGAAATTTCTATTCAAGATATAAACTATATTCCTGTGTTTGTTTATGTATCGAATGAAAAAACTGGATTTCAATACAANNTATCGTTCTATGCTTGAATTTTATGAAGATACCAATTCGCATCTACAAAAAAATTCTTTGATAGGAGCCAATGATTTGCCATGAGTGGAATGCAAGATTTCCATAAATTCTTTGGAGACCCTCTTCGAAAGATGGATGATTTAGTGGCGATTGGGGGAGATTTTTCCTCAGATCGCCTTTTGTATGCTTATACACATGGAATTTTTCCTTGGTCGCAAAATCCTATTCGTTGGTATTGTTTGCACCCCAGAGCCATTTTTGAAATAGATGGACTGCATGTTTCTAAAACAGTGCGCAAAAAAATTCGACAGCAAGTTTACAAAGTCACATTCAACCAAGCTTTTTTAGAAGTGATGAGAGGATGTGCTGATCGGGTAAATGAAATTACTTGGATTACAGATGGGTTTATCAAAGGTTATACGGATTTGCACAAAAAAGGCTATGCTCATAGTGTGGAAGCATGGAATGAAGCTGGGCAGCTTGTGGGTGGTGCGTATGGTGTTGCGATTGGGAGGTTTTTTGCTGGCGAGAGTATGTTTTCTAAACAATCGGATGCAGGAAAGGTCGCACTGACTTATCTATTTGAAGCGCTTTTTCGAGATGGTTTTACTTTATTTGACACACAACAATTGAATGAAGTGACTTGGAGCTTGGGTGCGTATGAAATTACCAAGGAATTATACCTAGACCGACTTTACAAAGCTGTTGAAATTCCTGACAAATGGGAGCCTGTTTCTTCTTTAGATACAGAAAAATTTTTGATTATGGAGAAAAAAGTTAAATAGTTATTTGTTAATGCCATAATTTAATAATAGATTGTTGCAATACAAAGGAAATAATAGTATAGTAGAGTAAGCTCTTGTCATAAATTAATTTGCCAGAACTTAAAATAGATCAGGGGAAAATCCTATGAGATTCACGTTATACTTTTTTATTTCTATTCTCTTTTTTTCTTCCTGTAATAATATAACCAATAATACTTCTGGAACGAATGTCGCTGTATCAAATGCAAAAAAAGCAAACGACACTCCAAAATTTGATTCTCCTTCTGGTATTGGTGAAATAGCAAGTCAGTGGAATGGGCTTTCTGGAATTTCTACTACGCCTAGTGTTTTGGTTAAAGACGGGGTTGTGCGTATTCGTTTGGTGGAAGGTAAACTTACTACAAGCTCTGACGAGGAAGTTCTAATTGTAAAAAATAACCAGATAGTAGGCACTTTGAATCTAAAAAATGCAGCTACTCAAATGCCAATTAACGGAACCACTACTGTTACGAGCGATACCATTCTATTTACTCCTGACGAACCACTTCATCCAGAAATAGTTTATTCCCTTGTATTCATAGAAAATGAAACAAAGACCGAAATTAAAGAAAAAGTTTTTATCTCAGCGGCAAATTACTGTAATCCTTTATCTTATTTTTCCAAAGTACCACTACAAAAAATTCCCACTTCCTCTAATCAGTTTTTACGTTTAGAAATTCAGAAAAATATTTATACAGACGCAGTTCTCGGTGATGTTGCTATTTTAGGCTGGGATCATACAAACTCGAATAATTTTTATTTTAAAATCAATGATCGCACACTCGACGCAAAATACAAAGTAATCACAGCTTATGGTTCTTACAATATCCCTGGTCATGAATGTGAGTTGTATTACCAAAGAGATATAAATAGCCCATTCCCAACATGGGTTGATAATAATTATGGCTCGAAGAGTACGAAAGTAACTTGGGAAGATACTGCGATTCACAATCCTACCTCCAAAGAATACTATCGTTTCACAAAAACATATATCGTTCTAAAAGTATTCAACTCTTCTAATGTGGATGTTACTTCCTCTGATAAAGGAATTATATCTTTACAACAAACAGACAGCGTATACGGATTGCCTAACTTTAAAATAGAAGAAGAAAGTTCTCTACTTGCTTATTTGAATCGAGGGAATAATAACAGTTATTCTATGGTTCTAATTGGACTCACTGTTGGTATTTTTGCCTTTTTTCTTTCTAGACGATTGTTTGACCGAAAAGAAGATAATTAAATTAAGAGCCATCGTTCTTTTATCGGTGTCAATCGGTGGTAACCTTTTACTTTCCATAAGGCAGGGTAAGCTAATCAATATTTACTTGTTAAAATACCCTTTTCTGAAATTCTGATTTTTAATTAGATATGTGAGGAAGAAATGGGGAAGATCAAAAATTTATCTTATTTTGAAGGAAAAATAGTTCCGGCAGAAAAAGCGTTAGTGAGCATTCAGACACATGCTTTACAGTATGGCACAGCAGTGTTTGGAGGAATTCGAGGATATTATAATCCCCAAAAAGATAATGTATATATCTTTCGTTTAAAAGATCACATCAAACGTCTATTAAACTCTGCAAAACTGGTTCAACTTCAATATTCGATTGATCCACTTGAACTGGAAAGTATCATTTTAAAACTAGTGAAGGAATGTGGATACAAGGAAAATATTTATCTTCGTCCATATATCTATACATCAGCTCTACAACTCTCTCCCAGGTTTCACGATGTAAAAGCAGATTTAGCTATTTATATACTTCCTCTAAATGACTATCTTGATACTAAGAAAGGACTCAAGACAATGGTGTCTAGTTGGAGACGAATTGATGACACAATGATTCCTACTATGTCAAAAGCTTCTGGCGGATATGTAAATTCTGCGCTCGCAAAATCCGAAGCTGTTCAGAATGGTTGCGATGAAGCAATTTTTCTAGATTCACGTGGACTTGTTTCCGAAGGATCTGCGGAGAATATATTCATTATCCGCGATGGAAAATTAATTACCCCATCTCTTACTTCTTCTATTCTAGAAGGGGTTACTCGTCGTTCTGTTCTAGAACTTGCTCGTAANNTTTTTTTCTGGAACAGGTGTTCAAGTTGCTTGGGTTAAGGAAATTGATAAAAGAGTTATTGGTAATGGTAAAATGGGACCGATTACTAAAAAGTTGCAAGATTTGTTCTTTGAAATTGTAACAGCGAATAAGGAAGAGTATGCGGGCTGGTTAACTGCGGTTTATTGATATTATCCTGAATCTGTAGAGACGTAGCGCGCTACGTCTCTACTATTTTAACGAAAAAATTAATCTACTTTGATGTTCTTATCTTGTTTGCCTGATTCATCATAACACTTAGGTCCAGTGCAAGATCCCATGTTTCCTGTGATTCCACCACAGTCTTTTCCTGAAACACTTTTACAAATGTCGCCGGCTTTTTTTCTTTCTTTAAATCCATCGCCATTTACACAAACTTTGATGTCAGCGTCTCTAAACCCATAACACTTTGCAGAAATACTAGAAGCAGCAAAAGTAATTGCCACCACTAAACTTAGAACTAAACTAATTTTTTTCATTGAAATCTCCTTTAAATGAATTTTAGCATCGTATAGAGATTCATTAGTTTTGCAAGAAAAAAAAAGAAATTACGCAAGGTTTGCGCTAGCACTCCCGTGCTAGAACGGGGGTTGGCACCATTTCTCTCTCTATGGGTCGAAAAATTAATGGTGGGCTTGCCGCCGCAGGCTATTGGTTTCTCAATAACTATGAATTCATTGATAATTTTTGCATAGAACAATTTAGTAAAAACGACTTTCTCCAATTTTTAGATCTATTAATAAGTCAGGGTTTATTTTTTTGGATTCGAATAGGGACTTTGTTAATTTTAATGGTTCGTCTAGGGCTTCATCGGTTAATACAAAAGTAAGATAGTGAATGGGTAACATGTATTTCGCACCTAAATCAGAAAATGCTTGTATCGTATCTTCTGGATTCATGTGAACTGGTTTCATAAACCAACGAGGTTCATACGCACCTATTGGTAAAATTGCGACATCAATTTTGGAAAAACGATTTCCGATTTCTTTAAATCCCGCAAAATAGCTAGTATCCCCTGCAAAATAAACAGTATCTGATTTTCCTTCGATAACGTAACTTCCCCAAAGAGTTTTTCCATGATCCAATACTCCTCTTCCTGAAAAATGTTGCGTTGGAGTAAAGTTGATTTTTAGATCTTTATCATGTCTTATATCCCACCAGTCTAATTCTACTACATTAGTAAGCCCTTCTTCGATTAGAAGTTTTCTGTTCCCTAAACCTACATAAAACGTGGGTTTATAACGATTATCCAGTTCTTTCAAAGTTGGTAGATCCATATGGTCATAATGGTTGTGGCTAATGACAACAATATCAATTTGTGGTAAGTCTTCTATTTTTACTCCAGGCTTGGTAAAACGTTTTGGACCTAAAAAACTCACAGGCGAACAACGCTCTGACCAGATAGGATCTGTTAAAATATTTTTACCGTCTAATTGTATTAGTACGCTAGCATGACCAATCCAGGTAAAACTTGTTTTACTTTTATTTTCTCTAAGTTTTACGCCGTCATTGGTAAGAGTCTCTATTAAATAATCTTTTGGTTCAACTGAGGGAAGTGTTTTAAATAGGTTTCCTATATTCCATAAAAGTACATCACCAAGTCCTTTTGGTTTAAAATCGCTGTTAAGATTTTGAAATCCATTTAAAGTGTGGTGAGGTTTCGGAGAATTATCTGGTATCATAGGAATAGAAAGATTCTTACAAGAAACAAAAAATAGAATTAGGTATGGAATTAATTTCATAAACTCACTAAAAAAGTAAGGAATTATTATTGCAAATAGAAATCAATGTCCCTATGAGTGTTACTTTTGAATGTAGATCTATTTTTCGTTGTCCAGTGGATAAACTTTTTCAATTTCATGAAGAAAAAGTTGGTTTTAAAACTTTTCGACATGAGCATCGTTTTATTTCTATTGGTGATTACTCTGAGTTAAACGATCATATCGAGTTTGAATTTTTTTTAAATCCGATTAGCAAATACTTTGTCGCTCAAAAGTTAAAGTCTCAATTTAGAGCAAGACACGAGGCTACGGCTAATTATCTGCAAGTGGGTTATGAAACTAAATATTGTGGGCTTATTTAGTTACTCCGCTTTTGGTTCTCTAGAAAATATACCTTTAATTCCTTCCCAGGCTTTGTTTACATACTCCGATACAGCAGATCCTGCAAATCCGCCAACAGTGGCACCAGCAGGACCTGATAGTAAGGTTGCTCCGACATAAACAGAGCCAATCCATACAGGATCAATATAAGAAACGTTATCCGGCATAATACCTTTATACAAAATTGGGATATACAACGCTTTGCCTGCAATTCCACCAAGACCAGCGTAGATTCGAAAATCTATTTTTCTTTCAAAACTTACACTCCCACCTCCATGTGCATCAATTCCTACTCCAATCATCTTGAGATTTTGAACTCTAATCATTTCATTCTGAATGGAATAATCTAAGTTGAGAGATTGAAATTCTGTATTTCTTCCTCGTGGACCTAGAAAGTTAATTAACTTACCTAAACTAAAAATAGGTTTTAGAATATTTGCATAACCTAGTAATTCTCCATTTTTTATTTCTACTTTCCCGCTTGATTTGAATTTTTCTAAGAATAGATTAAATGAATTTCCGGTAGAGGAAAAAATTAGATTAGCACTCAAATTTCCTTTGATATAGGGATTTGTTGTATATTTTTTAATTAACTCCTCTGAATTAATTTCTTTAATGATTCCTTCAAAACTATATTGCGAGTTGTTACTTGCGGTTACTTTTGCTTTGCCGCTAATGGCTCCATTCAGCACATTTGCGTTGTTAATCTTTATTCCTATTGAGTCATTAACAATATTCAGTTCTAAATTGACTTTACTGAGTTCATATAAATCAAAAGTAGCTTTTTTGCAAAAAATAGTAATATGAGAATAAAAATTGATATTACTAGCGACATGAAAGTCAGCAAAACGAGCAATTAAATGGATTACCTTATATATATCAGCGTATTCGCCTTGTATAGAAAGATTTAAAGTAACATCATTTGCAAAATTAAGATTGCCAGTTGCATTAGCAATTGCAACATTTTCATAGAATATATAAATATTCTTAAAATTGATTTTTTTAGAATCGTGTGTGTAGGTAAATTCTGAATTTGCGGTAATAGTGGGATAAACTGGATCTCCGCTAAAAAAAAGATTACTAATACTTGTATCAATTTTAATATTGTATTGATTTTTGAATTTTTCTTTAAATACTGTAAACTCACCATTCAGTGTAGTATTATCGAAATTAGCCCCAACTATCAATTTGTAATAATCTTTAAGTGGTTTTAATGAAACATTCTTGAATTTCCATTTTGATTCTATTTCTAGTGATTCAGATGAGTGATTATTATTTGTATATTGAATTTTTGTTTCTGATTTAAAATTTCCTGTCTGGTAATTCATATCTGCGTTTAACGAAATTAAGCTAATATGGTCTGTGCTGATTGTAAGTGAATTAATAAAAAAATCATCCAGATGTGTTATGTTTTTTTTGTAAATAAACTGTGTGGAATGAAAAGAGATTGAATCTAAATTTAAGAAAGTGAATATTTTTTGTATACTTTTTACATCGTATACTTTGGAATTGATAGAGTCTTCTGTTCTTTTTTCTTCATCGGCTAATTCTATTTTTCCGCCATTTATTTCAATTGAGTTTAATTCGACTTCTCCAAATAGAATTTTCCAAGAGAATAAAAAATGAATTTTTTCAATTTCTGCATTTATTTTTTTTTTTGCTTCCAGATTATGAATACTTACTTTTTCTAAAATGATTCCAGGGGCTGGAAATAACGAAATGCTGGAATCTTGAAATAGAACTTGAAAGTCAATGGCTGAATAGATTTTATTGATAATGTATTGTTTGTAAAAATCTTTGTTTGAATAGAAGGATATAGAAAGAACGAATAAAGTAGTTAGAAATACGATTAAATATGTTTTTTTACTAGTTAGTCTTTGCATGACTGATTCTATCTATATCACATTGAACCATTATTTCACATATCTTTTTGTAATCTAAATTTGTATTCCAATTTAATTTTGTCTTAGCTTTTGTTGGATCTCCATAAGAGGATTTTATTTCTGTTGGGCGATAGAAATTTGGGTTGATTAAAAGAACTAGTTCACCTGTTTTTTCATCGTATGCTTTTAGATTTTCATTTTCACCTTGCCAAGTGAGGTTAACATTGATTACACCATAAGAGTGTTCGATGAAGTTTTTAATTTTGGTTTTGGTGCCGGTTGCAAAAATATAATCTTCTGGCTTTTCTGATTGTAGAGAAAGATACATTCCATCTACGAATTCTTTTGCGTAACCCCAATCTTTTTCAATATCCAAATTTCCAACTTCTAGAATTTTTTTGTTTCCATGATGCCAATTTGCCACATGTACGGTTACTTTTCTGGAAAAAAAATCTTCACTTCTTAACTCCGATTCATGGCTATATAAAATTCCACTTACAGAATAAAGTCCATAAGATTCTCTATAATTTACTGTCATCCAATGAGCATAGGATTTTGCAACGCCATAGGGATTGGCAGGTTTGATGGGAGTGTTTTCGTTTTGCATGGTTTCGTTAGAGTTTCCAAATATCTCAGAGCTACTTGCTTGGAAAAGTTTGGTATGGGGACTAAACTTTTTGATTGCTTCTAGAATATACAGAACACTTATTCCATCTACCAAACTAGTTTCGACGGGTGAATTATAACTTGCTGCTACGCTACTTTGTGCTGCGAGATTGTAAAATTCATCTGGTTGAATTTCTTGGATACAGGTTTCTACTGATTTTGCGTTTTCTAAATCAAAATTCATAAAGTGAATTGAGTCGATGATATCTAAATATTCTAAGCGCCATCGTAGGAATTTGTTCTTATCCCTTACACCGCCATATACTTTATAGCCTTTTTGGATTAATAATTTGGCTAACCATGCACCATCCTGACCGGAAATGCCTGAGATAAAAACTTTTTTCATAAATGCTACTCTTGTCAATTAGCTAAAATAATAAGTAAAATGCTAACGTAAATAAAAATATTTAATTTGCGTTAGTAGAGTCAATTATACAGTGACTTTTAGGATGAGGTCATGAATACAAATCGAACTATTCTATTATTTATTTTAATTTTTACTTTAGCGTCTACTATTTTGTCAATGGTACATATTGCAATTCAAGCAAAATCAAAAATCACTAAAACAGGAAATGTGAATGTTTTCAAAAATTCATTAGATTCTGCGATTCTCTTAAAAGTAGAGGGCGAGATTCACTCTGGAAAATCTACCTATCAATCAACAGGAGCTGATACGGTTCTTGCAAAGTTACGTGAGATTGAGGATAGTAATGAAATCAAGGGAGTATTGATAGAAGTGAACTCTCCAGGTGGAACCGTTGGTGCTTCTCAAGAAATTTTTGAGCAGCTAATGTATCTTCGCGAAAAGAAAAATAAAAAAGTAGTCGTATCCATGAAAGACTTGGCAGCATCCGGTGGGTATTATATTGCAAGTGCTGCCGATTATATTTATACGGAAGCAGGAACAATCACTGGATCAATTGGGGTAATCACTGTTAGCCCAAACATTTCTGGACTATTAAAAAAACATTCTATAGAAATGAGAGTATATAAAGCAGGAAAGTACAAGGATATTCTTTCTATGTTCAAAGACTCAACCGAAGAAGAAGATTCTATCATTGAAGGTTTACTTTCTGATACATACAATCGGTTTATCGCAGATGTGGCACGAGGCAGAAAGAAAAAAGTATCTCTCATAGAAAAATTAGCAGAAGGTAAAATTTATTCTGGTGAAGCTGCGGTTAAGAACAAACTAGTGGATGAAATTGGCGGTAGAAGAGAAGCTATGAGCAAATTATCAGAATTATGCGGTGTGAGTAATCTGCAATTACTAGAAGAGGATGAATCTCCGTTTGATCGTTTTTTTAATATCATGGGAACTAAGCTCAGTTTGGCGGTTGGTTTTGGAAATACATTTAGCATTAAACAATTAAAATCTCCAATACTTTTGCTTATGCCAGGTGCACTTAGTCTCCAAGAATTATAATAGGTAAATAATATGAATTCATTTATTCAAACAATTTCTGAGTTGTTATTAGATAGAGAAGAATTTCTAAGGATTTACAGCCCTATGAATAAAAATATCAAATTCATAGAGTTTTTTTCCACTTTACTTGGTTCTATTTCCCTTGCGGTGTCTGCTATTTTGATAAATCCACCTTATAGTAGCGGTTATTTTGTATTAGTCGCTTTGCTTTCCATTGGGAATTATTTCTTTTTGTCATTTCTCGCTTCGCTTATTTGTTACTTCATTGATTTTAAAGCTAAGAATTGGATTAAGTCAGGAGATTTTCCAACCCTTCTCTCATCTGCAAGAAGTTTGAATATCATTTATATTTTCTCTTGTCCGATTGCTGTTGTATTTAGTTTTATAGGATTACCTTCGTTTTCTGCATTTTTGGTGATTTTACTTATAACGATTTGTTCCTATGTTTGGATATTTTCTTCCTTTGCAAATGATATTTATGGAATAGGTGCGTTTAGAGCTTTTAAAAATATCCTCTCTTCTATATTTTTTGTTCTATATATTCCTTTTATGATCTTATTTTATTTTTTGCTAAATTTAACTATGATAATTTGAAAAATTAGGCGGCTAACTTTGAATATACTCATTTCCAATGATGATGGGATTACCAGCAATGGAATTCACGCTTTAAAAAAAGCACTTTCTAGAAAACACAATGTATTTTTAATTGCACCGGCAAAAGAAAAATCGGCTACATCGCAAGCTTTAACTATTTTCCATCGTATGCATGTAGAAAAATTAGATGACACAACTTATACTGTAGATGGATTTCCTACGGACTGTGTGAATATCGGACTCTTTGGTGAGATATTTCCTGAAATTGATATGGTGGTTTCTGGGATCAATCGCGGAGTTAATATGGGGCATGACGTTCATTACTCAGGAACTGTTGGAGCTGCGAGACATGGAGCGGTTCACAACCGTTATTCGCTAGCAGTTAGTTCAGGAAACCGAATAGATGATTATGACTATCGTAAAGAAGCTGAGTTTATCGCGCTTTTGATTGATAAAAAACTTTCTAGTTTTCGTAAAGGTGTAGTGTATAATATCAATTTTCCTATCGACTATCCAGAAGATATTTCTAAAATCAAACTTACTAAGTTAGGCAAAAGAACTTATTCGGATAAATATGAAGTAGCGCATATCAAAGAAAATGTGTATCATTACTTTCTTGCCTTAACCGAGCTTGGGTATGTAAATTCTCCTGGTTCAGATTTTGAATCGTTTTATCGAAACTATGTTACTCTCACTCCGATTACCCTTTATACGACTGATATGGAAGAGTTTAAACATTTAGAGGAAAATTTTTTTAAGGGATAAATGTTAGTTATAAAACCATATTCCAAATTTGCAGGAATTTATGATCATATAATGGATCATATCGATTATAAAAAATGGGCGTTGTTTATTCTCAATTCAAGTTTCCCAAATCAAATTCCTAAAAATGCTTTGGATCTTGGATGCGGGACAGGTTCTTTATTTCTCTATTTTCCGGCGGTAACTCGTAAAGTTGGTCTTGATGTTTCTCCAGAAATGATCGAAACGGCTAAGACAAATTATCCTGATGCTGAATTTAGAGTAGGGAATATTAGAAAGTTTGAGTTTAAAGACCCTTTTGAGTTAATTACTTGCAATCATGACACTCTGAACTATTTAACTTCTGTTTCTGAACTTGAAGAACATTTTGCAACTATTCGTATGAATTTAGCGGATAATGGTTATTATTTCTTTGATGTAAGTAGTGAAAAAAATCTAACTGAAAACTTCCATGATAAATTTTTTAGAGAAACAATCGGAAATACTTTTTTTATTTGGGAAAATTCATACGATCAAAAGAATAAAGAAATCATTTCTAGTTTGTATTTTGGAATTAATGATGAAACCGGATTTAAGGAATTTAGAGAAGTCCATAAACAGCGATATTATTCAAATGATGAAATCAGACATGCACTTAATAAAAGTGGACTAGAACTTTTAAAAATAGGCTCCGATTATAAAAAATGGTCATACGATAAAAACGCATCCCTTATTAATTTTAAAGTTAAGAAAAAGTAGGAAGAGAATTCAAAATTTCTTCCCAGTTTTTTAGTTTTATGATTTTATCGTTCGGGTTGTTTTGATATAATTCTTCTTCTTTGCTGTTGGGGCAAAATAAAATTAGCCTTTTTAGTTGAGTGGAATTTAACATGTATTGTAAAACAGTGTATCTATCATCAATAAAAACGGTTAATCCTAGTTTGTCGGCAATTTGGGCTTTGTCTTGTCTTTCTAAACAAAAATAGATATTCTTTGGATCAAAGCCAGTAATGTCAAAAAAGTCTTTATTTTCTAACCATTCTCTAGATTTTTTTTGTACAATTTCGCCACATTTTGAAATGATAAAAACATTTTCACGTCCTATACTTTGAACTAAGTGTTTAATGGTCTCAAAACAATCTGGAAAAGTTTTTGCATTTAAAAATGCGTCTGTAAAAAATAAATCTGGTTCATCTGTGTCCTGAGCGATGATGACTCCACCAATATCGATTCCAATTTTTATGTGGCTAATCATTCTTATTCTTTGCTTGGAGTTGGATCTGATGTGGCAGTTTCCCATTCATTGTGAAATTCTTCTGGGATACCTTTTTGATAGAATTTATCAACTATTACTTCTTCGTTAGTGAGTCGTAGGGCGATAAACATATCAGTTTTGAATTTTTTTACATCTTTGATTTTTCCACCATAGAGAAGAATTTTTTCGTTTGGTTGGCAATCGGGAAGTTTTAGATACATGTACATAGTATTGTTAGATAGGCTGTATCTATTTTCTCGTTCTAATTCTATGTTGGATACTGTTCCGTATTCGCAATATGCTTTGGTATCTTTATTTTTAAATGTAGCAGTTAGAACTCTGTCGTTGAGTAAAAAATAGAGAGTGGAATCTTCAATCAAACAACCACATTTTTGAGGAATGGAAGTTGTGAATACAGTACGAACTAGCGGATGATTTTGTTCTACCACAACTTCAGAAAAAATTTCCCTATTACCAAAACTTTTGCCTGTGATATTATTTTTAAATATAACTTGGTTTTCTTTGCCTGTGCAATCATCTTCTGCGATTTGTCTTTGGATTTGATAAATGGTATAAGGGTAATTATCAAATTTACTGATCTTCGCGTTTGTTTCTATTGCATTTGGATCAAATTCCACTTCTTCTAGTTTAGAATTTTCCAGATTATTATAAAGTCGATAGAACCACGCTTCATCGCCAAATTCTCCAATTCTTTCTTCGAGTGTTTGTAGGTTTTTGGAAATGGCAGTGGAGCCGGAAAAAATCCAACCTTTGTTTCCATTGTAACTAGTTTCCATCCAGAAACCAGGTTGATTTTGGATCACGATATTTTCTTTTGATTGGTTGTAAAATTCTCCAATATAACCAAGTGGAATTGTGGCTAAGATTTTAGACTTTGGATCTGGTTTTTCGCGCAGTGGAAGTCCACCAGTTGTCACTACACTAAAATAATGTCTCTCCACTTTATCACTCAAAAAAGAGTCAATGACCCAGCCTGTGGATTGACCGTAACTAATCTTTCTCCATTTGATTGTGTTTTCTTTTTGGATCGTGTAAGCGGGATTTTCAGGAAGTATTTCCACTTTTGTAGCGTGAGAAATGGTAGTGATAATCGTGCTCTCCATGTATGGATTTTCATAAAGTTGAATTCCAGTCAGAGAATCTGTAAATAGATATTGTTTTTCAATATTAGGATTGTCGTTCTCTTTTTTGCAAAGTGAGAACGACAGGAAAATCAGGAGGTAAAGGAAAAATAGTTTCATAAAGGAAATGGTTTTCTTTATGAAGAACATTTCCTTTTCGAGTTTAGCAAGCTTTTTTTATTTTGGTTTCATTCCAATTACATCGGGACTTCCAAAATCAAAAATTCCAGCAATACAACCTGTCATAAGAGTTGCAAGAGTTGCCGCCCACATTGCTTTCCATGCAATAGAGCTAATTTCACCACTTCTAGAAGGAACAAGATTCGATAAACCACCAACGAAAATTCCAATGGAAGGAATGTGAGCAAATCCACAAAGAACATAACTGACGATTAACATTGCTCTATCGGAAATCTCACCTGCACGAGAAAGCTCTCCTAATTTTACATAAGGAGGAATGGAAGTCTGTAAAAGTCTTTGTCCAATTAGCACAGACGACTGCCAGATTTCGTTCATATCGAGAGAAACTCCCGTGAAGAAAGTAAGAGGAAGAAAGATAAGTCCGAAAATATTATCTAAAGAAACTACTTTAAAAACCCTTCCTACGATTTGTAAAATAGCATTGTCACTATTTTGGAAAGCGGCTAAGTTCGCAAAAAGCATATTAACCAACGCCACACATCCCAAAATCGCAATGATCACAGCAGCAATTCCAACTGCCATCTTAACTCCGTCCAAAGCTCCTAAAATCAAAGCATCCATATAACTTGGTTTCTGAACATTTGGATCTTCTTTTTCTTGTGGAACTCCACCCAAGGTTTCGGGAATTCCTGTTTCAGGAATGATGATTTTTGAAATTACGAAACACGCAGGAATTGTCAGAAAGGAGGCTGCCATCAAATGTCCCGTAATCGTGGGAAACGTTGGGCGAAGAAAACCTGCATACATTCCCAGAACGGTAGACGAAATAGAACCAAAACAACTCGCTAAAATGGCGCATAATTCACTTCGTGTCATGTTCAGTAAAAATGGTTTAACAGCTACTACCGATTCGATTCCAACAAAGATATTGGCTGCTCCTGAGAGAGATTCTGCTCCGCTAGTTCCCATTGTTTTTTGGAAGATTTTGGCAAAGAAGTTCACAACTGGTTGGATCGCATTCATTCGATAAAGTAGGGTGATGATAGCAGAGAAAAATATAACTTGCGGTAGAGATCTAAACGCAAAGATAAAACCTAATTCAAGTCTATTCCTTTCAAAAAAACCAGTCTTTGGATTGATGATGTAGGAAAAGTCAACGGTTCCAGTTTGTGGATTGATTAAATCCGTTGGTTTTACCATAACTTTATCTACCGGAGGAACGATTAAACCGCTAAATAGAAACCTTGCTCCTGCCTCCGATGCTTCTAGCAAAAAGTTAATAGCATTTCCGAAAATTTCTACCCCTGAGCGAGTAATTGGAAACACGAAAATAAGAAATCCCATAACAAACTGGGTACCAATTCCCCATTTTATAATGTTCCAGGGAATTAATTTTCGGTTTTCAGATGTTAGCCATGCGACTATGCATAACACATAAATTCCCACTAAAGAGATTATGTTCAGTTTAATATCTATCATACAGTTTCCTAGTATCTATTTCGATTACTTCGTTAGCAAGTTTCTATTCCTAATTATCGTCAAGAGAAATCTAGGGAATAAATTTATTGATTGTAAATAGTTTTTTTTTGAAAAAGTGCAATTGGAAAAACTGATTGCTTATTTTCTTGTTGGAAACCAAGTTACTAACTAGCAACTCCTTGGAGATTCCTATGAAATCCTTTCNNGGCAAAGAGTTAGAAGAAACAGAAATTCCTGATTCCCCACTTTCGCTGACTGCGGGTGATGGAGCGGGACTGGTTCTCAAAGGTTATGAGTCTAACACGGTGTTAGACGGTTTTATTGCATTCACCGAAATCAAGTTGAAATTTTACAATCCCGAAAACCGCCAGAGAGAAGGAAGGTTTAGAATCACACTACCGGATAATGCTCATTTGGCTCGATTTGCTATGCAGATAGATGGCAGGTGGCAAGAAGGAGAAGTAGTCGAAAAAGAAAAAGCAGTTCGGGCTTACGAGGATTTTCTCCATCGTAAACAAGACCCGGCACTTCTAGAGTCAGATGCAGGAAATGAATTTAGTGCTCGCATATTTCCAATTCCTGCAAAGGGCGACAAGGATTTAATTGTATCGTATTCCACCGTGCTAGATACAAATCCTCCTCAGTATACAATTCCCCTTGTCGGACTTCCCGAAATTGAAAATTTCAAAGTCACTGTTCTCTATGACGAAAAAGAATTTCAACAGGAAAACCAAAAGTCTCCTTCCAAAGAAGAAGGAAATACTGTGAATCGAAAAGTATTTTCCATTCAGAAAAAGAATTACAAACCAGAACGTGATTACGGATTCGAGCACAAAACAAAGGGTAACCTCTACCTAAAGAATGATTCGATGTTCGCGCTCCACTTTGTTCCATTCAAAGAAACTTCTAGCGAAAAATTCAAAGAAGATAAGGCAGTATTTCTAATTGATACTTCAGCTTCTGCGGCGATTCGTTACAAAGAGCATTTAGATAAGTTGGAAGATGTGATTAAAAAACTAGCACTGAAAGAAGTTCATATATTTGGATTTGATAATAAGCTTACCTACTATGGCGATTCCGCCCAAGATTTGAAAAAATTGGAAAAGGTTATCCCCCTTGGAGCGAGTAATCTTCATTCTGCGCTAAAAGGAATTTCGGCTAAAGCGGATGTAAAGGATGCAAGGTTGATTCTTGTTTCCGATGGAGTGGCTACGGCTGGAATTATAGAAAAAGCAAAGATTGCCGAATTAGTCAAGAGTCAAAAATGGATTAGCCGCTTGGACTTTATCGTCCCCGGAACTTACAAAGATGCAGGTCTTATTAAAAAAATCATTCCTCTCGGAAAAAATCCTGGAACTTCTGTGGAGCTTGGTGACGAGCTAGATGCTATTCTGAAAAAACTAAATCGGAAAGTTCATACAGACAATAAAATTTCTATTCCAGGGGTAAAATGGTTTTATCCTGATACACTTGATTCTTTACAGCCAGGCGATCCTGTAGTTGTGTTTGGAGAGTTAAAGGATAAAGACGGTAATCCGACGAAAGACATTCAGTTCAACGGAAAGGCATTGGATGCTTTTACAAGTCTTACAATGGATGAATTACTACTTGAACGTGAAACAATTGCGGCGCGAATTAATCGACTCATTGACTTATCTGAAAAAGAGCAAAATGAAGATACGGCAAAAGGATTTGAATTACAAGCACGCGAACTTTCTATCAAACATAGAATCCAATCTCCCTATACTTCCTTTTTAGTTTTAGAAACGGAAGCCGACTATGCAAGATTTCAAATTACTAGAAACTCTCTGACAAATATTCTAACCATCGGAGTTGGTGGGCTAGAAGTGATTAACCGCCGAAATGCAAAAAACTATGAATTTATCAGCGAAGAAAAAATCGAAGAGGCTAGACGTGCCAAACAAGCAGAAGAAAACCGTGTAACTAAAAACACTCCTAAGAAAAAATCCAAAGGAAAGAAAGCTGAAAAACCGTCTTCTGCAAATGGTTCCCTTGCGATGAATGATGGTGACGATGACATTGACGAGGAAGAGCCACGTCGGGCGAATAAGATGAGTGAAAAAGAAGTCTCCGATAAAATGGAGCCAGCCCGCAAACCTTCTGTAGAATCAAAAATTCCATCTGGCTACAAGGACATGGATGCAAAAAAAATGGATCTGTCTGAATCCGGCAAATCATCAGTAACCGACAATAAACCAGAATCAAAAACAGAAGAACCCAAAATAGAAACCACAGTAGTAAGACCTAAACCTGCACCGGATAAGAACGTTATACCTATTCGCGATGAACCAGAACCATTACCCGAAAGAGAAAAACGAAGACTCGAATCCATTCGTAGACCTCCACCCCGTCCACGTCCAGAACCAGAAGAAAAACACGAGAAGATAGAACCATATACTGGAAACATGAAAAAGTTTCAAAGCCTTCTGGATAAAAAAGAAACCAAAAAGGCTTACCANNCGTGCGGATATTCGTCGTTGGGCGGGCGAGAAACTCATGTCCATTGGAGAATACGATGATGCGATAGATACATTGAGTCACGCGCTTACCCAAAGACCCGATCACCCGAGCAGTTACCACTTGTTAGCCATTGCTTATATCAAAGACAAACAATACAAAAACGCGGCAGGTGTAATTTTAAAAGGATTGAATTACCAGTTCGACGGAAGATTTGGTGCAGTCCATGAAATTCTCTATGACGATTTGGATTTAGCCTATAGCCTAGTGATGAAAACTGATAGTAAGGACAAAGAGTATTTTACCAAAATCAAATCCGAGTATAAGATTAAGCAGCTAACAAAGGAAATCCGCTTTGTATTAGTTTGGGAAACAGATGCGAATGATGTAGACTTTCATATCTATGATAAAGATGGAAACCACGCTTTCTATAGCGCAATGGAACTTGCGAGCGGTGGAGCTTTGTACGCTGATTTGACCGGTGGTTACGGACCAGAATGTTTTCGTATCATAAATCCATTAGCCTTCCCCTACAAGTTAGAAGCTCATTATTATAGCCGTGGACCTATGGGATACGGAATGGGGGCAGTCCAGATTATCCGCTACGATGGCGAAAAAACTTTGAATGTGGATACTCGTGATTATGTGATAATGAACGATGGTGCGTTTTTGGATTTGGGAGTTGTGAAGGAGTAGAGGGGAATTAAAAGATTACCACCGATGGACACCGATGAACACCGATGAACACCGATGAACACCGATGAACACAGATAGGTTGGTTTTGGGTTTACGGTGGTTTATCATAATGGTAAATTACCTAGAGCGGAGAAGATTGGTTTGGCGGAAATCCAAAAGCCAATAACACTTATACGAGTGGTAAATTTAATTACGCCGTCATAGAACAACTTCATTCAGATGATGAAGTAAAGAAAGTAATTTCAGAATGGAAGAAACATCCAGAATGGAAATTAGAATCTGATTGGGCTAAACTCACAGGATCAAATCGAATTCGTAAATATAAATTTAGTCTAGAGTCAATGCTAGACTCGATTGATAAGATTCAAAGATATTATGCAAAATTATTTACCGAGACTGCAAATAAGTATAGCGGAAATTCTCTCGCGAATCTAAAATTACTCCTAGAACTTATTTTCCGTGAATTTCTCTAATCATCACCTGCAAGCTAGTTTCTAGAGCATGGGAAATCTCTTCTTCTACGTGGAGGTTTCCTTCTTTATCCACTTTATTTCTTAAAAATTGGATATCGACAGAGGCTGTTTCGATTATCCGCGCAGACATGACCGTCAAAGTTTTAGAGAGAGAAGCCTTTACAATAGGAGAGGCATTTAAAAAAGCTATCGGTTTATTCATCAATTCTCCACTCGACACAACCCAATCGAGTGCATTCTTGAATACTCCCGGAACTCCATGTGCATATTCGGGACAGGAGATGTAATATCCATTAGCCTCTGCAAGTTCCTTGCGCCAAATTTTTACATTACTTGGTAGAACGTCTTCTTTATCTAAGTCAGGGTTAAAATGGGGAAGTTGGTCTATATGTATACTGATTTTGAAATCAATATTTTTAGGTGTAAGCTTTTCTATTGCGCGTAACGCTGCCATATTTGATGAGCTTTGACGCAAACTTCCTGAAAGTCCAAGTATTTTCATTTAGATTTACCACTTACAGTGCGAGATATTTATTTCAGTCCATTCCATTGCAATCATATTCGGATGAAATTTCTCATCTTCTTTTAATTTTAGAATTGTCGCAGATGTATCAAGTGACTCAAATCCCCAAAAGAATTTATGACCTCGGTTTGCAGTGGAAAGTGTTGGGCAATTCGCGAGTCCACTGTGGTAAGTGGGTAAATACTGTTTGCCTTTGTTATCGATCAAAATATTTGATTCTAAAATTGTGCAGGCGTTGTAGTTTTTTGTAAATTCCATTTCGATTACAGTTTTGCCTTTCCCCACACAAATTTTATTGATTCGAATATCATTTTGCGAATTGAGAAAATTAATTTCACAACATACAATATCTGTTTTCTTAGGTGTTGCTGTTTTGGGGTTTACTTTCATTTCTCCGATTCTCGCAAAAAGGGAAATCGAAACACAAGCGGATAATAGTAATAAGTAAAATTTCATGTCTCATCCCTTCACACAAAGAATTTGTTTAAGTTCAAATTCTACTTTTACCAAATCTTTCTGATTTTCAATCACTTGGTCGATGTCTTTGTAAGCTCCAGGAATTTCATCTAGAACTCCACCGTCTTTTCTGCATTCCACACCGGAGGTTTGTTTTTCTAAATCTTCTAGAGAATAATTCTTCTTAGCCTGTGTTCGACTCATTCGTCTTCCTGCTCCGTGAGAGGCGGAGTGAAAGGATTCTGGATTTCCAAGCCCGCGAACGATATACGACTTAGTTCCCATCGAGCCGGGGATAATACCCCATTCCCCCTCGCGAGCTGAGATTGCACCTTTGCGGGTAACGATTACTTCTTCTCCAAAATGCGTTTCCTCGGATACGTAATTATGATGACATAGAATCGGCTCTTCAAATTCCACTTGTGGGAAAAATCCTTTCATTACTTTTTTGTAGAGTTCAAACATAGTCTGCCTGTTTAGAAGTGCGTATCTCTGTGCCCAGAATAAATCTCTCCTGTATGCTTCCATTTCGGGAGTTTTGGCAAGAAACACAGCTAGGTCTCTGTCTGGTAAATACGTATTATGCGAAAGTTTCTTTGCTGCACTGATATGAATTTCTGCAAGCGTTTTACCGATATTACGCGAACCTGAATGTAACATCATCCAGACTGTATTTTGCGTATCTAAACAGAGTTCGATGAAGTGATTTCCGCCGCCTAACGTTCCACATTGGTAAATTGCCTTTGATTCTAAATCCATTACTTTGGGATGAAGAGAGCGAAATTCGGAAAAAAGTGCAAGACTTCTGCTTTGAATTTTGGGTTGTTTGTGTTCGTTAAATCCAACTGGAATTGCACGTTCGATTTTGTTTCTAATTTCGGATAGGTTATCGGGTAACGTTTCTGCTTTTAGGTTAGTTCGAATTGCACCCATTCCACACCCAATGTCTACACCGACTGCTGCGGGGCTAATGGCATCTTTCATAGCAATCACTGATCCGACAGTTGCTCCAATTCCAAAATGAACGTCAGGCATAACGGCTACATGTTTAAATACCCAAGGGAGGCTTGCGATATTTTTAAGTTGTGTGAGGGCTTGCGATTCTACTTCGTCTAGTTTTGTCCAGAGTTTAACTGAAACTTTATCACCTTTTAATTCAGATATTGACATGATTAAAATCATACGAGTTTTTATTTAGAAATGTCAATAGGATTTTTTTCACTTGCATTCTTTTACAAATAGCTTATGACAGTTTACTTAATATGAAAAAATTATTTCGAATATTTCTTTCTTTTATTCTGATTGGATTGTTGTTTTATTCTTGTAAAAACGAATCTAGAACTAACGTTTTAGAGCGGGGGGTTTTAGATCTTCGAGATATAGATTTTGATAAAAATTCTTTGCTCAGTTTAGATGGAGAATGGGAATTTTATTGGAGACAATTTTTAGATTCAAATCAAACAATTCAAAATTCAGAGGATAAGAAATATTATTTAAAACTACCAGGAGCTTGGAATGGTCTTGAAATAGAGGGAGAAAAAATATCGGGTGAAGGGTTTGCAACTCTTCGTGCAACAATATTAACTAAAAAAACGAATTCTATTTTAGATTTTAAATTTCCAGTTATACCTTTGCCTTATTTATTATTTATTAACGGAGAAAAAATTTGTGCAAATGGAAATCCGTCAAAAGCAAAAGAAGAAAATTATACTGATTTTAAATCTGATTCTTGTCTCTATTTTTATTCTGGTGAAAAAATTGAATTAGTTTTACATATTTCTAATTTCTATCATAAATCCGGTGGAATTTGGAATTCTATTCTATGGGGGAGTGCTAGAAAAATCGAAGAAGCTAAAGCTCATATTATGATTCCTATATTTATTTTTTTTTGGAGTCTCCCTCATCATGTGTTTCTATCATCTTGAAATTTATTTCTTTCGACGAAAAGATGTTCCCTCTCTCTATTTTGGATTAATCTGTTTTCTTTTAGCGATTCGATTTTTTGTTTCCGGAGAAAAATACTTACTTAAAATATTTCCTCATCTATCCTGGGGAGTTCAAATACAATTAGAATATTTAAACGTCTATTTATTATTACCCGCTTTTGCTTTTTATCAATATTCAATATTCCCTTTAGAGTTTCAAAAACTAGCTCTTAGAATAATTAATGTTTTCGCAGCTATCATTATTACTCTTGTATTGTTTGCTTCTACTTTGATTGCAGACTATACTCTCGATATTTTTGAATTATTTGTGATTTTGTCTTCCTTTTATTCTTTCAGTCTATTTTACTTTCAAGAAAATTTTCGCAAGCGATTTCCAAAGTGGAAAACTTGTCTATGGATTTAGTTGATATGAACCAGTCATTTAAGCGATTTGTGCCTGCAGAATTTTTAGCAATACTTGGAAAGAAAAGGCTAATCGATGTTAAGCTCGGAGATCAAGTAAAAAAAGAAATGTCAATTATGTTTGTGGATATTCGTTCTTTTACTACTATGTCCGAAAAAATGAAACCAGAGGAAAGTTTTAACTTTATAAACAATTATTTAAGTAGAATTGGTCCTATCATTCGTAAGAATAAAGGTTTTATTGATAAGTATATTGGTGACGGCATAATGGCATTATTCCCTTCAAATCCAGATGATGCAATTTTGGCTGCAATTTTAATGTTGGAAGAAGTGAAAAATATTAACTCCGAAAATCCCAATTCGCACCCGATTAAAATTGGAATTGGAATTCATACTGGGGATATGATGCTCGGGATTGTAGGAGAAAATGAGAGAATTGAAGGAACTGTGATTGCAGATGCAGTTAATTTGGCTGCTCGTTTAGAAGGATTGACTAAAGTTTATGGTTCTTCCATTTTAATTAGTCACCAGACTTTTTATAATCTAGATGATTCAGCTAAATACGATTTCAGAATTTTGGACAAAGTAAAAGTCAAAGGAAAAAATGAAAGTGTTACCGTAATCGAAATTTTAAATGGTAGGCATGATAGCGCGGTAAAGCGTATTCTAAATGAAAAATTAGAGTTTGAGCGAGGAGTTGGAGCATACTTGATGAAAGACTTTGTTCGTGCGGAAGAAATTTTTAAAAAAATCTTTGAAAATAATCCAGACGATCTTGCTATGAAGTTATATTTAGAGCGAGCACATCATTATGCAATCCATGGTGTTCCTTTAGATTGGGAAGGCATTGAAGCAATGTAGCTAACATAGATTAGTCGTAAAACATTTTAGGAAATTTAAAATTCATAAATCCATAAATAAATAACAAGAACAATTGCGGAAAGGATTAGTCCATAAAAAAATGCTTTAAAAACAAATTCAATTCTCAAGCTAAAACTTTCGATGGATTGTCTTTTTTCTTCATAACTCAAATCTTTTTTGTGACGAATCGAATTTCCTTTGTCTGTAAAAATCAAATGTTTAAAAAATAAACTTACCAATAAAACTGCGATTACAACAAAGACTAGAGGAAGAAAATACAAAAAAAGCCAAGAAAATAAATGACCAAAAAAAAGATATAAGCTACTGCCCAATTGCGTTTACCAAGGAATAGAGTTTAAAACTTCCTAAAATTAAACTAGTAACTTTGACATTTTTCAAAAGTTCACTAAATCGTTCTTCTGAAATTTTCTCTATTTTAGAATTTGGGAGTGACTCTTGGTTCCAATTTTCACTAGAAATTTGATAAACTGTTTCGACTAGTTCGTTATTTATGAGTGTTTCTAAGATTTGTTTTGCATCTTTATCTTTCTGGCATCCAAAAAAAACTTTCCACTTTTTTTCTTGAGGGTAACACCTGTTTATCGAATGAAGTAGAAATTGAACTGCCGAAGGATTGTGACCAATGTCAAATAGAATTAAAGGATTGGTTTGTAAAACTTGCATACGTCCTTTGATTGGGGGGATAATGGAAAGTATGCTTTCATTTAAAGTTTGTCGTTTTTGTTTTAGTAAAATGGAATTAATTACAAACAAAGAAAAATCCTGATTAAAAGAAAGATAATCTTTATCTACAAAACGTGGGAATAGAATTAGTTCTATATTTTTTTCTTTACAAAATAATTTTGTTAGCCCCATCAAGTTTTTTTCTTGTTGGAAAGTGAAAATCGTTTTTGTATTTGTTCCTACAATTTCTAATTTTTCGATTAGGATTTTTTCTTCTGTGTCACCTAAGATTACTGTATGATCGAGAGCAATTTTGGTAAGAACTACGATGTCTGGGTTTACAAGTTTTGTTGCATCAAGTCTACCGCCAAGCCCTGCTTCATAGACTTCGAGATTACACGTGTTATCCTTAAAAAATAAAATCGCAAGAAAAGTAAAAAATTCAAAATAGGAAAGAGATTTTAATTTTTCTAATTCTTTTTCGGAAAAGAAATTTAGAGTTTGATTCATCCATTCATCCGAAATGTATTTCCCGTTGATTTGAATTCTTTCATTTTGAGTGAGTAGGTGAGGGGAGGTGTAAAGCCCCACATTCAAAAAAGAATTAGAACGAAATCCGATTTGGGTTAAAAAATGTCCTACTGAACCTTTCCCATTTGTTCCCACGATAGAAATACGAATTGTATCCTTAGGTTTTTCGTGAAGACAAAAACTTTCTAGAACAGACTGAAAATCTTGTAGGGAATAGTTTTTAAATACGTTAAAATTCCTTGTTTTTTCTAGATTTGTAAGATTAGATAAAAATTGATTTACTTCCAAATTAGTTTCCTTTTCGTTTAAGGATTAGATACATTTTATGCAAGAGAAATTTGAAATCATAAACATTGATACAAAACATAGAACACAGGCAATTGAGCTTGTAAACCAGTTTTTTCGTCAAATCAACGCAATGAAACTCGACGGAATTTTTAAAGTAAAACCCAGGGCTGCAACTAAGATGGTAGATATTTATCTCAAGCTCCAAGGTACAGGCAAAATAGTGTTTGTCGGTGCTTTAGAAGACCAAGAGTTAGTTTCCCTTTTGATTGCTCGCACAGAAGAAAGACCTCATCTTGAAGAAGAAAAGATTCTCTACATTGATCTCGCTGTTACCAAACGTGGACGTATGAAGAAGGGATATATGCACTCCCTATTAGATTACACGGAAAACTGGGCAAAGAAAAAAAAGATTCCAGTCATTGAACTTCGTGCTCTCACAGAAAACCGCGATGCCGTTCGTTTCTGGGCTAATCGCGGTTATTCGGATTTTTACATTCGGTTTAGGAAGATAGTTAAATAGAAGTAATACTTATTTTCTTGTAACTACCATTATGTGCTGTTGTTTGTCTGCGGTTCCGTATCCGTATTTGAATTTTACTTTTTCTGGTTTTTGGTCTTCGTGTATTTTTTGTAAGTCTTTTTGGACTTTTTCAGGCCAGAGTCCTATTGGTCGCGTATAACGTCCAAATACTTTGATATTAAAATTTGTAGCTAAATCTTTTACTGGTGGTCCTGTATCATCCATCACCATCAGCTCAGAATTTTTTAGAATGAATTCTTTCATATCTGTAAAGGAATCATAATGAAGTAAAAAAGATGCCGCTTTAAACGTAGATGCAAAAGTTCCAAATTTCCCAAGAAATTTCATAGTTCCAGGATTTGCCTTTAGCCCGAAGTTGGAAATATTGGTAGATAGAAAATACAATTTCTTTTTTGTGCCATCAACTGGATCAATAAAATCAATATCTAAACTAATAAGACCTTCTCTATAATTTGGATTTGTTTTGATTTCTTCTTTTGTTAGATAGATAATTTCTCCATTATCATTCAAACGAAAGTTTTTAATGGAATACGGTTTAACTTTTAAAAATCCAAAGTAGGCAAGAAACACGGGAGCAGTTCCGCGAAATACAGATTTACTTACGTCTTGTTTCATTGAATTTGTCATGAAATAATTCAAACGAGAAATTGTATCCAGACTTCCGTTTAATTCGTATAAGCCTCTTGAAATTTGATTGTCATTCATACTTTCGAAATCAGGTTCAAACCCACCTGCTTCTAGACCAATCATTATATAAGTAGTTGCCTTGGGGTAAATGGTATACGCATTCGGAAAGTCAGGACCGGAAAATGGGTAGAAAACTACTTTTGATTTTGGTTCTGGGACGTTTTTATTTTTCCATTCGATAAATGGATCTTGGATTTCTTTGTTGTATTGTTCCCAGTGTTTTGTTATTCGCTGGCGAAATGTAGCGTAGAAGGAAGTGCGTGTTAGTTTGCCTAATTTTGAATTTTCGTCTGCTTGCAATTTTCCACTTAGAAACAAAGACTTCTGTTGGAGTTGTTTTGATTCGGTAGTTTCTGGTAGCGAAACGTTTTCGATAGTAGGTTTATCCACTTTACAAAAATTGAAAATGAAAAAATAGAAGAAAAATATAATTAAAAACTTGTTACTCATGTAAGCCCTTTTTTATAGTCAAATTATTCATTTATGGAATTAAAGCGAACACTTTCTTTAACAGATTCGGTCTCACTCATGTTTAGTTCAATGGTGGGGTCTGGGGTATTCTTCACGACTGGTTTTATTCTAAACAAAGTAGAGAATCCATGGCTTGTAATCACTTGTTGGATTTTAGGTGGAATTTTTGCCATCGCAGGTGCTGTGACATTTGCCTATCCTGCTGTGATTTTTCCTGAAGCAGGGGGAGATTATATCTACCTCAAAAAGGCTTACTCTCCGTTAGTTGCTTTTATGAGTGGTTGGGCTTCGCTTAGTGTAAATTTCTCCGCAAGTATTGCAGTGCTTGGAATTGCATTTTCAAAATACTTGCAATTTATTTTTCCGGCTATCAAAGAGTTGCCTGATTTCAAAACAAAATTGGGTCCGATTGATATTGAACTTGGTCCCACGCAAGCAATTGGGGCTGGGCTCATTACTTTTTTTAGCATTATTAACTACTTTGGAATTAAACAAGCAGTTCGATTACAAAATATTTTTACCTCTATTAAAATTTCTGGACTCTTAATCCTAGTAGTTGCCGGATTTGCGTTTGGGAATACAGACTATACTCCGCTAAAGACAAATTCTTTTTTTCCTGATATTTTTCAAAATGTAAATCTTTTGATACTTGGAATTGTTCCTGTTTCATTTTCCTATCTCGGTTGGAATATGGTTACTTATGTGGCGGGTGAAATCAAAGACCCTCGCAGAATCATTCCTCTCTCTATCACAATTGCTTGTTTAATGGTCATGTCGCTTTATATTGCTATCAATTTACTTTTCCTAGTTTCCGCTCCCGTGAGTGAATTAAAAGGTCAGGGTGGAATTGGAGTAATTGCTGCCAAACATCTATTTGGTGATGGGATAACAACGATTATCTCTTTGTTTATCTGTTGGATTATTCTTGGTTCTATGTCTGCCATGATTATTGGTGGTTCTAGAATTTACTATGCTATGGCGCATGACGGTTTGTTTTTCAAAAGTCTTGCTGATTTACATCCCAAGTATGCAAGTCCTTATAAGTCCTTAATTTTTCAGTGTATCTATGCTTCTATACTAATTATATTTAATCAGTTAGAAGACTTACTTTATTTTATCACTTGCGCAATACTCTTCTTATCCTCACTTACAGCATTTATTCCTTTCGTACTTAAAAAAGAATATAAGTCTGAATCTGATTATAAAATTCCCCTATATCCATTGCCACCTATACTTTATATTACAGCGAATATTATTTTGATAAGCATTTTGGCTTACGAACAACCGCAAAATGCTATCAAGGGAATCGGCATAACGCTATTAGCCATTCCAGTTTATTTCGTATTCAGGCATAGCTTTAAGAAATAGAGGCTGTCACCCTTTCAGCCCCAAATTTTTCTGTCGGGGATCTAAAGAAGTAGAGATTCCCGACAAAAGAACTCGGGAATGACACGCAAGGCAGTTAAAACCCGCTGTTTGATAACGAGACACAAATTGAATTTACAGTAGCCACTAGGTCTGGATGAGAAGCCTCAAATTTACTTACGCTTTCTGAAAGACCTTTTATCGAAAGATCAAATAGACTTTTGTTCTTATCTGCTTTAATTGCTTCGTGAGTTGAGGTTTTTGTGAAATTCGCAACTGACTCAGCATCTTCTTTATTCGTGTTTGAAAGTTCTAATATTTCTTTTTGCAGTGAGCTTACTAGTCCGAGTAATTCTTGCTTTTTACTTTCATCGATGCTTTTTGCATCTCGAATATTGGATTCTATTTTGGAAATTGTTTCTTTAATCATAATATGTTCCTGTTTGTAAACCTACCCTAAATCATTCACACAATAGGTCAAGAAGGTCTGAAACAAAAAGTTATTAAAATAAGAATAGTGATAACAAGGCTCGATTTAAAGCCTATGGAATTTTATTCTGGGCGAAGGACATTTTGTATGTAAAGAGGAATAAACTGTGACCTTTTTTAGCTATCTGGGCTATTCCGATATTGGAAAATAGTGTAATACTCAGACTTTTTACGAGATAGGTAGACCTTAGCCCACAAGTCGAACTGGGGGGACTGTGAAATTCCTACAGCCGCCAAGAAATACGAGACGGTCTGGGCAAATTCTACAAAGTCTGCGATCAGCAGGTATACCAAGAAAGCCGAGATTGACATCCCAAAACTGATCCGGTAGAGCTTCAACTCAGCCCAGTCATCCAAGTTCGGACGAAAGGCTACACGGATGAGGTTTTGATCTTTCTCTTGGTATTTCGTTGTATGATTCGAGTAGGCGGGAACCAGTCCGTTTGCGATATGGATTTTGTATTTGAAAAGCAAGTGAGCAACATACGCCCGCACACCTTTGTGAAGAAATACCTTTTCCATGAACTTTTTATAATACTTTTCGGGAATTAGCAAGGTGGAATTTACTTCGATAAATTGGTTCTTTTCTCGCGGATAATGTTTTGTATTCGCGGAAATATTTACACCGTTTTCGTATCCTTCTGCTTCAATTCCCCAAAAGCCTTCTTTTAACTTTTCCAGCTCTTCTTTTAGATAATCATCAAATTTCATATGCGACATACTCCCTACCTACTAATACTGGGTCACAAAACAGTAAACAGGTGCGCTTTTTGGAGATATTTTTTGAAATTGTTTTGAAAAAATTTATTTCACTTGAATTTCTTAATTTGTTAAATTTACTACCTAAACAAGAGTTAGTAAAAATAATTTTTTACGTACGTTAGTTCCCATAGGTCTTAAAAATATATTGAATATGAAATTCTATTGTAATTTTAAAGTTAAATTTTTTGTTTTTCTTGTGTTGTTATTTTTGCCAGTTTCGTTGATTCAATCACAAGAAGAATTTGAAATGCCAAATCCTTTAATTCTTTTTATGGACAAGGTTTTTGATGTCACACCTCATGCAGAGATTTACGAAGATAAAACTGGAATATTAAGTTTTGAAGAGGTGATGGAAAAAAAGTTTCAACAAAGCAATAATAATTCTTATAATTATGGTTTTACTTCTTCTGCAATATGGATGCGATTTCAGGTTAAAAGTCAAAATAGTTTTTTAAATGATGAGTGGGTTTTTTTTGTAGAATATCCACAATTAGATTCCGTAACTTTTTATTTTCCAGTAGAGCAGGAAAATGGCGAGGAGGATATTTACATAGAAAAAGAAGGTGGTGATTTGTTCCCTTTTTCAAAAAGGGATATCGAAAGTCGAGTTTTGACTTACACGGTACCATTCGAAATAAAAAAAAATCCAATTATTTATGTTCGAATTCAGTCCACAAGTGTAGTTCATATACCCATTTATCTTTCTCCTCAAAGAATATTTCATATCAAAGATAACGAGACCCAAATTATATTTGGAGTATATTTTGGTATCATGTTTATTATGGGGTTGTATAATTTATTTTTATTTCTTTCATTAAAAGAAAGAATATATCTTTATTACGTTCTGACGGTTTCTTTTAGTATCCTCTATATGGTTTCTTACCATGGATATGGGTTTCGATATTTTTGGTCAGAGTCTTTGTATCTTCAAAGTAAAATGATTCCATTAAGTGGACTTATTGCCACTGTTTGTTTGAACTTATTTACAATTGAATTTTTGGAGACTAAAAAATTTATTCCTATAGCACATCAAGTATTACGTGGTTTATTGATATTATCTGCTCCAGTTTTTTTACTTTGTTTAATTTTAGATACAAATACACCTGTTATTATTTTAAATATTATTACTTTGACCTATCCATTTATTCTAATAACTTGTGGCATAATAGTGTTATTCAAAGGGAATAAGTCAGCTAGATTATATTTAGTTGGTTGGGGTTTAGCGGCGATTGTAGGGATATTTACTATTATGCGCTCTTTTGGGCTTGTTCAAGATCTTAGAATTATAAATTATTTGGGATTACTCACTGGAGCTTTGGAGGTTTCCTTTTTCTCCTTTGCCTTGGCAGATAAAATTAATATTCTGAAAAAAGCAAAAATGGAAGCTGAAGAAAAATTAATCTTAACTTTAGAAGAAGCAAATCAAACTCTTGAAAAAAGAGTTAAAGAAAGAACTAAAGAACTTTCACGCTCAAATAAACAAAATGAATCATTGTTACTCAATATCCTTCCCAATCACGTAATAGATCGAATCAAAGCACACGACGAAGCATTGATCGTGGATTCAATTCCATTTGCCAGTATTCTATTTGCTGACGTTGTAGGATTTACCAAACTCTCTCAAACGGTAGACGCTACAGAGTTAGTTGTACTTTTAAATAACGTATTCTCTCATTTTGATGTTTTAACAATGGTGCATAATTTAGAAAAAATGAAAACCATTGGAGACTCATACATGATTGTTGGTGGTTTACCAGGAACAATCGATAATCATTTAGAGGCTATGGCTGATTTGGCGCTAGACTTATTAAAATTTAGTCATCAACAAGAATTGATTGATTTACTTATGAAATATCCAGATTTCAAAATTAGAGTTGGAATACACTGCGGTCCTGCTGTTGCCGGTGTGATTGGTGTGGAAAAAATTGCGTATGATATTTGGGGCGATACAGTAAATACAGCCAGTAGAATGGAGTCTTACGGTCTTCCTGACATGATTCATACATCCAAGCAAGTATATGATCTTTTGAAAGGTAAGTTTGTTTTTGAAAAACGGGGGCTAATTGATATTAAAGGAAAAGGAATGATGGAAACTTACTTTCTTATGGATAAAATGTCTCCGAAAAGTAAATAAAAATGTGATTTTGTTTCATTTTTCCTAAAACCAACGTCAAATCTAGAAATCTTCTCCCGTAATTAACTTGACTTTCTAAAAATAAACAATATGGTAATGCCGCCATGCTACTAAAATTGCAAATTATTCCGAAATTTTTAAAATTTATCTACACTCTACTGTTTTGTTGCGTTCTATTTTTATTTACTCCGAGTCTCTTTGCAAAGGTTACTTGTACGGGTGAGGCATGTAACGTACTTCCACAAAAATACATTGCAGAATTTGACAAACTGGATTCTGCTTTTCAATCGCAATACTTACAGCCCGTAATGCAATCTATGATTGAAGCTGCTGTGATTTCAAATAATAGCTCTGGTATGATTGGAGTTGGTTATGTAAATAGATTTCAAGTTGGTGCAGGTCTTGGTGCAGGCTATGTTTTAAAAGAAGATATAACTGTTACCCATGCAGATATTAAAATTCCAAAATTACCAAACGCAGGGATAGCTGCTACGCCTACAGTGATGTTTGCGTTTAACTTAGGTTGGCTTCTTGGAAAAGGTCCTTCTCTTCAAGCGAAACCAGAAAAGATAAAAAAAGTAAATCGAGATAACTTTGAAGAAGAAGACGAGGATGAGGACGAAGATGATGGCACTTCGATACTTCACAGATTTAATTTTTACTTTCATGGAATGAAGGCTAATTACTATACTACTTCCGACGTTAAAGCGGCTTACGGGAGTAAACCTGAATTTGCCGGAGGATTTGCTTTAAATAGTTTTGGAGTAATGCTTCGCTATCAATTAATCGAGCCTAAAATTTCTATTTTTGACTTGATTGGTTTTTCAGGTGTTTCCGTGGGACTGGGGTATAATTCACAAAAATTTTCCGTAGACGTAACCCATAATTCTAATGAAATTTCCACTGTTAATTTCGGAGAACTACAAGGTGCCTGGGTTGCCAAAACAGATTTTCAATTTGCTTCAAGTGTAAAAAGTGTTCCGATAGAAGTTAGAACAGGAATTAAACTTCTGTATTTTTTTGATTTTTTTTGTGGAGTTGGATTAAGTCGCAATTATGGAACTGCTGATCTTCAGTTATCCAGGGGAGGTCCGGTTAAATTGTCGCTAGACCCATATTATATCTATAACACAACACTTTTGAATCCTGATTTATATAAGTATTATAATAATAACGCTTTAAATCCAGGGAATAGTATGTTGAATCCGGAAGGAACTCTTTCGATGGATTTCAGGCAAACAGCAAAAGTAGTGAATAATACCAATTATGCGATAGTTGGTATGGAGCTAAATTTCATCTTCTTAAAAATTCTTGCTGAAGCGATCATTCTAGAAAAAGCATACGGTGCCAACGTGGGATTGAAACTTGCTTTTTAAATCTGAATTCAAATGTACCTAGAACGCCTAATTTAAAGTAACCTTTTAAAATTTGAATACTGAAAAAACAAATTCTTCTTATATAGTAGGTGCAATTTTAGTTCTTATTTCTGCAATAGGGTTTTCAGCCAAAGCAGTCATAGTAAAATTAGCTTACGTTTATAAAGTAGATGCAACCACTCTTCTTTTTTTACGTATGTTATTTGCTACTCCATTTTTCTTAGCAGTTGGAATTCATAAAATGCGATCTGAAAAAGTAAAACTTTCTACCACTGAGTGGATAATGGTCGTTTTGCTTGGATTTTTGGGCTATTATCTTTCCAGTATATTAGATTTTTTGGGGTTACTCTATGTTAGTGCAGGAATGGAGAGGCTAATTCTATTTATCTACCCAACTTTAGTGATAGTTCTTTCCGCTATTTTTTTTGGACAGACCGTTCGTAGGCGTGAGATACTTTCTCTCTTAATTACTTATATTGGAATCTTAATTGTATTTATCACAGATAAAGTGGAAAAAACAGAGAATATCTATTTAGGAGCGTTTTTGATTTTTCTGTGTGCATTTACCTACGCCGCCTACCTGATCGGAAGTGGTAAAATGATTCCTCGAATTGGAGCGTCTAGATTTACCGCATACGCAATGTTAGTCGCTTGTCTTTCAATTTCTTTACATTTTGTTTTTACACATAAAGCGGAAGATTTGTATTTGCCTCTACAAGTTTATTCTCTTAGTTTTGCAATGGCAATTATTTCCACAGTTCTACCAACTTTTTTACTCGCCCAAGGTATCAAACGGATAGGATCTAGCACTGCTTCGATTATAGGTACGATTGGTCCTGTATCCACCATTATCCTTGCATGGATATTTTTGGGTGAAACTATTAATTTGTATCAAATCTTTGGAACAGTTTTAGTTATTCTGGGAGTGTTTATTGTAAGTTATAAGAAGTGATTTGTATTCAATTCACTTTAAGTAAATCCCAGATCGTCATCGCTTGGCTTAACTGTTTTACGTCATGTGTGCGGATAAAGTCTATTTTCTGCTGGTAGAGAAAAATCTCTGTTGCCAGTGTGCCAGTGCCTCTCTCTTTGGGGGGGATTCCACCCAGAAGATTTCCGATAAAAGACTTTCGTGATACTGAAACCATTACTCGACCATATCTTTTTTTGAATTCAGAAATATTTTTTAATACTTCTATACTAAGTAGTGGATCTGCTCCGAGAAATAAACCCATCCCAGGATCAAAAATTAATTTACTTTCAGGGACGCCTACTTTTTGTAATTCGCTGACTTTAGCGTCAAAGAATTGATAGATAGAATCCATAATTGTGTTTGGCGTTAAATCTGACTTAGCCTCTGCCATATCTCCATTATTATGAGAATACATTATAATTAATTCTGGAAGTAAATTTTGATTTGCCGCAAGTACTTCAAGAGATTTTTTATCTCGAAAGGAATTGATACAATTGATATAATCTACTTTTGCCTCAATGGATTTTTGAATCACAAAAGGTTTGTAAGTATCCACTGAAATTTTATAGCCAGAAGTTTGAAATTTCTGAATCAAATTTGCAATTCGATTCCATTCAAGTTCTGGTTCTATTTGAACTGCGTTTATGTTGGAAGATTGAGCACTTATGTCTATAACTTCTGCACCTGTAGCTATAATTTCATGACCTTTTTCTTCTGCCTTAGTTTCTTCTAAAAACTCGCCACCATCTGAAAAAGAATCAGAAGTCACATTTAATATTCCGAAAATTACCATAGAGTCGAGCATAGTAAAAAAGATTCCTTTTTTTGTATTGAAAAAAAATGGAATCTCCTATTCTTGTCAGTAAAAATTTATTTTTGGAATAATCATTGAATCCTTCTACAAAACACAGGCATAACCAGCAAATACAATATGTAATCACTCTATTTTGTTTGCTATTTTCCCATTCTCTTTTGGCTGACCGAAAAAGTGTTCGGTTGGTTGAATTTCAAAAAAGAAAACCTACAACAAAATCTTTAGCAAGTTATTCTCACAATTCTTCTCCTAAAAAAATAGTTCGTTTGGTCGAGTTTCCAAAAAAGAAAATCGCCGCAAAACCAACGAAGAGTATGCCAAAAGTTTCTGCAATTTCGCCTAAAGTAAAAGAAGAAGAAAAACCACAAATTACAAATGTAGAACGTATCTATGAAGGAAAAGAGTATGTGGTCAAGATACGAGCTAGAAAATTTAAACAAGGTGAATTGATGTTTGTGCGGCTAGAGGCAAACAGTCCAAATACAGACTTGACTCAATTACAAAATTATAATCTATTTTGGATGAAGAAAAAAGTAGAGATGTTTGTGTTAAATAATGTCTATATGGGGTTTATTCCGATTCACCCCGAATTAGAACCTGGCACGTATGATCTCGAAATTAAAACCAACGAAAATGAAGAAACGTATAAAGTTTGTCCTGTTCAAATAGAAGCAAATAAATTTAAAGAAACAAGAGTTACTGAAAACTTACGATTACCAAAACGATTTGCTCCTAAAAAAAGTGGAGCTGGTCCAATTAAATTTATTTTAGAATGTGAAAAGTTAAAACGAACTGCTTTTCAATCCGAGACAATTCCCTTCTTTACGCAAAACTTCCATTTGCCTGCAAAAATTAAAAAGATCACAAGTAACTTTTATGCACGTCGAAATTATTTTACTAAGAAAGGAAAACCTCATGGTGGTATTGACATTCGCGGTGCGTCAGGTGATCCGATCCACGCCATTCAAGATGGAAAGGTGGTAATTTCACGCCCTATGTACTTCGAGGGGATATTCACTGTTATAGACCACGGATCTAAAATTTTTTCTCTCTACATGCACCAATCTGAAACTCTCGTCCACGAAGGCGAAACTGTTAAACGAGGTCAGTTGATTGGCAAAATAGGCTCTACAGGAATGTCAACCGGACCCCATTTGCATTTGGGTCTCAAAGTGGACAATGTACTAGTAAACCCAATGTCGGTAATTCACCTCAAGATTTTTTAGTCAGATACTCGCAGTCTGGTTTCTTTAGGCAGACTCCGTAAATGTTTAAACGATGACCTTGGATTGTGAAACCATTTTCTGCGGCTACTCGTTGTTGCATCTCTTCTATTTCTGGGACAACAAATTCGACTATTCGACCACAGTCTGTGCAGATGATGTGGTCATGGTGTTCATGTCCTACAATGTGTTCGTAGTATTTAAAATCTTTTCCAAAATCGTGTTCGGCTAAAAGTTTTGCTTCCACCATGATACTTAGAATTCGATAAATCGTAGCCTTTGAAATTTCATCTCGATGATCTTTGAGTAACTCCAGGAGGCTATCGGCTGTAAAGTGTTGGTGAATGGAAAAAATTGTTTCAGCTACAAGCATTCTCTGAGAGGTAACTTTTAAATCCTTTTTCTTTAAAAATTCATTAAAAATTTCCATCTCCTTGGCGATTTCTGGGTTATGATTTACTTTATCATGTTGATTTTTTTTGTTCATGGTAATAAAATTGATTTCCCGTATGTTTTTCTTGTTCCCACTTCTCTTAGTGCTTTGGGTGCATCCTTTAGAGGATACGTCTTGTAAACCAATGGTTTTACTTTCCCTTGCACATACCATTCATTTAATTGTGTTACACATTTTTGGATTTGGTCGGGGTGATCGTTTTGGTATAAATTCCAGTAGACTCCCATTACACTTATGTTGTTGAGCAAAAGCATATTAACCGCAAGTGTAGGAATTCTTCCACTCGTAAATCCAACTACCACAATTCTTCCTTCAAAGTTTGTGCATAATATAGATTTATCAAATGCATCTCCTCCAACAGGATCTATCACAACATCTACTCCACCATATTCTTTACGAATTTTTTTGGACCAAGTGGCATCGTTGTAGTTTAGAGCTAAGTCAGCTCCTAGGTTTCGGATAACGTCTAGTTTCTCTTCACTTCCTGCAGTTGCATATACTTTTGCGCCTAACGCTTTTCCGATTTGAATTGCAGAGCTTCCAATTCCACCAGCTCCAGCGTGGACTAACATAGTTTCCCCTGCTTTTAAATTTGCACGAACTACGATTGCAAAATAAGAAGATTGATAAGTAACAATAAATCCAGCCGCTTCTTCAAAGCTCATGCCATCTGGCATCGGATAAATATTCTTTTCTGCTATGGCTACTTTTTCTGCATAACCGCCTAACCAGCATAAGCCCATAGTTTTGTCGCCAACTTTCCATTTTGTGACACCTTCGCCAACAGCAGAAATGATTCCAGCCACTTCAATTCCCGGAGAGAAAGGACGTTTGGGTCGCATTTGGTATTTGCCCTGAATTAAAAGCATATCTGGAAAATTCATTCCACTTGCTTTAATATCCATTACCACTTCTCCAGCTTTAGGAGTAGGATCTTCCACATCTTTGTAAACGAGTTCTTCTGGCTCGCACCAATTTTCTGCTACGTATGCTTTCATATATTCAAGCAGAATTAGATAGGAAATTTTTAAAATCTTTTTTTATAAAACAAATTACTTTATTAACGTGAATTCGATATAGGAAAACATTAAAAGATTACCACCGATTACACCGATGGACACCGATAAAAAAACGAGAAATTAAAGCTATCTGTGTTCATCGGTGGTGAAAAAATTCTTACACCGAATTGACGTTTTATTAACGTGAATCCAAACCAAACCATGAATAGACAAGAATTATCGTATCTTCTATCGGTGTTCTCGGTGTGCATCGGTGATAATCTTTATCTATCTTTCTTGATCATAAAGTGTTGTCTCAATAAAGCATCCTATTTTATTATTGACAAATTCTCTGAGAGATTTTGTAATTGACTAGACTGACTAGTTGAAGAGGTTTCTCATGAATCCACATGTTTGGCAATTACAAGAAGCAAAGTGGAAGTTTTTGATCCTTGGGAATAATGGGTATTATTCTCCTAATATAGTATCTGGAAAATAAAACTGTAATATTTCTTCATGAGATTTGCCGTTATCCGCAAGGTATTTAGCACCCCATTGACAAAGTCCAATTCCATGACCAAAACCAAGTCCCTTGAAATGAAAGCCATTTTGGAGTTTGGTTATTGCAAAAAAATTGCTCCTAATTTTGTTCCATCCCAAGAGCTTCCCCGTTCTACTTAAAAAACTAGAAATCGAAATTTCGTTGTTTGAGTTAATTTCATTTGTATATTTCAAACTTTTTATTCTTCCGTCTTGTTCGATGGCAGTGATGGATATAATTTGTTTTTCATTTAAGATTTTTTCTAATTCTGCGTTTGTGAGAATTGTTTCCCATGAAAATTGGGGGGACTCTTTACAGTTTGGTATTAAACCATCATTGCCTCTTTTGTAGTGATTCGACAAACTATGTTTTTGCCAAAATACTTCTGGACCAGTAAGAATTCCTCCACAGGTAGAATGAAAGTATCCGCTAATAGGTGAATCTCCTTTTATAATCATTTTAGGTTTGGAAGGGAATTTGTTTACATGATTCTTAAAACTCATGCAGTGTGTCAGATCGCAGAAATGAAACTTTGTATCCGTGTGTCGATTTTTTTCGTTTAATACATAGGTTCTTATTACAATTTCTTGTGTTGTGATGAGTTCGCGTTTGGCATCATTTGTTGTAAATTTATCAGTCAGTAATATTCCTAATTCGGAATAGGTTGCCGAGATAACGTATTCTTCGAGAGGAATTTTTAAAATGAGAAGTATATTTTCTTTTTCGTAGTGAAGTTCTAGTTCTCCTTTATACGTTCGTTTTAGATTGTTTTTGTTATCAGAAAAAATTATATCAAACTGATTGTTTGACCGAAATAAAATCTGCCTACTTTGTAGAAAAATTTCATCATTGAAAAAAACTAATTCTTCTTTTTCTATTTTGACTTTGTAAATTCCTTTTTCTAAAGTTCTGTCTTTTTCGTCAGAAAATACACGAGCATTTTCTTCGATTTTAATTTCGAATTCACGTAAAAGATGTTTCCCAAGAACATTTACCTTTATATCGTCTGCAGATAAAAAATTTGCAATTAAAAAAAGTATTATGGCAGAATTTTTCATAATAAGTTCAGGATAATAGAGGATAACTCCAATGCCTCTCTTTTTCCACTTCCATTTTCTGTGAATACTACAAGCAAATACAGATTATCCCCTTTTTTGAAATATAGGATATTCCAACCATGAGTAAGAGTTTTATTTCCATCCTTTGTGGGAGTTCCTGTTTTTCCGCCTAGAACTTGGATGCTCGTATTTTGTAAGGAAAGATTTTTTAAAGTACCTTTTATTGTTACTAGTCGCAACGCTTCCTGAATTTTTTCTCTCGTATTTTGGGAATAGGGAAAGGGATTTACTACTTCCGGCATTTCTCCTTTTTGAATGGGCTTTAGGATTTGTGTGTTGGCAAAAATGGCACCGTAAATTTGGGCGATTTTGAGAGCGGTTACTTTTATTATACCAGCATTTCCTATACTCATGAGCGATGAGGTAAAATGGCTTATTTTTTTTGGTCTCGTAAATTTTTGTTTAGAAAAACTTTCAAAGGAAGCCCCTGTTCCTTCGTCTAATTTCCAATCTTGTAAAAGAGAATTATGGAAAAAACTTGGGCTGTGTGATGCGAAGTGGAGATAATAAGAATTACACGACAAAGCTAATGCCTGTGACATAGTAATTTCTCCATGCCCTTTAGCCAGTGAGCAATTGTAATAAAATGTGTCTGACTTTTCATTTTTGAATAGATTGTAATTATTTGTATCTTCTAATGTAAAAAAATTAGAATAAGGCTCTTCAAATTTTCCATTACAAATAAAATTTTTCTCCCATGATGTATGGAATTTTTCTGGGTTTGCTAGAAATACAAAGGAGGATAAAGTTTTTAAAATAGAGCCTGCGGGAAGTTTTTTAGAAAATGCGTTTTCTTTTGTGTAGGCATATTCTATTATACCAGAACTTGGACTTGTGATAAGTACGATTGCCTGATTGTGGTTTGTTTGTTCCCAATCTCGTAAGGATCGGTTTAATTCCGATTCTTCGAAGGAATACAAGTTGATAAAAGAAATATATAAGAGAAAGATACATAGTATTCGAATCATATAATTTTTGTTAAAATCATTTCTCGATATTTTGAATAGTTTTCAATAACGGTCAAATACAAAAATTCGATTTCGTTTGTAAATTGCGAATCGCAATCCGCTTGACTAAGCAATTTGGAAATCTTTTCATGTAGGAATGAATAGACCTAAACTCCAAAATACTCTTTATCATCTCCGAAACGTTTTTTTGTTTGTATTTTTTTTGATTCCACTTATGCTCGCGAGTCAGGAAGATAAAAAAATGAAATTTTCGACTGAAACCTATAAAGCCGATTGGGAGAAAGTTACCGCCGATGAATCCAAGGGACTTCCCAAATCCGCACTGGAAAAAGTAAATGCGATTTATAAAAAGGCAAATCAGGATAACAACCCATCCCAGAGTATAAAAGCCGTTATCCACAAAGTTAAATACATTGGTCAAGTAGAAGAAGATGCATTTGCAAAGGCACTAGAAGAATTACAAAGAGAAACGGAGTTAGCCACTTCTTACGCAAAACCAGTATTACACTCAATACTAGGTGAGGTCTATTGGCAGTATTATAATAACAATCGTTATTATATCATGCAAAGAACTAAGACAGATAAATTTGTTCAGTCTGATCTTCGTACTTGGGATGCTACTAAACTGATTGAAGCATCTATTTCTGAATACACAGCTTCTATCAAAGATATTGAAACAACCAAAGAAATTAAAATTGAAGATTATAAATCTATTCTAAATCATGATCCTGAGTATGTGCCTAACGGTCGTAATCTTCGCCCAACTTTGTATGATTTTCTAGCTCATCGTGCTGTTGATTTTTTTGCTTATCAAGAACATGGAATTGCTCGTCCGGCAGAAACATTTATCATAGACAATCCTGCTTATTTTTCTGATTTGAATGAGTTTGTAAAATTCAAAATCGAAACTAAAGATCAAATGGCTTATAAGTATTATGCGCTCCAAATCCTACAGGACTTGGCTCGTATTCATCTAACCGAAAGTGATTCTTCCATCCTTGTCGAAATTGATTTAAAACGATTGGGATTTGTTTATAATCATTCTGTTTTGGAAAATAAGGGAGAGTTGTATCGTAAGTCACTTGAACTTCTTTCAGCAAAAAATGCTAGTAATCCTAGGGGTGCAGATGTTGCATTTGCACTTGCTACGTATTGGCATTCTTTAGCACATAAATATACATCTGCTCCAACAGAGGAAAATAAATGGGTTTCTAAAAAAGCATACGACCTTTGTGAAGTTGCAATAAAAAAATTTCCAAAATCAGACGGAGCACAAAATTGCCGTAGCCTCCAATCACAGATCAAAACAAAATCTGTTTCTCTTTCAATGGAAAAAATCAATATTCCAGAAAAACCTTTTCTTAGCCTTGTAAATTATAAAAATTTAGATACACTTTATCTTAGAGTTTACAAAGTTAATCGTACAAAAATGAATGAGGTTAAGAAGGAGTTTGCGGAGTATTACAATAAACATAAAATCTATATTAATTATGAAGAAATTTTAATCGGACATTTTGCAAAATTACAAGCTGATAAAACATTTAGCATTAAACTTCCAAACGATAAGGATTTTATGGAGCATCGTGCTGAAATTAGATTACCCGAATTAGACTTTGGTCAGTATCTAATTCTTGTCGGAACGGATAAGAATATGACTTTTACTAATCAGGCGGTTTCGTTTGCTTTCACAAATATTTCTAACCTGACTTTCATTGACCGAGTGAAACCAACGCAAGACATTGAATACTTTGTATTAAATCGTGCTACGGGAGAAGTGGAATCAGGTGTAGAAGTGCATACTTATTACCAGATTTACAATAATAAAAAAAGCAGATACGACATCATTGCAGACCAATCCCTTACAACGGATAAGACAGGTTATTTCCAACTCAAAGCAAAAAAAGATTACAAATACTTCTATATGACTTTAAAAAAAGGAAATGATTTTCTCGAACCAATTGATGATTATTACTATGGGGACGTTAACCGGCAAATGCCTCTTTACCAGAACCCCAATTACAAAGAGAGTAAATATGCAAACATAACTGCAAAACTTTTTTTAGACAGAGCCATTTATCGCCCAGGTCAGACGATTTACTTTAAAGGAATTTTGGTTGAGTCAAATGATAAAAACCGTTCCATCAAACCGAATACTCCCGTAACCGTTACTTTTATGAACGTGAACTACCAGCAAGTAAGTCAGCTTAATCTTACTACCAATGAATTTGGGACTTTTAGTGGAAGTTTTACTGCTCCGACTAATACTCTAAATGGTCAAATGAGTTTGAATACTAGCTATAATGGAAATGTTTATTTTTCTGTGGAGGACTATAAACGACCTAAGTTTGCTGTCGAATTTGAAAAAGTAAAAGGCACTTATAGATTAGGTGATCAAATTAAAATAAAAGGTTTTGCTCGGGCATTCTCAGGAGCTAATATTGATAATGCGGATGTAAAATATCGTGTTGTGCGTAATGCTCGTTATCCGTATTGGTGGGGGTATTTTTATAGAGGATGGAATCCATCTAGTCCACAAATGGAAATTAAGCAGGGAACTCTAAAGACAGACGAAAAGGGTTATTTTGAAATTGAATTTGAGGCTATAGCGGATAAATCTGTCCCGAAAGAGCCTGGGATTTCTTTTTCCTACCAAGTCATTGCAGATGTAACTGATTTAAATGGGGAAACTTGCTCTACGTCTGGATTTGCTTATGTAGGTTACACTGCATTAGTCGTAAATGTAAATATTCCTGAAATGGTAAACGTTACAACTAAAGAGCCGTTTGCTATTCTTACCACGAATTTAAACGGAGAATTTGAGCCAGCTCAGGGTTATATCACTGTAGATAAATTAAAATCTCCCGCACACGCATTTCGAAGTAAAAAATGGCAAAAGGCGGATAAGTTTATTATTCCTAGAATTGAGTATAACAGAGATTTTCCGAACGAAGCTTATGCCGACGAAGATGACGTTTCGAAATGGGAAAAAGAGAAAGAAGTTCTAAATACTCCATTTAACACCGAAAGAGAAAAGAAACTTACTCTAAAGAATTTAGCTAAATGGAAACCAGGGAAGTATGTTTTAGAAATTAAGTCGATTGATAAATTTGGGCAAGAAGCCAAAGAAATTAAATACTTCACTGTGTATTCCGAAAGTGCAAAACAACCAGTGCCCGTTCCAACGTATAGCTGGATTCTACCTTTAAAACAAAGTGCAGAACCGGGCGAAACAGTTGGACTTCTAGTAGGTGCATCGGAAGAAGTGAAAGTTCTTTACGAAGTAGAATTGGACAAAACCATCATTATCCGCGAATGGATTTCTCTTAGAGACTCTCAGAAATTAATTGAAATTCCGATCAAAGAAGAATATCGCGGAAATATTACAGCACATTTTGCCTTGGTGAAAGATAATCAAATCATCGTAAACTCACATCATATCAATGTTCCCTATACAAACAAAGAATTAAAACTTAGCTTTGAAACATTTAGAAATAAACTACAACCTGGGGAAAAAGAAGAATGGCGAATTAAAATCCAAGGCAAAAAATCAGAAAAAGTAGTTTCAGAAATGCTGGCAACTCTTTATGATGCGTCACTCGACATGTTTAGAAAAAATTCTTGGGATTTTTCGATTTATCCGTATAATTACTCTTATGCGCACTGGAACAATCCACAAGATTTTCAAGTGCAAAACTTTCATTTATTCCAAAAAGATTGGAATCCGTATGTTTATGGAACTAGTAAAAGTTATGATGCCCTAAATTGGTTTGGAGTGTATCTTTACGGTTACAGGGGATACTACGCTTATCAATCAAGACCTTATGGAAGGGGTGCCAGATCAAGGAATGGAAAATCAAGAGACTATGATGAAGGTGCGATGGATGATCTAGTTGTTTCAGAAGAGAGAGCTCCTATGCCAGCCCCAGCTCCCACTTCCACTGCATCAGGTGGACTTAAAAAAATGTCAGCTCCTCGTGCGGAAAAATTAGCTATGGCAGATTCTGCGGCAGAGCCAATGGAAAAGGAAGAAAAGCCAAAAGAGGCTACTACTTCGCAGCCGCAAGGTCAA
>DDBL01000023.1 GCA_002333425.1 Leptospiraceae bacterium UBA2033
ATTGCGATTAACGTTAAGCGTAACCGTCGTAAAGGCGGCAAGGGTTTATGAATTCGACCGTCCTTATACAGTGCATAGACTATGCCAAATCCGTTCTTGGCGTTGGCTATGCGTGGTTAGCCTTAATGCGGAAAATTCTGACATTACGGTATAACAGGTCGAATCAAGAGGCAAATCGTTTCTTGCCTCGCAGCGGTTCACGCGTAGTTGTGCGACGTTTTAAACGCGTGTGAACCGTTGCATCTAAACTTACGCTCTTACTAAAACCAGCCCTGACACGAGGTCAGGTGTAATACTTACTCCATCTGACAATACGATTCTTTTTTATATATCGGGTTTGCGAAGTTGTTTGTTAAAACTATTCTGTAACAATTTCCGCAAACTCGACGTTAGGCGCATTAAATTTAATGAATTGTTTTGTAATAATATTATCGTTTAGCACTTATAAAATGTCCTAACCCATTATGATTTTCAATTATTTTAACACATTGACTAAAATCATGAGTAGCCATAGTTGCATGGAAAACAGATAAGACCCTCTCTTGTAATTCTTGATCCATTTCTAATGGAGTAACATTTAATTTGAAATGGTTTAATTCATTTATGTCTATTGGCTTCCCATGCGTTTTATGTATATTTGTAGTCCCAAGCCATTGAGCCACTTCATTTGCAATGGTTTCTTTGTCAGGAATATCCTTTAACATCCAAGTCATTAACCATAACGTAAGTCTTTCCTTGGATAATTCTATTGTATTTTTGCAAATTTGAATAAATCCAGTCGGATATTTTTCAATTCTTTTCATCCAAATTGCTGCCAATGCAGGGTTAATAGTAATTTCTCTTTTCGCCATTTCGAATTCGTCAAGAATGGATTGAGCTGGTGAAGTAAAAGAATCAAAAGTAATTTGAGGGTCTATTGGACCCAATGCCGAATGTTTACCCATAATAATTTCATCACATGCACATGCTATCATAGTTGCTGCTGACATTGCGTTTTGTGGGATAATAGCTCTTATATGCTTATATTTATTTCTTAAATATTTTATAATTTGCTCAGATGCTTCTAATGACCCTCATGGGCTATGCAAAATTAAATCTAGGTTTTCTGACTTCATCCCGTGTAAAGCAGCCATAAAACCTTGAATATCATTAATGTTTATAGATATTAAGTAACTTGGTATGTTTTGGTTTAACCCATGGAAAAAAGAGGAATATAATATAGCGTCTCTTTTTGTATAATTATTGAGCTCTTTTAAATATTGTCTTCTTACTAAATCACTAGCTGAATTTATCTGACCGTATATTTCATTTCTTGTAGGCAATTTGTTCCCCTTGTCCCAACGATAAATTCTATGTTTTCATTCTTTTGTTCTTCAAAGGCTTCAATATAACCCAATATTTCTTTGATTTTTTTTATGGTTTCATTAGGTGTATTTTCATTGAATACCTTTATTATATCCTCAAACTCATTTATAGCTGTTTCCATTTATGAACCTTCTTTATATTTAGTAATCGACAACAAATAAAAAAGTCAATTTATAATTTATTTTCATTTGTTCTATTTCTTCCACTCAATATGACCGTTTATATTATTTTTTTCAAAAACTGTCAATATTTCCGCACAAAATTTAATTAGTTCTTTATTTTTTTCTTTCTTTGCAAGTTCGTAAAGTCTTATAAACATTTTCTTTCCTGTTTCTGTTTGTTTATAATTTTTTTTCATAAAATTATGTGGGGCACATAATGTTTGACCATTTTCAATGCTTGCTTCCCCACCATAATCCTTGGCTTTTATATGGTCAACATGCAATTCAACACCGTCTTTCTTCCCTTTACCACAAATAACACATTTATAGCCATCTCGCTTTAAAATCTCATTTTTTTGAGCGGCAGTAAAGTCCTCAAGTTCTCTTTCATGTTCAAAATTTGGGTCATATTTATAGACACCTTTAGATACTTTAATTAAAAATCCACTTTGAGCAAGTGATCTAATTCCTCTATCTGGGTCTCTAAAAACTTCTCCAGTTCTTTTTTTCCATTCTTTGACTACCCAATCTACAACCTCTGGGTGCTTAATATCCCTCATTGGGTTTTTAATGAAGAACTCTTTAATTAATTCTTTTTGTGATAAATTATCAGGCATTTTTAAACAAAACCTTATCCGATTCTTGTAGTATTCTTTTTTTCGCTAATTCACAATAATCTTTATCTATATCAGTCCCAATCGCTTTTCTATTATTTTGTAAAGCAGTTAATAGCGTTGTTCCACTTCCCATAAAAGGATCGAAAACTGTATCACCAACAAAACTAAAAAGTTTAATACATCGTCTTGGGAGTTCAATTGGGAAAGGGGCAGGATGTCCAATTCTTTTTTTACTTTCTCCATTGAAAGTCCATAACCCATTTGTCCAATTCATAAATTCTTCTTTGGTTACATCTGAAACTAAACTTCCACTAGTTTTTTTCCATTTTTCTTTATAAAGTATTAAAATTAATTCAACTGGGGCGATTACATAAGGGGCGGATGCAGAAAGCCAAGAACCCCAAGCTGTTCGTCTAGAAATATTTCCCTCATTCCAAATTACAGTTGAATGATATTGAAAACCTATTTTTTTGCAAATAGTAGTAATGTCTGCTCCTACACTTTGCTGACCGCCTTTATTTTTATCTAAAGGTATATTTAGGCACATTCGACCATCATCTTTTAACATATCAAAAGATTTTTGTAACCATTGTTCAGTAAATTTCAAATAATCTTCATATACTAATTTGTCATCATTTGAACTGTATTGAATATCTACATTATAAGGAGGCGATGTGACTATTAAGTCTACTGATTTATCTTCAAAAGTTGATTCGATAATATTGTGGTTATAAATTTTGATATTGTCAAACTCAAAGTATAGACTCTTTTCCATAGATTTTACATGCTTATATTTAATACTTTTCTATCAACATAATAATCTTGCTAAACTTCATTGAAAATACTCTTAATTTGATCTATATTTCAGAAACAGTTTTTCCGAGACACGATGTCGAGGAAACCTACTCCTGAAAAGTTCTCGTAAGTTTCC
>DDBL01000006.1 GCA_002333425.1 Leptospiraceae bacterium UBA2033
CCAGCTCACCTAATTCAAGCCAGTCCCGATTTTTCGGAATAAAGCTAACCTTCTTCAGACCAAGATTGCGTTCTTGGTAGGAGGTCTTCAATTTCTCAGCTTCGGGAATAAGACCAGAGTGGGTAATAGAACGAAACCGCCTAAGAAGGCTTTGAAGGTAGAGAGCGGTATTTCCCCTGTGCTTTTTCGTTTTAGATAGGAAATCATCATAGAGAAATTCGGGAACCAGTAGCGTGGAAACGGAATCTTCTTCCCAGTTAAATTCATATCTCACGAATTGATTTTTATTTTGAAAGGTAATCATACCTATACTGAGTCACAAAACGAACATTGTGTGCGAAAATTTTTACATTTTTCACTTAACAAAGTTAAAAGTTTTCCTTTGAGAAGGTTAAGCATTTTACACTTTATCTTTATGGCAAATGAGTAGTTGCGAAAAAATAAAAACCACCAGTTTTGCAAGATTTTTACTAAAATAATATTGAAAATTTATAGGTGAATCAATAGACTGTTTCAAACTGTAAGTTCTCGGGCAGGATAAATTTGATGACAAAGATAAAATTTGAACTAAGTAAGAAACAATTAGATGGAGCGATTAAAGGTGTTCAGGGTATCGCGCATCCTGTTCGTCTTATGATTTTGTATGCACTATCTAAAGAAGAGTTATCCGTGAATGATCTTGCCGATTTCACAGGTGTAAGTCAGTCAGTAACTTCTCAACACTTGAGCAAAATGAAGGACAATGGAATTTTAGATAGCCGTAAGGAATCGAACAGAGTGTTTTACTATGTAAAAGATACTAAGTACCGAGAGCTGGTTAAAAGTATAATTAAACTATTTAGTGTTTAGATTAAATTCCTAATCCAAGTGCGATTCCTACTTGGTAAACCAAAAGAGAACTCAAATAAGCCAGAATAGACATATAGACAAATAAAAAACTAGGCCAGAAGTAAGACTTAGTTTCTTGTCGCACAACGGCTAAAGTAGACATACATTGGCTTGCATAAGCAAAGAAAATTAGTAGGCTAATCGCTGTTAGTACGCTCCAAGTTTTTTTTCCTGTCTTGGGGTTTATATCTTTCTGAATAGAACTCTTTAAATCGTCACTCGTCTCGTCGCCTTCCACTCCATAGATAATAGCAAGAGTGGAAACCATTACTTCTCGGGCGGCAAAAGAAGAAATAATTCCAACTCCAATCTTCCAATCAAATCCTAAAGGCTCAATTGCTGGCTCAATAAACTTTCCAATTTTTGCCGCATAAGACTGTGAAATTTCTGTTTCTGGTTTGGTAGCCGTCGAATCTACAGGAGCGGTTACAGGGTAGTAGGCGAGAAACCAAAGTAGGATAGACACGTATAGAATAATCGTTCCAGAATTTTCTATAAATGCTTTTACGTTTTGGTAGACATTTAGAAAAAGATTTTTAATCGAAGGAATTTTGTAAGAGGGAAGTTCTATTAAAAAATAAGAGGACTCGTGGCGAAAGAAAGTTTTTTTAAATAAAAGCGCAAAGAGTAGAGCAGTAATCATTCCGAGGATAAATAGTCCAAAAAGCATAAGCGCTTGCAAAGAAAAAATTCCAAGTATTTCTGTCTTAGGAAAAATGGCTCCAATGACAAGGATATATACCGGATAACGTGCAGAGCAAGTGATGAGCGGAGAAATAAGAATAGTCGCCATTTTGTCTGAGCGATTTTCAATTGTTCTTGTACTCATAATTGCAGGAACCGCACAAGCGGCAGATGAGAGAAGGGGAATAAACGACTTACCGGATAATCCGAATCTGCCCATGAATTTGTCCATGATAAACGATACACGCGAGAGATACCCGGATTCTTCCATGATTCCAATGAATAAAAACAAAAGTGCAATCTGAGGAATAAAAACCAGCACGGAGCCGACTCCACCAATGATTCCCTTTGTGATAAGTCCGTTAAATGGACCTTCGGGTAAAGTCGTTTGAAAATAAATTCCTAGGCTTTCGAAAGATTTTTCGATAAACTCCATCGGGTATTCCGACCAAGAAAATAAAGACTGAAATACGAAACCCATGACCAGAAAAAAAGTAAACATTCCAAATACAGGGTGTAGAATAAACCTGTCCAGCTTAGAGGATAAACTGGATTTGTCTTCTGTGTTTCCAGTGAGAACTTTACTAATGATAGATTTAATTTTAAAAGATTTTTGAATTACTTCTTCTTGGTATTTGTAAACTAGACCTGAGTTTTTTAGTTCAGAAGAAATTAAGTTTTGGATTTCTGGTTTAAATTCTTCTATTCCAGGAAGTTCTTTTTGTAATTTTTCTCCAGAAAGTTTTTTAAGTGTATTACTTAAAACAAATTGGAGATAGTGAATATTATCCGCTTCTAGTTTTGCAAGTAGGTTTTGGAAAAAGTTTTCTCGTTTTTCATCCCAAGCCCAAAGTCTTTTTGGAGTTTTAAAGTTATAGGGATTTACAATTAACTCTTTTAATTTTGGAATTCCTTCTCCATTTTTTGCATTTACTAGGATAACTTCGATGCCCAGTTCTTTTTTTAAAGTTTCTACTTGGATGAATAAGTTTTTCTTTTGTAAAATATCTTTCATGGTAATCACAAGTAGGATTGGTGCTCCCAAGTCCATGATTTGAAATAGAAATTGTAAACTTCGTTCGAGTAGAATTGCATCTAGAACGAAAATAATTTTATCAGATTCTTTTCGGTTAATCAAAAATCGAGTCAGAGTTTTTTTATCTTCCGAGTTTGCGTTTAGAGAAAACGAACCTGGTAAATCAATTACTTCCAAAGTTTTATCTTCTAGTTTTACTTCGCCTGTGGCAATTCCAACAGTAACTCCTGGAAAATTTCCTGTCTTTTGGCTAAGCCCTGTTAGCTGGTTGAAGAGAGAAGTTTTTCCAGCGTTTGCATTTCCGACTAGTAGACAGCGATAATTAGTTTCCATTTGTGTTCACCTGTATATGCTCTGCATCATTCATTCTAAGGGATAAGTGGGATTTGCCTATCTTGACTACAATTTTATTTTGGGAAGGATATTTTTGTATTAAAGTAATTTCTGTTCCAGGCAAAAATCCATAATCAATTAATTCAAGGACATACTCCGCCTTTAGCTTTTCTTGATCCAGAGAATCAATGATTGCGATTTTCTCTAATTCTAAACTAGTTAAACTTTTCTTCATGAAGACTATTAAAAGATTACCACCGATGGACACCGATGAACACAGATAAAAGATACGATGGTTGTTTCGTATTTGTAATTCGGTTTGAGTTTATATCATTTTTTATCGTTCTTTTCTCGGTGTTCATCGGTGGTATTCTTTTTCTTATCTAAATCCTAGCGATTTAGGTTTGTTGCGATTTTTCTCTACTTCCATTGGAGTTAGGTCTTTGATTAAATCCATTTCAGGTGCGAGGATCTTGACGTATCTATCAAAGTATAACATCTGTTTAATGAGAAGACCGAATTCATGTGGAATTTTGAGTCCATTGTTTTTACTGATGTCACTGATTCGGAGCATAACAGCATTTAGCCGCGACTCATCAATACTTGCTACATCGCCTAGTTGTAGATTCATTGCAATTTCATTCATTTCCTCAAAGATGTATTCCAAATCTTTGGCAAATTTTACTTCATCAATTCCCTTTGCAGTAGAATCCATTTGGACTAAACCTTTTGCCATAGTCTTTGCGTTAGTCGAACCGAGTCCTTCCATAAATAGCATCAGTCCCATCCAAGTCTCAGGAGAAATTCTTCCTACAATTCCAAAATCTATAAATCCAATTTTCCCATCTTTTAGAACCAGTAAATTTCCGGCGTGAACATCTGCGTGAAACATTCCGCTTCCAAGAGAGGAAAACCAAATATCGAGTGCGTCGGTTAACGTCTTCGCTGGGTTATTCGAAACTGCTTTGATTGCTTTTAAATCAGTGAGAGGAATTCCGTAAAAACGTTCCATGGTTAACAGCCGTTTTGTGCTGTAGTTGTGAAATACTCTTGGAACTTTTGCACGAGTCTCGTTTGTATTAATTAGATGTTTGTCAAACTCTTCTATGTTCTTAGCTTCTTGGATAAAGTCTACTTCGAGAAGGATGGAGTCGTGAAATGTTTTTACGATGTCCGTTAGACCAGAAGTTTTTACACCCGGCGCTAATTTTTCAAAAAGTAGGGTTGCAAGATAAATCAGATTCATGTCTGTTTTTAATACTGTTTCAATATCAGGACGTTGAACTTTTATCACTACATCGAATCCATCTACAGTAGTCGCTGCGTGAACTTGCGCAATAGAAGCCGATGCTAGTGGTTTTTCTTCGATAAAGGAAAAAAAATGGCTCGGTTTTGCTCCCAATTCTTTTTCTACGATTTGTAAGATGGTTTTAAATGGGACTGGTCTGACAGAATCTAGGCATTTTTGCATTTCCTCGACATATTCCTTTGGAAATAGGGAAGGGGCAGAGGCGATAAATTGCCCTAATTTTATATAAGTTGCACCTAGATCTGCGAAGGCTTCCCTTAGACGAACTGCAAGTTGGCTGTCTTTTTTGTCTAAGAGAATGTCTGCCAACACTTGGGCTAACTTAGTAGAAAGTATCCTAAATGAGTCGGCTACTCGTAAAATGGCATTGATTCCAGATGAGAGATTGTCTGTTACATGAGTCATATGGATAAAATTTCAGGGTTAGTTTTACTGACAATTCATTTCGTTAGGATGATTTTTTGTTTACAGAATATCATTTTTGACAAACATTGTCAGAAATTTCTAAAAGAAGTAAAATAAGCAAATCAAATATGGACAAAGAAAACATTTTAATTCAGGAGCTTGGAAAACTGGAGCTTACTGAGCTAAAAAAAGTAGCCACTCTTTGGAATCTTCATAAGTTCACAGGAAAAGACAAAAAGACATCTGTTACACAGCTCTATTCCTCCTTTCAAGAAGAATTCTATTTAAAGTCGATACTCGAAAAGCTCACTCCGATTCAAGTTAACATCTTCTCTCTAATTCTTAAAAACAAAAACGTACAAACCCTTGGAGAGATTGTTCGCAAGACTTCTCTTCACCCGATTAACGCAGAAACAGAATTAGGTGTACTTAGAAAATATTGTTTGGTATACCAACGAAAAAATCGGGAACGTCTCACCAACAACTTAGATAAGTACCATGCTTACGAAGAAATCGCAACGCTAATTAAATTAGATGTAAATGCAAAAGGGGAGAAGTTTAAATTATCCCTAGATAAATATTTACACAAACTCCCTACTGATCAAATTTCTGGCGAATGGGTAAAATCCATTGGTTTAAAGAAAGTAGACTCGATTGATGAATTCACCAAAGTTGCTCTTTCTGATGAAGGAATTTCTCTTTGTGTTCAATCTTTAAATGAACTGGAACGTGATGTTCTACTTTATGTTTATACTCATGGTGGAGTCATTGAAGCAGAAGTTGTTCGCAATTATATCAATGTGAATCGTGGAAAGTTTGAGCAGATAATACCTGATTTGACTGCGAAGGGTTTAATTTTTGATACGTATTATATTGATGAAAGATTCATTCGTATTATTGTAATTCCAAAAGAGATTCTAACTTACATTCAGGTTAATACTCTTTTGCCTTCCGTAAAAAAAGGCACAAAACAAAAACAAGAAAAAATTGCTAAGAACGATTTAGATTTTTTCTTAAATATCAAAAAGATGATTTCGTTTATATCCCGCAAGGGGTTAAGTCTCGCAAAGTCAGGTAAAATCAAACAAGCGGACAACAAACGTACAGAACAAGATTTACTTAAACCAGACATTGATATTTTTCCAGAAAAAGGACAGGTATATCAAATTGAGCTGATTTTACCTATCTTAAAAATGTTAAACTTAGTTGATATTAAAGGGGAAAACATTGTATTAACCGGTGCGATTGATGAATTCCAAAGGAAAGATATTTTTGAACTTATGAATCTTGTGATCCATGAAGTCAACGAAGTTCGTTCTAAGAGATTTAATCCACCGGAAGTATTTTCTGCCATCGAAGTTCCCTTTTACGATAAACCAATTTTAGATAAATGTGTTCAAATCATTTTGAATATGGGAAAGGTAAACACATCTGTAATTTTTTCAAATGTTGTCAGAGAAAACTTAGTGTTATCCCCCGGATTCAAAATCAAAAATTTTGAATCTGATTTATTAGATCTGAGAAAAGAAATCATAAGTGCGATTTTTTATCTCCATCTATTCGGTCTTTTGGAAGTGGAATATCCGTCTCGCTTTTTGGTACTTTCTGATTTAGGAAAATACTACTTTCAGTCTAAAGCAATTCCTAAGCATACAGAGAAGGGGGGAATCACCATTAACTCCGACTTTAGTATCATTGCTTTCCCTGAAAAATGTTCTCTTCACGGAATTCATTTACTCAAAGTGTTTACTGAGCTTAAAGATTACGATAGAGTATTTACTTTTGCTTTAACCAAGGATTCTTTTCAAAATGGAATTTTACTGGGTTATGATCCAAATCTTTTCATTCAGTTCTTGAGAGAATCTAGCAAGGCTGAGCTTGCACAAAACTTGATGTTCTTGTTTGATGATTGGAGTAAAAATCTTCCTATCGTTGTTGTGACAGAAGATTGTGTACTGCTCAAAACATACGATCCACACGTGATGGAGTTACTACTTGGTCAGATTAAAGGTAAAAAGATTGTGATGGAAGAAATTAGTCCTGAAGCAATTCTAATTGATAAAACCAAGATCCAGGACGTAATTCAAATTTCGGAAAAACTAAACCTGATTATTAAACTAATCAGGTAGTGTGCTTATTCAGGGTCTGTGACTTTAATTTTAGTTTTAAAGTTCCAGGCTCTGAAAGGAGCAATTGCTTCCAATCTCTGGTCAAGTACAAAATAAAGCCTGTCCCCATATTTGACCAACCCGCCTTTGTAATGTGCATATTTCGTTTTGTGATCCACTAACCCCACTTCTTTTACTTGTTTCCAGTCTTCACAAGTTTTGAGTGATGGCACTTTTCTTAGATACAATTCTTTGATTGTATTGTCTTTTACTGCGTCTCTTAAAATTTTTTCCCATTCCATACAGAATAGATTCCTTACTTTTTAACCTAACTTACATTACTATCGAACACTAGGGACTGCTTACAAACATAAATTTTTGATCACAGAATAACGAAACCCCCCATTCATCTCTGGGTCTATGTGCCTCTGTGGCAAAGATTTTACACAGTCTCAGTCCTATAAACGTAAGCTGCAAATTGGTACTATATAATCATTATTGCACTAGTCAATGTAAATTTATCAAAATTAACCGATTTTTATAACTTAAACCCGTTACATAATGTTATTAAGTTAAGAGAAGCACATAAAGATTACCACGGATGAACACGGATAAAATATTGAATATTTTAAACATATCGGTGTTAATTCGTGTATTCGGTGGTTAATTCTTTTCTTAACTTGACAGCATTGTGCCTCCTTTAGCCTATTAAATTCAAGATTTACTCAAAAATGCGATTCATAAAATTACATAGTTTGTTATTCTTATTCTCTTTATCTCTTGAAGCCCAAGCGTTTCAAGTGGGGGAGGTTTTGAAATATGAAATTAACCTTTGGAAGATGACGGTGGGGTATTCTACGATGACTGTTCCGAGTAAAACGGTTGTGAATGGGGAAGAGTGTCTTATCTTTGAAACTAAGGCAGAGGGAACACCTTGGATTAACCGCTTTTTTAAAGTGGATGATCGGATTAAAAGTGTTTGGAATTTAAAACACAAACTCCCTGTTTATAGTGAAAAAAAATTACACGAAGGTTTTTATCGCAGGAATCATTCGGTAACCTACAATCTCTCGAAAAAAACGGCGCATTGGCAGGGAAGTCGGTTTTCGGGTAATACGGAGAAGGTGGGCGTTAAGAGGGAAGGTGTGAATTGGGTAGAAAAAGAAGGCGACTTTGCTAATTTACCAAATGAATTCCAAGATATACTTTCTGCAATTTATTTCCAAAGAGAATATAAATCCCAAGTCGAAGCAGGTAAGTCTTTTTCGATTAACCTTTTTGATGATCTAAAACTCACCGAAATGAAAATCCAAATTCTACGCCAAGAAAAATTAGAACTAGAAATAAATGGCGAAGAAAAAGAATACGAAACGATCGTTGTCCAACCTTTTATCAAAACCACTGGAATCTTTCGCTCGAAAGGAAATATCTACATTTGGATTTCCAACGACGACAAACGGATTCCTCTAAAGATTACTGCTGATTTGCCGCTCGCCGGACATGTGACTGTGATTTTGAAAGAAATATTGTAAAAATTATGGATTTTGAATTTTGGATTGAGAATTGTCTAATGTTATATACGAATAGCAAAGGACAATTCCTATGAAATCCAAGACTAATTCTCCAAGCAAGCAAGCAAGCAAGCAAAGCTTAGCGTTCTTCTTTTCATTCTCCTAACGTTTCCTATTTTTGCAAAGATAGGCGATAACGCGCCGAGTTCCTTTATGCTCATGGAGTATAAAACCGATAAGCATAAATTTCTTTCTGAGTTTCTAAAAAACAAAAACATACTGGTTAGCTTTTGGGCTACGTACTGCGAGCCTTGCAAAAAAGAAATTCCTGAAATACTGCGGCTAATAGAGAAATACCCACAAATAAAAGTTTACTTCATTAATATAGATTCTAGCTCTGAGTCGGCAAAGGGACAAGAGATGATAACTTCCTTTGGAATCTAGGAATTTAGCCTTCTCGACATACACCAAGTAGCCGCTGAAGCATACATTAAACCAAAACTTGCTGTACCAGCTTGTTTTATCATAGATAAAAAAGGCAAGATTATATTTGAATCCATCGGGTTCGGAGAAGACACGTTAGACAAAATCGAAAAGGTGGTTAAAAAAATCAAATGAAACAAGGAAACAACACTGGTAACAGAAGAACCGGATCGAGCATTGCTTACTCCAGTCACTTCGAACAGTATCATCGTTCTACCCTGCGCTTGATCGCGCCCTTAGCCTTCGCAAGGTCTATTTTACAAAGAAAGTATAAGATAAACCTAATACTTTTTTTGCCAGATAGATTTCTCACACTTCGCACTAACTTATGTGCTCGGTTCGAAATGACTGTAAAAATCGTTAACTTGACGGCATTTATCCTCGCCATTGGTCTTTCTGGGTTACAAGCTCAAGAGACAAAGAAACTAAGAATTGCAATTTTAGATATAAAAGCAGGCTCTTCCATTACACAGCCAGAGGCAGAAACGATTACAGGATTTCTGACAACAGATATGATCAATAGTAAAAAATTTCATATCATTGATAGACAAAATATTTCTAAAGTTCTAAAAGAGCAGGGTATTTCCCAACTGGGCTGTACGGATTCAGCTTGTGAAGTGCAAGTAGGAAAATTATTAGCGGCTAATAAAATATTAACCGGAAAAGTATCTAAGTTTGGGGATAATTATGCGCTAAACGTCTTTCTAACGGACGTGGAAAAGGGAACGCAAGATGTAGCGGATAAGGTGAGTTCTTCTACATTAGAAGGTTTAGAGTCTTCTTCATTACAATTAGTAGAAAAATTAATTTGTAGAATCGAGGGTGGGTGTAAAGAAACATCTTTACTGAAAAATGAAGCTCTTTGGAGATCAGCACTTTTTCCAGGCTGGGGACAGTTCTATCAGAATGAAAATATAAAAGGAAGTTTATTTCTCGCATCGTTCTTAGGTGGAATTGGAATCTTTATGAATAGCAGTGCAAGCCTAAATGCAGCTAAGGGTGATTATGACTCTGCTAATACACTTGGACTAGTTGGTGCATTTATCGACCCAACCATTTTTGGAATTCTTTCTTATTCGCAAGCAAATTCAGCAGAGCAGAGTATGCAAGCCTCTGCGTCTATGGCACAAATCGGATCTGGAGTTGCAGGAGTGGCTTATCTGTTTAACCTGCTAGATGTGGCAGTACTGGGCAATAAAGGATTAACCGCTAGAGATTCAGGAATCCAATTTCGAGCCAATGTCCAAAATCCAATCCAGTCTGATTCTTACACCAGAGGATTTGAAAGAACAATGAGCATCGAATACCGATGGAGGTTTTGATATGTTAGCCGCTAAAAAAATAATTCTTATTTCACTCGCATTCCTTTTGTCATTTGGTTGTAAGTTAGATGTTCCAACCAACTCAACACCTGAGTTAAATCTAATCAACGGCTTAGTTGCACTTTTAACAGGCAATCCTCTATTTGGAAAGAAAACAGTTAATACCGGAACAGTTACTACAACTGGAACGCCTACAGGTAGCGGAACAGGAACTGCGTCTACATTTACGATAGGCGGAACTGTGAGCGGACTTACTGGAACTGTAGTGCTTCAAAATAATTCTGGGAATAATTTATCTATCTCAGCGAGCGGTAATTTCACATTTACCACAGCGATTGTCAGTGGTTCGACTTATAATGTAACTGTTTTGACTCAGCCGAGTGGTCAGACTTGTACGGTTTCAAGCGGGACAGGGACGGCAACGGCGAATGTGGCTAGTGTGAGTGTTGTATGTGTGGCTAATTCGGGGACTTGGACTGTGGCAGGGAATTTGCTTGAAGTTCGACCAGATGGAGGGGCAACTGCTACTTTGTTAAACAATGACAAGGTGTTAATAACGGGAGGTTATATAAATAATAGTTCTACCGTTTTATCTAGTGCAGAATTGTTTGAACCATCTACTGGACAATCGGTATCGATTGGAAATATGAATTCTCCGAGAGTATTTCACTCTGCAACGCTTTTGTCTAATGGAAAAGTATTATTAGCCGGTGGTTCAGCAAATCTTAGTGGCGGCACTATAAATACTAGTGAACTATTTGATCCTAGTAATAATTCATTTACCAATTCAGGAAATCTTAACACATCTCGAAATATACATTCTGCTACATTATTACAAAATAATAATGTTCTAATAATCGGAGGTCAAACATTTGCTAACGCATCAGGAACAAATACAGCAGAAATTTACAATGTATCTACAGGTACATTTTCTACTACTGGATCTATGAGCGTAAACAGATATTATCACTCATCAATACTTTTAAACAATGGAAAGGTTCTAGTAATCGGCGGAGTAAGTCAATCTACAACTTATAAAAGTACTGAGGTTTATGATCCTCAAGCTGGTACTTTTCAAGGTTATGGAAATATGAATTCTCAAAGAATGTGGCCATTTACGGTAAAGTTAAGTGATACCAAATTCTTAATAGTTGGTGGTTCAAGTATAGCAGCGTATACAACATTTCTATCATCTGTTGAAATACTTGATTCTTCTAATGCGACTTTTACATTAGCTGGAAATATGAATGTGGCTAGGTTAATAAGTGCGGCTAATTTACTATCGAATAATAAAGTATTGGTTATTGGTGGTAATGATGGGACTAACAATTTATCAACATCAGAATTGTATGACGTATCTGCAGGAACTTTTTCAAACAGTGGAAGTATGTCTATATCAAGAGGATACAATGCAAAATCTGTTACTTTAAGTTCAGGAAAAGTTTTAGTTTTTTTGGGAAATACAAATTCTAAAATTGTAGAAATCTACACTCCTTAATACTTTCATATTAGATGTGCAGGTTTCTACATAGAAGTTTGGACACGGAGATCGTTCTAAGTTCGGCTAATTTGTATTTGCCACAATGATCTATCCCCAACTTTTCAGTAATTGTCGAGTTTAATCTAAATTAGCCCCTTTCTGAAAAATTCCATAACCCTGCGGAGGTGTTGGATTTGTGACTAAGCAAATGGGCGGATGTAAAAGGGGAAAGTTAAGAGAGAAGCGACGCGATAGAATTTTCTAAGTGGTTAGAGCCTGGGGATAAGTGAAAAATTCCAAAAAGAGTCGAGAGTAGATAAGTTAAAGGCAAATCAAAAATTATACATTCGTAATCTCTAATCGTTTACAATTCAATTTATACTTCAGAATTATTTTATTTGCTCTATTATTAAGCTCTACTGGAGAAAGATTCAAATTAGAAATTTGTTTACGAATTTCTTTTAGTTTCCACATCATTAAATCTTCTTGCGGAGTATAATCATTAGCCGATGTTTCCATATAAGTAACCTCCTAGGTTTTCGATTGTATAGATTTCTAAGATTGGATAGCCTTGTTCTAAATTGATTTTATGTATTTCTGATACGGTTTTTAAATTTACAATATGTTTAAAATTCCAAGAAACAATCGCATTGATTTTATAATAACTTGCAATGGCAATATGTAAAGCATCTTGTATTTGATTTTTAATAACTCTTTCTCGATAAAGTTCGGATAGTCTAATTATTTCATCATTAAATTCTAAGAGAACGGGATTAATAGTATTAACTAGATTAAAAAAGTTATTCTTTAATACTTCATCAGTAGTGTTATCCAGTTCTTCAATTACAAGTGAAGAAATAAAAATTTCGTAATCAGGAATCTGCTCTGAAAACCATTTTTGTGTAACCAATTGTCTAACAGGTTTAGAATAGTCAAAATATGCTGAAATAATTGATGTATCTAAATAGATTTTTGGTAAATTTGTCATACCTGTTCTAAGATGACTTAATTCAAAGGTTTGTCAAGAAAAAACAGATTCAATTTTCACCCGACGAATGGACTACTGCTTAAAAAGTTGACATGATTTTAGGCAACTCACTTTCCTATTTTAATTTAAAATTGACTCGCCTTGTGAAGCCTAAACTTGAGTGAAATCCTTATCGATTGTAAAAAAATTCAATATATTGAAATAAGCTTCTTGCACAGTAGGCTAAATTACATCACTTCGCAAATATCTTCTTCAAATACTGCCCCGTATAAGACTTCGCCACTTTCGCAATCTGCTCCGGTGTGCCAGTTGCAATCACTTCGCCACCACCATCACCACCTTCGGGACCCATATCTACAATATAGTCAGCGCACTTGATTACGTCTAGGTTGTGTTCGATTACTATCATGGAATTTCCTCTATCGACTAAGGACTGTAATACGCTCATGAGTTTTTTTACGTCGTCGAAGTGAAGTCCTGTTGTGGGTTCATCTAAGATATACAACGTTTTGCCGGTGGGGCGTTTCGAAAGTTCGGTTGCGAGTTTAATTCGCTGTGCTTCGCCGCCGGAGAATGTAGTTGCTGCTTGACCAAGTTTGATATAGTCGAGACCGACTTCGATTAGTGTGTCTAATTTGCGTTTGACGATGGGGATGTTTTCAAAAAAAGAAGAGGCTTCTTCGATTGTCATTTCTAGGACTTCATAGATATTTTTTCCTTTGAACTTTACTTCTAGAGTTTCTTTGTTGTAACGTTTGCCTTTGCATACATCGCAGGTGACGTATACGTCAGGGAGAAAATGCATTTCGATTTTTAAAATTCCATCTCCCTGACAAGTTTCACATCGACCACCGGAAACGTTAAACGAAAAACGTCCCGGATTATAACCGCGTAGTTTTGCATCTTCTAGGTTTGCGAACAATTCTCGGATAGGTGTGAATAATCCTGTGTAGGTCGCTGGATTGGAACGAGGAGTTCGACCAATGGCTGATTGGTCGATATTGATTACTTTGTCTAGGTTCTGAATGCCTTCGATTTTTTTATGTTTACCTGCTACCACTTTCGTCTTATTAATCTTATGCGCTAATTCGTTATAGAGAATTTCGTTGATTAATGTGGATTTGCCGGAGCCGGAAACTCCTGTAATGACGATAAGCATTCCGAGCGGCAACTCTACTGTTACGTGCTTTAAGTTATTATGATAGGCATCCATGATTTTAAGTTCATTTCCATTGCCTTTTCTTCTTTCTTTTGGCATTGGAATAGATTCTTTGCCGGAAAGGTATCTTCCTGTTACGGAATTTTTATCTTTCATAATTTCTTTTGGTGTGCCCTTCGAAACTATTTCTCCACCATGCACGCCAGCCCCCGGTCCCATATCCAAAATATAATCGGACTCAAGCATCGTCTCTTCGTCGTGTTCAATTACGATGACTGTATTTCCAAGATTGCGCAAATCCTTGAGAGTATTGATTAACTTTGTGTTATCTCTTTGGTGAAGGCCGATGGAAGGTTCATCTAGAATGTAGAGAACACCCATTAGCTTCGATCCAATTTGGGTTGCCAATCGAATTCTCTGTGCTTCACCACCGGAAAGTGTTCCTGCACTTCTGTCGAGAGTGAGATAACCTAAGCCTACATCGCGCAAAAATGTTAGGCGTTGGTTGATTTCTTTTAAGATAGGAGTGGCGATAATTTCTTCTGATCCTTTCACCGGCAAATGAGAAGTAAACTCTAAACCTTTTTCGACTGACATTTGTGTAAATTTGTCAATAGTAAGTCCGTGAAGTTTTACAGAAAGACTTTCCGGCTTGAGTCGTTTTCCTTCGCAATCAGGGCAGGGGAGATTGGTCATAAAAGTTTCAAACCATTGGCGCATAGAGTCAGACTTGGTATCTTTGTAACGACGTTTTAGATTTGGGATTACTCCTTCGTATTCTCTTGAAAATTCAAAATGAGAATCTTCCTTCCGAAAGTCATAGTCGATTTTAATAGATCTATCTCCGTGGAGGATAATCTTCTTTATCTGCTTGGATAATTTTTCCCAAGGAGTATTGTAATCAAACTTCAAACTTTTGGCGAGAGAATGAACGGTGGCTATATACCAGTAACCTTGCGATTTCCCCCAAACTTCCAAACAGCCTTCCATGAGAGAAAGAGAGGGGTCATTTACGATTAGCTCCTCGTCAAATTCTAAAAGGGAACCAAGACCATCACAAGTCTGACAAGCACCTTGCGGGGAGTTAAACGAAAATATTCGCGGACTAAGTTCCGGCATTGTGATTTCATGCCCATTCGGACAGGCTAATTTTTGAGAGAACGTATGATCTTTTTTTCCGTCTTCGATGATGAGAGTTCCACCGGATTGTTTTAGCGCTGTTTCAATCGAGTCTGCAAGTCTCGAGCCGAGCCCTTTTTTCATTACGAGTCTATCTACTACAATGTCAATCGTGGACTTGAAAGTTTTTTTAAGAACGATGTCTTCATCTAAGGTTTTAATTTCTTTATTAATTCGAACGCGATTGAATCCGTCTTTTTTGATTTTTTCTAGAACATCTTTGTGTTCGCCTTTTTGTTCGCGAATGAGTGGAGCTATGATTTGAATCTTGGTTCCCTCTGGAAACTTTTCTACTTGTTCAATAATTTGATCTACAGACCGAGAAGAAATTTCAGCGTCACAAACTGGACAATGTGGTTTGCCAAGTCTTGCGTAGAGAAGTCTCAGATAATCGTAAATTTCCGTAACTGTTCCTACAGTGGAGCGCGGATTACGGTGAGTAGTCTTTTGTTCGATGGAAATAGCTGGGCTTAATCCTTCAATTAAATCTAAATCGGGTTTTTCCATTTGTCCTAGGAATTGCCTTGCATAACTCGAAAGAGATTCCACATAACGTCTCTGTCCTTCGGCGTAAATGGTATCAAATGCCAAAGAGGATTTTCCTGATCCCGAAAGTCCTGTAATTACTACTAATTTGTCTCTTGGAATATCTACGTTTAGGTTTTTTAAATTGTGTTCTCTTGCACCGCGAATTTTTATATAGGAGTCAGCCATAGATACAGAGTTTTTGAGAAAAGTTTAGAGTCGATAAGAAAATCCAGTATAATATTGGCTAAAAAAAATTCTTGTATTTTTGAAACACTATTCGTATAGCTAAACTATGAGTGAAACTATTATATCATCAGTGATTATTTGTCCGAAATGTAAATACACCAATCCAGGTAAGTCCAAATTTTGTATGCAATGTGGAAGTCCATTAGCAGATGTTGTAAAAAATGAAAAAGTGGCAAAACTAGTTTTACTAGATAAGGGAAAATCAAGCCAAGAATTTATTATCAATAAAAAAACCATTTTGGGAAAATCTGGTGATATCGATGTTTCGGGAGCCGATTTTTCAAAAAGCATTTGTGAGTTTTCCCTTGTCGGGGACAAACTTTCTATTAAAATTTTACAAGACGGTGTTTTTCTAAAAGTCAATTCTGGAAATACTTTAGAATTAGAAACTGGATCTGAACTTAAAATTGGTGATAGAATTTTTAGAGTAGAAATCTAATGAATATGTTCTGTCCAAGCTGCCAGACCGAAAATCCTAGCATCGCTGCTTTTTGTTCAAACTGTGGTTACAATTTAAAACAATTTACTGAGTTAACGGATTTAGAATTACTCAGAGAAACGTTAGCCGCAAAAGATTATCGTGTTGAACGTAAATTAGATGGTGGAAGTCAGTCAGAGCCTTACCTCGGAGAGAATATTGTTACAGGGGAAAGAATTGTTATACGACTTCTAAAAAAAGAGCATAGTGAAGATGTAAAAGAATTATTTGTGACAGGTGTAAATCTAAATTTAAAGTTTGATCACCCAAATATTTTGAAAGTGTATGAAACTGGATCTATTCAAGATCGATTTTATTTCATTTCTGAATATGCGGATAACGGTCCTTTGTCGTGGCTTTTAAAAACTTATGGCAATACGGGGATGCCGATTGAAGAAGCTATTCGCTATACTATCAAAGTTCTCAAAGGACTTCATGAGATTCATGAACAAAACGTAATTCACAGAAATATTAAACCTGATGCTATTTTTATCATGAAAGATGGAGAGCCTGTCATTGGTGAATTCGGTCTTGCTATGTTAGTAGAAGAGGGGCATATAAAAAGTGAAAGTCTTGTTGGGACATTGGAGTATATGAGTCCAGAGAGATGTAAACTTGCGAAGAGTGTGGATAGAAGAAGTGACATTTATTCAGTTGGAATTATGCTCTATCAATTACTTACCGGTGAATTGCCATTTACCGGTGATACGCAGACTTTGGTTTACAAACAAACAAATGCAAAACTTCCAAGTATAGTTTATAAACTTTTAGCAAAAGGTTTAAATTCAATTATTAGCGGCAAAGAGAAATTATACTTAGCAACAGGCGAACTACAGAATATACTGGATAAAGCTTGTTCTAAAGGTAAGAGTAGCCGATTTCGTACTGCATTAGAATTTGCTAATGTTCTAGAAAAATTTTTAGAGTTTGTAAGTCTTCCAATTCAAAAAAACGCTAAGGAAAATCGTTGGAAGGCTTTAAATCAATATCGAGCTGATCATAATGCAAATGTAAGTGATGATAGACTAGGAATTACTAATGCAGTAGAAGCTTTTGCTAGACTCATATCTGCAAAGTCAGTTCATCCACCTTTATCCATTGGTCTATTTGGAAATTGGGGTGCTGGAAAAAGTTTTTTCATGAGTAAGTTATCCAAGGAAATTGAGCGGCTAACGTCTGGTATTCGTAGTGAAATTAAGTCAGGCGAAAATCCTAGAGACTTAGCTTTTTATGGAAATATTGTGCAGATTGAGTTTAATACTTGGCATTTTGTGGATGCAAACCTTTGGGCAAGTTTGGTAAATCATATTTTCACAAACTTAAAAATTAAGGGTGAGCCAATAGACGAAGTTAAAGACAGACGCAATTTTTTAATCAAACGAATTGAAAGTGAAAAGAATGGTCTTATTGATTTAGAAAGAGATGAAGAAAAATTCTCCAATCAAATTGAGTCACTTACAGAAGAAATTCAAAAAGAAGCAGAAAATTATAAATCAGTCATTGCAAATATATTTGACGAAACGATAGACGCAAATGTAAAGGAAAAAATTTCTCCTGACCAATTGAAAGATTGGTGTAATAAAGCAGGGATAACATATAATCCAGATGAGCCAATCGCATCTCAAATGCATCGAATCTATGAAGAAACTGGAAAATTTAAAAATCTTCCGATCTTCGAGCAAATTAAACTTCGTTATAAAGGATATTTTTATTTTGGCGCTGTGATTTTAATTTTATTTTTGATTGGCTTTTGTGCTTCGATTGGATTTTACATTTACAAAGAAACATTTATTGGTGAGTGGTTATCTAATTTTGCCGCTAACACAAAAGAGTGGATTTTAGGACTTATTGCGAGTGTAACTGCTGTGTTAGCTCCTATATATCCGTTTTATCTAGGACTAAAAAATTGGGCTAATAAATATTTGAATTGGACTCCCAATTTTTTTAAAAAAGTCAAAGACACAATTCCAAAACTACAAACCAAATTAGAACAAAAAGAAAAAGAAAAAGAACAAAGATTAGCAGATTTAGAATCACAAAAAAAAGTTTTTGTTGATAAAAAAGAAAACGCACGTTTAGAAATTGAAAAATTAGAAACAGAATTAGAAAAAACTTCTGATGGAGACTATCTTTCTACTTTTATAAAAGGGAGAATGGGAACAGATGAATATTCCAAACACCTTGGATTACAAGCCAAAATTCGAAGTGATTTTGAACAGTTGTCTAACTTGATTGAAAAATATAATAAAAGTCTTCTCGCTGGAGAAGTGACGGATAATGACGGTTATATGATCAATCGTATTGTATTGTACATAGACGACTTAGATCGTTGTCCACCTGATAAAGTTGTGGAAGTATTACAGGCTGTTCATCTACTTCTTTCGTTTCCTGCTTTTGTTGTGGTTGTTGCGGTAGATGCAAGATGGGTATCGCAGTCACTTAGGATTGGTTATAAGGATTTGTTTGGAAATGATGACTCTTTGGATATTGATGGGGATGGAATTCCAGATAGTTTTAGAGCTACTCCTCACGATTATCTCGAAAAAATTTTTCAAATTCCTTTTTGGCTTTATCCTATGAATATAGAAGGAAGGCGTAATTTACTTTCGCAGCTAATGGAGAGTAACCTTGAGGCAACTAGTGTTAATTCGTCACCTGCGAAAATAAAATCAAATGACAATGTTCCAGTAGAAGCTATGTCAAAAGAGAATGTGCTTTCTAAAAATATCATTCAGAGCTCAGAGGATATAAAAACCAATAAAGATAATTCAAAACTAATTGAGGATAATAAGAATTTGCCTGATCAAGAATTAATTGAAGATTTTCCATTTAAAATCGAGGAAAATTCTGCTGATATTGAGCAGTTGACAATTAAAAGAGAGGAAAGTGATTTTTCTATGACATTAGCTCCTATTTTAGGACTTTCTCCTAGGGCATTGAAGCGATTTGTTAATGTGTATTTGCTTATCAAGGTTGGACTTTCTGATTTGCAATGGAAGATTTACTACGAAAAGGTAAATCCTAAGACGGGCGAGAAAGATGCAATAGGAACCATTAGAAATTATCAAGCGGTGATGTTTTTACTTGGTGTGATTACAGGTCTTCCTGCCACGTCTAGAATTTTCTTTAGAACTCTTCGAACAAAAACATTAAAAAATCTAGGGGAACTTTTTGAGCAAATTGATGTGCGTAAAATTGAAAACAAATGGTATATTTTAGGGAATCCTGCGGATGAAATTTCTATTAAAAAGAAATTAGTTGATAAGGGACTAACTGATATTATGCACAACCAAGATAATTTAGAATTATCTCCTGATATTAATAAATATAATATGGAAGTAGAATTATTACAATTCACAAAATGGCTTGATCGTGAAAAAAGAAATTGGTTTGAAGTAGATCTCGATCAGCTTAGATATTGGGACTCTGTAGTATCTCGTTATTCATTCCGTGTGGAACCAATCGACCAAGATTAATTTTGAGTTATCAGAATTTATTTCTTCAATCTTCCTCATGTTCTACAATGAAAAAGTCTTGCTAGTTTAATTTCTAAATGAATTTGCTAATCAAGATAGTGTTTAGTAATTGCACTAAATAGATTTTTAAAGGATTACAAATTATGAATAATAAATTGAATTCAAAGAGTCTTATTGTTTGCCTGAGTATTTTACTTGCATATAACTCATGTAAACAACTAGGATTAGAGAAAGACGAAGCGGATAATTCGACAGTAGCCGCAGCAGCGATTTTGGCAACTAGAACGACAACCGCCACTTCAACATCTACATCTACATCAACGTCTACTAACACTGCACCATCTGCTCTTGCTTATTCGGGAAGCCCGTACTCTTTTACGGTTAATACAGCAATTAGTGCTCAGACGCCAACAGTAACTGGAACGATTACTAGTTGCACTGTATCGCCAGCACTTCCGACTGGACTAACATTGGCAACAGCAACATGTTCGATTACAGGCACACCGACAGTTGCTCAGGCTGCGACTAGTTATACGGTTACTGCAACGAATTCTTTTGGAAGTACAACTGCAACTATCAGTATTACAATAGCAGCAGTAGGAGCAAGTTGCACTGCAAATACTTCAACGGGAACAACAGTTTTGGCTAGCACAGCAACGTTAGATGCAACGACAGGCTGTCCTACCAATATTACAACTTGCATGGATTCTGCATTACCCGCTTGGATCAAGGATAACTTTAAATGTGCGATTGGATATGTTTCTGGGAGTAATTATGTATTCAAATCACAAAATATTCCAAATACCAAAAGTTATTATTTTACTGCTTATACTAATAATGTGGCTAATACTACTTATCCTCTGTATGAGGCTTTACCTTCTGGAAATACAAAAGCTGGGAGTAATACAGTGATTAGCCAAAATCTTACTTATACAATTCCTTCAACTCCTACTCGGGGAACAGGAACTGACAGCACCCAGGGTGGATTGGTTTCTATTGGAATTACACTGAATGGTCTGGCTATTTTTAATAATGCAGCAGCTCCACCTGATGTTCTTGCAAGTGAAGCTACTACATTTGACAATTTCCAAGGACATCCACAAAATTCAGGTGTTTATCATCATCACGCAGCCGTCCCAAAAGTTTGTGAATCTGCGGCTAATACGAGTAATACGGGAGCTTGCGCCAATGCAGCGTTGATCGGAGTTGCTTTGGATGGTTATGCAATCTATGGACAAAAATGTGATAATGGAACTGCAACGACTACTGATGATTTTACTCCAACACTAGATTCACTTCATGGTCACACTGCGGTTACTACTCATTTTTCTACCGCAACGTATCATTATCATTATGCAAATGACACTACAGCTACCATTTATACTTTAATGGGATCTTTCTTTTATGGTAATAAAGGTTCAGTTTCTAATTAAATTCTTTTTTATACTTTTGGCATCCCTATTTATCTTGGGATGTCAAGATGTTATAATTGAGAATAACGACCCGAATCTTTCTATTCAGGCGGGTAAATATTTTTATAAAGGAAAAACATTTTCTGGAAAAATACGACAGGAGAATTTGATTGCTAAAGAAGAGTATATTACTTCTTTTAAAGATGGTCTTGAGGAAGGTGAATTTATTGCGAGAAAGAAAGATGGGCAGCTTTTAGAAAAGAGATTTTTCAAGAATGGACAAAAGGTAGGTATTCACAGGTCTTGGTTTCCAAATGGGAATAACAGGCTGTATTCGGAGTTTGATAATGGAAAATACATCAATGATCGTTGGGAATGGTATGACAATGGTCAGCCAGCAACGTTTGAAAAGTTTGATAAAGAAGGTAGGATTTTAGTTTCTAAGAAGTGGTATCAAAATGGAAATATCTATATGAATGTATCTTTCACTAAAAATGGTGCGTCAGTCGGTCTACCTGGAAGTAAGATTTGTAATCCCATCAAACCTTCAGAAAAAATACCATTGGAATAAAAATGAAGCTAATCGTAATTTTACTCAAAGAATTTCTGTCTAGCAATATAAAAAAGACACGCACAGTATTTGATGTTTGCCGTTTAAGTATATTTTTGGTTGTCATCGTTTTCGGTTGCGAAGAAAAAAAGTCTGTGTTTTATCCTGAGTTGACAGAGTCTTCTATTCCCCAAGAAGGAATTTTGCCTTATTTTAAAGGAGAAGTGATGGATCCTTATTGGGTGGAAAATCAAAAGTATCCGATAGATCTGAGAAGATTCCCAAATATTACACTGGAGTCTCATTTAAAAGAAGAGGTTAAGGAAGGTAAGCTACTTGGAAAATACAAACTGATTACTTTTTTTTATGCTAAGTGTAATGGAATTTGTCCAATGATTACACGCAACATGATAAACTTTTTACCCAGAATAGAAAATCAATCAGACTTAGAAATTTACTCTATTACAATTAACCCAGAGGTTGATTCTGTAGAAGTTTTGCAAAATTTTAGAGAGCAATACAAAATAAAACAAACGAATTGGACTTTTTTAACTGGCTCCAAAAAAGACATCTACGAAATGGCTAGAAAACAATTTAGTGCAGATGTAAAAGTTATAAAAGGAGCGGATAATTTAAACGATTTTGTTCATACAGAAAATATCTATTTACTAGATAAACAAAATTATCTACGAGGAATTTATCGTGCAAAAGGAACTGGTGATTTGGAAAGGTTATTAGTTGAACTAAAAACATTAAGAGAAGAAGGCAAATAACCTTTTTTGTTTCAAATGAAAGATTTAAGTAATAAGGCTAATATATAGTATCCGATGGAAAATGTTTTAACAATTCAAAATCTAAATTATAGTATCAAAGGAAAAAAAATTCTAGAAGATATTTCTTTGAAAATACAAAAAGGAAAAATTACTGGAATGATTGGAGGATCAGGTTCAGGAAAAACTACTTTGATTCGAGTAATCTTAAATATTCTAATTCCAGAAAAAGCAGAAATTACTGGCGATATAAAAATCAAAAAGGAAATTGCGACAGATAAAAATAGACGACTCATACAGCCTGTATTCCAAGATCCTGGAAGTTATTTTAACCCAAGATGGAATTTGCAAAGATGCCTAGAAGAGCCTTTCGATATTCTATTTGCATATTCAAAAGAAGAAAAACAAAAAAAAATTAAGACATTACTAGATGAGTTTTCTATTCCTGAAAAATATTTGCACCAAAGTATTCGAAGATTTTCTGGTGGAGAATTACAACGAATATCCCTAATGCGTGCGATTTTGTGTCAGCCTGAAATTTTACTGATGGATGAGCCTGTGAGTGGTCTTGATCCTTTGATTCAAAAAGATGCAGTCAGGTTAATTAGAAATTTAAACCTCACTAAAAAGATTTCTATTTTTTTGATCTCTCATGATATAGACTTTATTTCGAGTCTATGTGATTATATTTATGTGATCCAAAATGGAAAAATTGTAGAGGAAAATTTTACCGCCGAAATTTTACAAAATGCCAGACATGAGTATACCAAGTTGATTTTAGAATCTAGAAATTTATCTGAAATACGGTAAATACAATCGCAAACAAAATACTTCTGATAAAAATCATAACATCTAGAAATTTATCTAACGTTAAAAAATTGATTGAAAAATTTTAAAAAAGTCTAACAAGTACAATTATGAAGTTAGATAAGATTACAAGAAAAATGGCTGAGGCATTTCAAAACTCTGTGCAGGTCGCAGAAGAACAAAAGAATGCGGAGCAGACAGAAGAGCATTTAATTTATTCAATCCTTAACGATGATTCTGGAATGGGAGAAATTTTACTTTCTCATTTGCATTTAGATAGAACAAAATTTAGAAACTTAGCGAGGCAAAGTCTTGTTAAGTTGCCTAAGGTTCAAGGAACGCAGCATATCGAGCCAACACAAAGACTTATGAATCTTCTCAAAAAAGCAGATTCTATTCGTGCTGATTTGAAAGACGAATATCTTTCCACAGAACACGTGTTAGCCGCTTTTTTAGCAGAGAGCACAACAAGTTTAAAGAATGAATTTAATAAAGAAGGACTTAATTATAACAATTTAATGCATTGCATTAAGGATTTGAGAAAAGGTAAAACAGTTATGGATGATTCACCAGAAAGCAAAGTAGACACATTAAAAAAATACGCAAGAGATTTAAACGAACAAGCAAAAAAAGGAAAATTAGATCCTGTTATTGGCAGGGACGAAGAGATTCGACGTATCATACAAGTTCTTTCAAGAAGAACAAAGAACAATCCTCTCATCATCGGAGACCCTGGAGTTGGTAAAACAGCTATAGTAGAAGGTCTCGCAGGTAAGATTATAGCGGGTGACGTTCCAGATGGAATTAAAAATAAGTCAATCTACGCACTGGATTTGGGTGCAATGATTGCTGGTGCTAAGTACAGAGGAGAGTTTGAAGATAGACTAAAAGCACTACTTGATGAAGTAAAAAATTCGGATGGAAATGTTATTTTATTCATTGATGAAATTCATACGTTAGTCGGTGCAGGGGCAACTGAAGGGTCATTGGATGCGTCTAATATGCTGAAACCGGCACTCGCACGCGGCGAATTACGATGCATTGGCGCAACTACTTTAAAGGAATACCAAAAATACATCGAAAAAGACGCGGCACTCGAAAGACGATTTCAGCCAGTGTTTGCAAAAGAGCCAACCATTGAAGAGACAATCATGATTTTGCGCGGTTTGAAAAGCAATTATGAACTCCATCATGGAATTAGGATTAAGGATTCAGCAATTATTGCGGCGGCAAATCTTTCGAATCGTTATATTACAGATCGGTTTTTACCGGACAAAGCGGTTGACTTGATTGATGAAGCTTCTAGCAAGATGCGAATCGAGATGGACAGTATGCCTGAGAATATGGATAGAATGCAAAAGAAAATTCAATCCTTAAAAATAGAAAGAGAAGCTTTAAAAAAGGAAAAAGACCAGGCATCTATTTCTAGATTGAAAGAACTTGAGGCGGAGCTTGCAAAAAATGAAGAAGATTTTTCCCTTATCCAAACAAAATGGAAAAGTGAAAGAGAAAAAATTCAAAAGATAAAATCACTCAAAGAGGAATTTGAAAAATACAAAAATTTAGAGAAAGAAGCCGAGCGCAATGGGAATCTAAATTTAGTCGCAGAAATTCGTTATGGGAAGTTAATCGAAATAGATAAACAAATCCAAGCAGGTAATGAAGAGTTAGCCTCTCTTCTTGGACAAGATAGACTTCTAAGAGAAGAAGTTTCGGAAGAGGATATTGCGAATATCGTTTCTAGATGGACTGGAATTCCTGTTTCCAAAATGCTACAAGGCGAAAAAGAAAAACTTCTACATATGGAAGATGTTCTAAAACAAAAGGTAGTAGGGCAAAATCACGCCATATCCTTGTTATGCGAATCTATTCGTCGTTCCAGAGCTGGGTTAAGTGACTCTAGTCGACCAACTGGGTCTTTTTTATTTCTTGGTCCGACAGGTGTTGGTAAGACTGAAACAGCAAAGGCATTAGCTGCATTTTTATTTGATGATCCTTCGGCGATCGTTCGGATTGATATGAGTGAATACATGGAATCGCATTCTGTGTCTAGACTCATTGGAGCACCTCCTGGTTATGTTGGTTATGATGAGGGTGGGCAGCTAACAGAGGCTATCCGCAGAAGACCTTATAGCATCATTTTGCTCGATGAAATCGAAAAAGCTCATAGAGAAGTGTTTAACGTATTTTTGCAGTTGTTTGATGAAGGACGACTTACTGACGGAAAGGGTAGGTTAGTTGATTTTAAAAACACTGTTGTCATTATGACTTCCAATATCGGAACTTCTATTTTACAAGAAGACATTACAATTGAAGAAAAAGAACGACTCATTGATAAGGAATTAAAAAAGAATTTTAAACCAGAATTTTTAAATCGTTTAGATGAGATTGTAATTTATAATCGAATTGATGAAACTGTGATTGGTCAGATTGTCGAAATTCAACTCCGAGAACTTTCCGAGCGGCTAAAGGCAACAGGATTGGAAGTAAAATACTCCGACGACTTAAAGAAACATCTGAGTCAGACCGGATACGATCCTGAATATGGAGCAAGACCTTTAAAAAGACTCATCCAAAGAGAACTCGGAAATATCCTAAGTGAGTTTATTTTAAAAGGAAATTACGAACAAGGAACAAAATTAATAGCAGACTACAAAATGGGAAGTATAGAGCTAAAGCCAGCTTGACCTAGGCTGTGCAAAGGCAAAAAAAACTCAGAAGAAAATCTGCCACAGAGGCACAATGACACAGAGATGGAGGTGGAGAGATATAGCTATTATCCGAAAACCAATCTAGCTTGAGTATCTGACACAAAAAAGAATTTAAATATTGCATCGTCTCTTCTTAACACGATGCAATATTAATAAAACTAGCACAATTCAAATCTCTCAGCGACTCTGTGTCTCTGGGGCAAATCCCAAATCTTTTTTACTTCTCGATGAATTGCATTAGAATGTCGGAAAATACCGAGTGTCCCTTTTCGTTCAAATGTATTTCATCTTTTGGAGATAACTTTAAACTTTGAATTTCTTGAGAGTCAAGGTAATTCAACATATCGAAAACTGGAATTCCAATTTCCTTGAGGGCAGTTTCTACTTTTGTATGTAAATGTTTGTATTTATTTTTTTCTTTTGGTTGAAGAATTGGACAGATAAAAACTTTTAATTTAAAATTGTGTTTTATAGAAAGTTCTTTTATTTCTTTGAAACTGTTTTTTGTGTCGGTAAAGTATTCATCTAAGTGCATTAAGTCGTATAACGTTGGAATACCTCTGTCTAACGCAAATTTAACTTTCTTTTCTTGTATTTTGAAATCGATTCTATTTTTAATTTCTTTTGATAGAAAATAGTCTTCAATTATTTTCCAGAGATTGCTATGTTTTCTGAGTTTTCCTAAAAATGCAATATCGTCAATTTGATTACTGAATAAAAGATGACTTTTGCCAATAGCCGCAAATTCCGCTCCATCATAGGCAGGATCATTTAGAACGTAAAATATCCAAACCTCATCAGGTTGGAATTGTAATCCTCGCAATTTGAAAAATTCGACTTCTTGTATTGTATTATAACCGCTTACGGCAAGATTAATGATTTCAATTTGATCTTTATTTTTTTCATTATATCTATCTTCTAAAAGAGATAGAAAAATTTTACTTATATCTACCATTACTCCATTGGCAACAGAATCTCCGAGAGCAAGTATTCGTTTTTTATTTGGATCTTTTGTGAGCGGATACTCTCTATTTTCCCTGAATCCATAGGAGTTTGTTAAGCCGTTGTAGTTTGGTTTAAATGTATAAACTAACTTTTTATTATCCGATTTTTCAATGATTCCAGTATCATTCAGATTCATTACGTTATCGAGAGATGTATTCCCAATATTGAAAATTTTTAATATGCCTTCAAATGCTAAAAGAGTAAGCACACAAGAGATAATCACTAAAAAAGAATTTATAATAATATTTTTAAACTTCATCTAAGCCTCATTTAAAAATACACTTTAATAGCTAAGGTATGATGGAAATGTTTTTTTTGTAAAAGAATAGAAAATGAAAAATTTGGGGTTTTGTTGAAACCGGTCACTGAGTGATTTTCGCCGATGTTTCGATACGAAAAACCTTGAAAAGATAAGGTTTTTCACTTATCAAACGACAGCGAAAATTGTATCGAAGTGACTTTTTATACAGTTCCGGAAGGAATTTTTAGTATTCTACAGTCGCTAAGAAAAGCTCAGATTGTTCTATCTTAAATACTTTAGAAGCAAGTTGTTTAAATTCTTCCGTTGGCTCAAGTAAACCGAGCTCTACTTTGGAAAGAAACGGCGTGGATACTTTGAGTTTTTTAGCCATGTCGTATTGTTTGATGCCCATTTCTCTTCTCTTTGCCCAAAGTTTGTTTGTGAGACCCGCACTAAATTCAGGAAAAATTTCTTCCACAGGTTGATCATTAAAAAGCTTTTCTAAAGAAGTTTTTAAAAACTTGGCAACATTGACTTTAAATCTTTCAGTAGGCTCTTGGCTATCCGTTTCGATTTTGGAGAGGTAGCTTGGAGATACGCCGAGTGCTCTCGCCATATCATACTGTTTGATTCCTCTTTTTTTTCTAAGCATGTAAATATGATTTTTCATGAATTTTGACCTCTTCTACATTCATAACAAACTTGTTTTATAGTTCAAGAAAATATTTACAAAATAATAAGTTTTTGATAAAAAAAACTTATTTACTAAAAGAAACTACTTAAAAGATGTTGAAATAATTTATTTCTTACTTTTTGCAATAGAGTGAATTGGTAAAAAATAAATTTATTGCATAGCAAAACTAAGATAAGGATTGTACGGTGAGTTCGAGCTAGCGGAGTTCCAATGTGATTTAAGATAAGAGCAAGTTTTACAGTCACCTCTCACGTTGATGCAGTTCGAGGTGACTCTGTAATCCTTAATTTAATGACAGTGATAAATAGTTCTATTGCAATATGAGATTTGCAAAATGCAAAAAAGTTTTTGTTAGACAGAGCCTGCCTTTAATTTATCAGAATGAATTTGTAAGTGGTAATCACTTTTTAGTTTTTCAACTTGTCTTTGCATTTCTGATTTGAGTTTTGCTGTCCTTAACTCTTCTTTAATTTTTTCTTTTACTTGTTCAAATGGCATCGGTATTCTTTTATTTGGGTCTGACTTGGAAGGACTTGAATACGCGTATAGTTTTCCAGCTTCATATGTATCTTTTATTTCCTGTTCTGAAATTGGGATTTGTGTTTCTTGTAAGTCTTTTAAAAAAAATTGCCAGGAAATATTTTTTTTCCAAACCGCAAGACTACTTTCATATTTTTCAGAAGAGCTCAAGGTTTTTACTTCTTGTTTTTCTGCAAGTAAGGCTATTGGTAAAATCGCTGAGTTAAAAAAGTAAAGAAGTTCTTTTATTGGCGGAATATATGTGTTAGGTTTCATGTTTACTTTTGCATAATCTTTTTTCAGATCAGCTATCGTATAGGTTTTATCACCCTTCGTATAAATTGGTGTAGAATCTACCAGCTTATCTTCTGACAAAGTTGTCATCTCAGTTGAGAATTGTATTCCACTTTCTTTGGAAATATTTTGGTATTCTTCGTTCCAGATTTTATTTTGGATTTGTTCTTTGTATCTTCCACCAATCATCTGTACTTCTTTGTCAAGCTTTACTTCATCTCCTAAAAAATAATCGGCTAATTGTTTTTGTTCTTCTGAGGCTGTTGCTTTAAATTCAGCTGCTAGAGTTTGGAACTGTTTGAATTTTTTTGAGAGGTAAGAATCTAGATCGTCTGATTTTAGTTTTTTTACTTCTAATATTCTATACACAAATAAATCTCCGTTGAATTCTTTTTGTGTAAACGTTTCAAGCAGATTATTGGTATATGCCTCAATTAAAATTTCTCGTAAAATATTTTCTTCAGAACAATTCATACACTGTGGTTCAAGGAGTCCAGAGATTGGTTTACGACCATCTTCATCTGTTTCTTTGGATATATAAGCGTTGATTTCTTTCTCTGATTTTAGATTTTTCAAATCACTTAGGGCACGATTTGCTTTGTCAGTATTTGGATTTCCATTTGTATCTTTTTTGATGTAAAGCATTTGTCCAAATACGATTTCCATGTCTTTGGATTTAAGTGCTTTTTCCATAAAGTTTTTGCGGTAGAGGTTAACAAGAAGTTGTTTCTCTTTTAATTCTAATATGGATTTATAAATTTCTGAATTTTGGTAACCTTTTTTGTTGGCTTCGACTTCTATAATGGCTTGAACTGCCATGGTTTCTAAAATGGAAGTTTGGTATTTTAAAGAAGTTGTGTTGTTATCAATTGCTAATTCATGATTTGGATAAAACTCTCTGAATTCTTTTCTTTTAACTGAGCCTCCGTCAAAAACGGCGAGTATTTCTTCGCCAGATCTGCATGTGCTTAGGAGGGTGAATAGAGATAAGAGGATGATTAATTTTTTCATACGATTTAATACCTGTGAACCTTTCTTTCTTTTTTTACCGGAATAATTTCCGGAGATTGTATTTCGGAAAATTTATTTTCAATTGCGGGATTAGTAATATCTTCAATTAAACGTTTAAAACTTTTTTCTTCATTTTGGTTTCGTGTATAGATTGACTTGGGCATATCTACATCTAGTTCTAAAATTGAATCTTTGATGGATTGTAATTTTAAAATTTCATCCGTAATGCTTTTTTTTAAAGTATAACTATAATCCCGATCATCGCTAATGCTTTTGTTTGTATTATTTAGCTCGTTTATATCTCTCTCTAAAATAGAGAATAATTCTAGGACGTCTCGAACTTTGATTTTAATAAACTCTTTCATAGCTATATTCGATAATTGTTTTGCTAACCTTTCTAGCAAGAATGAAAAGAGGTTAGAATGAATTTTTTACTCTTTGGAAAATATATATTTGTAATCCAAGGCTAAGTAAATTTGGATGTTTCTATGAGCTTACAGGAAATTGAAGTACAGGTTGAAAAGATTGATAATATTTTTGTGATGCGTATTGAAGGAGCCATTTCGTCTTTCACTTATAAAAAGTTTATCGAAGAAATTCGAAAGTGCAATCGTAAAGGTGGTCTCATCATTGATATGGAAGAGGTAACTGCTATTTCTTCTATGGGAATTTCAGCACTCAAAGAAATCAGCGATATGAGCTACAAATCTGGAAATAAAATCGTATTCTTAAATCTCTCCATGAATGTCAAACAATCACTTCAAATGGTAGGTTTGAGTAAAGTATTCAATGTGGCTCCAAATGAAGAGCTTGCCATGAAGATGGCATCTAAACCAAGCAGGTAAACAATGGGCAATTTTAATTACAAAAGAAAACTTTTTCATTTATTAGGATTTATTCTTCCTTATCTCTATTATATTGATATTTTTAACGGAGCATTTGGGCTTACGAATGCTTCACGGGCGATCATTTTTTCTTTACTAATGTTGCAAGGTGTGATCCTTGTTACAACCGAGATTCTTCGTTTAAAAAATCCTTCTTTCAAAAAATGGTTTTCTGCGAATTTCGGTGCTCTGATGAAAAAAGAAGAAGAAACTCGAATGAATGCGACCATTCCTTATATGCTTTCTAATGCGTTAGTTGTTCTATTTTTTCCTCCTGAATTTTATTTTTTTGCGATTGGATTTTTACTTATCGGTGATCCTGTAGCTGCTTTTTTCGGAGCAAATTACGGCAAGTATAGATTTTACAACGGCAAATCGTTAGTTGGCGTTGTATCATTTATTTTCGCAGCTTGTCTTGTTGGGATTTTCTTTATGGCATTATTTCAAAATGCAAAAACGGATTCTTTATTTGCCCTTTTTGGGAGTAGTGGATTAAACACAAAGGCACTATTTGCAGTTCTCCTTTCGGCTATCGTTTCAGGGCTAACAGAGTTTTTCTCAGGTCATGCTTGGTATGGATTTTTAGATGATAACTTAACTATTCCACTTGCAGCAGCGTTTACTCTTGCTTTGTCGTTTGTCTATCTATTTGGAATGAATACAAATGAAATCTTTTTTCCTGTGATGGAATTATATAGATAACTAACGTTGTGCAAAGCCTACGATAGATCGGCTTAATGACAAAGGGAAATCATTACTCAAACCCTCAGTAGGTGGAATTCCGGATAGGTGTGGAATCGGAGAAAATATTCTATAGAGGTGTTACCTATTTGAAACTTTTGCTATCAAGTGAAAATTTTTTAGACAAAAAAGCGCACCTGTTTACTGTTTTGTGACCCAGTATTAGTATGTAGGGAGTGTGTCGCATATGAAATTCAATGATTATCTAAAAGAAGAACTGGAAAAGTTAAAAGAAGCTTACTCAGGACTTGAAGCAGAAGGATACGAAAATGGGGTAAATGCTTCCGCGAATACGCAGTATTAC
>DDBL01000005.1 GCA_002333425.1 Leptospiraceae bacterium UBA2033
CGTAAAAGTATAGCAAAAGAACAACAAGACCAAGAATTACGAAAAAATCAGACAACAAAACAAAAAGCCCAGAGCGAAGCTATACCAAGAGGCAAAACAACAACGCAAGAAGGTAAACCAATACCGAGCAGTAGCGATCAACCTGACATCAATAAATTGCATACAGTAGGAAGCATATTTTTTTACAAGAAGATAACGATAGACGAAATAGTGCAATTTATTGATGAGAAGGGCGAGCGCGACGGTTGACTTACTTATTATTTGGGGAAAGTATTTTGAGGACGAAAAAATATTTTTGGGCAAAACGGCAAGTAAGTCAACCGGACTGCCCAAAACTTATTACCGTTAAGGGGATAGATTTTTTATAAATTTGAGTGTCCGCGGCGGGAACGAATGCTTAGATAACCAGTTCCAATTATTCCGAGAGCACAGATACCAATCATCATATAAAAAGTTGCGTGAAATCCGTATTTGCCTATGATCCAGCCGATGATTTCTTCTTGAAAGATTGGTCCAATGGAGCCTAGTCCGTTAATGATTCCGGCTGCGACGATTGCCATTTTTTTTCCGCCTACGTCAATTCCGCCTACGCCGGCAATGAGTGAGTCAGGTCCCATTAGCATAAACCCGCATAGAGCAAGGCAAATAGAAAATCCAGTTAGAGAATGAACTCCTACAAATGCCATTAAGACAAAGGTAAGAAACATTCCGATAGTCATAAAAAAAATCGTCTGGTGTCTTCGACCTAAAAAATGTTTATCCGAAAGCCAACCAGCAAATAGAACTCCGCCAAATCCTACCCAATCAAATAGAGTTGAGATATAACCGGCGTTAGCCTTTGTTTGTTTGAACATGATCTCAACTGCCATTGGAGACCAGCTATCTAGCGAATAACGTAAAAATTTGAACACGAAGTAAACTGCTCCCATAAAGAATATTGAAAATAAAACTTGTGCGCTCCATTCGGTTGAGTATTTGCTTTTTTCGTGATGTGGAACTTCTATTTCGATTTCTTGTACGATTGCTTCGAGTCCTGCATCTTCTGGTGTATCTTTTTCGATTAGGAAAAATAGAATCCAAACCCCAAATAGAATTGCCGATGCTCCCCAGAAAGACCAAGTAGCTCCGAAGTACCCAAGCATGAAGGCAGCAAATGTTTTTGCTAATATACTTCCTAGTTGGTAGGACGTTGCCCATACAGCCATGATACGTCCTCTTTCTCCTCGTCTGAGCCAGTGACTAAGTACGCCTACATTTCCAGGCCATCCAGATGCCTGCGCAAAACCGTTGATAACCATGAAGAGTAAAAACGGTGTATACCCCGCCGGTCCCATCAGATAAGAAAATCCAAATGTAATATTACAAAAAGCGGATATACCCATTCCTGTTAGCAGCAAAACACGAGTAGCCACTTTTCGTCCGAGGTAACTCATCATAAACTGCCCGAGCATATACGCAACTAAATAAGCCGTGTAAATATGTGCAAGCTCGGAGCTAGTGATCTGAAGGGATTCCATTAAAGAGGATTTTGCTATCGCAAAATTTTTTCTGCAAAAATAAAATCCAGCGTAAGAGAACCAAGTAGCGGTTAAAATTTTGACACGCCATACTTTTTGAGTTTCAGTTAATTCTTTATGCATTCGATTGCCCTATAGTATAATGATAGGTAGAGAGTAGACTTTATGTAAAAACATGATTTTCTCACAGAGCACACGGAGACCACAGAGAAAAATCAATACTCTCTGTGAACTCAGTGCCCTCTGTGAGAGATATTTTCTTTGCCTTACACGAGACTTCCTACTAAGTTGGGATTCAATCTTTCCAAAGGCAAGGAAAAAATTAAGTTGTCTCTTTCCAGAGTCGTTTAATTTCTTCTAGCATTTGATAAGGATCATAAATCACAACACGTGTATTATCAAGTACATCTAAAAATCCAACTTCATTGATAAATCGTGGAACAATATGTTCATGTATATGAGGAATGGAACCACCACTGTTTTTGCCTAAATTGTATCCAACATTAAAACCTTGTGCTCTCCAGGCTTTTGAAATCGTTTGGATTGATTTCACACGCATTTTGTGCATGTCAAGTACCTCTGCATCACTTAGATCTGTAATCACAATAGTGTGACGTTTGGGGAAAATGATGATATGCCCCGGGTTGTAAGGAAATAAGTTAATGGATACGATGCAGTGATCTGATTCGTGGATTGTGAGGTTTGGTACTTCTGGGTTTTTTTCTGTAACTCCACATAGGATACATTCTACTTGTGGTCTTTCGCCGCGAGCGTATCCTAGTTTGTGAATAGAGAATAAATTCTTTCGTATTGGTTTTATCTCTTCTATTTCATCATTTTCCATTCTAATTTTATTTTAAAAAATGTCCTTATCTTGGCAAGAATTTTAGATTTGCATGGTAAGTTTAATTTTTAAAACTGGAATCAAAGGTTAGGACAAATTGAATTTAATCTATGTAGTAATTTTTGCCATGATCATATGGGGTGTTAGTTGGGCGTCTGCCAAGATGATTACCAATTATACAAATTTTGAAGTGATTTTGTTTTGGAGACTTCTTGTCACCTTTTTATCTCTTGTTCCTGTACTTTGGATTACAAAAGACAGTTTTCGTATCACAAAAAAAGCTATACCTTATGTAATTGGTGGAGGACTTGTGATGCTTTTTTATAATGCCCTTTTTTTTCTAGGGCTTAGAAATGGTTTAGCCGGAGCTGGGGGAGTTTTTGTCACAACTCTAAATCCAATAGTGAACTTTTTTTTAGTAGCTGTTCTTTACAAATATCGTCTACAAGTTAGGGAATACATTGGTTTGGCGCTAGGTCTTTTAGGTGGACTTATCATTTTAAAAATCTGGGGAGTTTCCATTTCTGTCTTACTTGCTGGGGGAAATGTTTACTTCATATTTGCCGCATTTACTTGGGCTATTTTAAGTATCATCACTGCTCAATCTAGAATGTATATTTCACCTGTAACTTATAGTTTGTATCTTTATGGTATAGCGACTATCGTTTCTTTTGGAATGGCTCTACCACATGATTGGTTAGCTCCAATTACGTTTGATTTTATTTTTTGGATTAATCTTTTTTATTTGGCTTCTATTTCTACATCTTTTGGAACTACTGTGTATTTTATTGCGTCTTCGAGACTTGGCTCAGCTAAGGCAAGTTCTTTTATATTTTTAGTACCGGCGAGTGCCATGTTAAGTAGTTGGATAATACTTGGAGAAAAACCCGAATGGACAACTATCTTCGGAGGATTACTTGCAGTATCCGCTGTGTATTTGTTGAATAGGAAAAAATAGAAGATTCGCCACGTAGGCACAGAGACGCAGAGATAAAATTGGATTAAAAGGGGAAAAAACTATGAATTGTAAAATTTGTGAGATACATGCAAAAAAAATTCCAATGGTAGTGGGAGAAACCTTTCACTATGTGATAAGGCATTCGGAGTTTTCTAAAAATGCTCCTGGATATTTGTATATTGAGCCAAAACGGCATGTTGAGGTTTACAATGATTTGATTCACGGTGAGTTTATGCAGCTTGGTGAATGTATGAAGATTGCTACTGAGTGGATTTATAAACACTTTAAACCTTTAAAGCTTTATACTATTACAATTTCGGAAGCTGTTCCTCATTTACATTTTCACATTGTTCCACGACTTGAGGATTCACCAAAGGGGATTGAGTTTTTGCAATTAGCTCTTTCGGGTAATTTAAAATCTAGTGATAAAATTCAACAGGAATTAGAAAGAGTAACCACGTTGTTTGTCTCGGAATAATACCTGCAGAATTCTAATAAAAACATAGTAACCAAAATACTACTTGTAATTTTACGTTATGCGCTATAGAAACTTTCATAAAAAGAATTTACTACTTAAAAAATAATGAAGTTCAAAATATTTTTAATTTTATCTTTATTTGTAAATTCTTTTTCTTTTGTGCGTGCTGAGGATCAAGTAAAACAAGGTTATATTGAAATATTGTATTCAGACAAAGTTTATAACCTTACAGGAAATTGGAAATTTAAGTCAGGTAAAATTAAAGACGCTTACAAAAGAGAGTATGATGATTCTTCTTGGGATTTATTTCCTGTTCCTTCTATTTGGTTGTTCAAAAATGTTTCTAATATTAGAAACGGCTGGTATCGAGCTCATATTAATATATCCTCTGATTTAAAAGGATTACCTCTAGGTTATATCACTTCTAATATCCAAGAAGCACATCGAGTTTATTTTAATGGGGTAATTATTGGATCATCTGGTGAAATTGATAAAAATGGAAATTTAAAAAAAAGAAATTCTAAGTCAGATTTGTATTCGATTCATCCTGATCTCATTTTATATGACAAAGAAAATATTTTAGCAATTGAAGTAGCAAATTATAAAGGTGGGTTTGGGGGTATTTACAATATTCCTTATCTAGGAGAGTGGGAGTTAGTTAAGAAAAAATTTTATCGTGACTTGATGTGGATTTCTTCTATTTGTTTTTTGCTTTTTCTTTTGGGGATATATCATTTTATTTTATTTCTCGGGCAAAAAAAGGAGAAAAGTTTTTTATATTATAGTATAGTTAGTTTTTCATTTGGATTTTTTATTGCCATTAACTATAAGATAAACCTTTGGTTGATTGATAGTTTTACAATACAATACATTCTATTTACTTTGACTTTGGGTTTAATAGGAGTTAGCCTGTATTTTTTAGTTAAAAGTTTATTTGATGAACCGATTAAATTATATCTAAAGTATTTTTTTAGAGTGTATTTCGTATTTGTTTTTTTTCAAGTAATTTCTGTGTTTCATGCAGACTGGCTTGCTTTGCGAAACTTTTATTTGCTTAGGATTAACCTTTCAATCACTCTTTACTTTTTCTTTCTAACATTTGCCATTATCCTCAAGTCGGTTTATCTGAAAAAACCATCAGCTAAACTTATTCTACTGGGATATATCATTGCAAGTCCATTTTTTATGATTGATGTTTTGATGACACAAAACATAATCAAAATTTCTCCCTGGTTTATTTCAGAAGGTAGTATCGTTTTAATGTTGGTTTATGCCTATGGAATTGCTGTAAAAAATGCGAGAACATACGAAAAATTAATTCGTATGCAAAAAGGATATAAAGAAGAGTTAAAAAAACAGGTAGTCCAAAAAACCAAAGAAATTGCTCTTGCGAACGAAGCTTTAACAAAAGCTAATGAATTAAAAAATAGGATATTCAGTATTATCTCCCATGACTTACGAAGCCCCCTAGATACATTAAATGAAATTATATTTTTGTTTCAGAAGAAGCGATATACGAAAGAGAATTTTCAAAAGCATTTAGAAGAAATTTCGCTTACTTTAAAACGAAATAGATTTTTACTTGGAAATTTATTGAACTGGTCTTATGCGCGGTTGGAGGAAAAGGAAAATTTTACTTATCAGGATATAGACGTTAAGATTATTTTGCAGGAGATAGTTGAATTTTTTCTGCCATCTGCAAATAAAAAGGGAATTGTCATTAATTTCTCTTCTTTTCAAATTTCATACGTGCGTGGAAACGAAAATATACTCAGAGCAGTTTTTATGAATCTCATTTCGAATGCGATTAAATTCACGAATGTATCAGGAGAAATTAAAATTGATATGTATACTTGGGACAAATTCATCGTGGTTAGTATATCGGATAACGGCATGGGAATGACTTCCGATAGGGTTAACCTGATTCTTTCAAATGAAGAAGTAACCTCTGACCCTGGAACCCAAAGAGAAATAGGGACAGGTATTGGATTAAAGTTATGTTTTGATTTTATGAAAAAATTAAATGGAAAAATAGAAGTAGAAAGTAGCTTAGGGAAAGGTTCAGAGTTTAAAGTATTTATTCAAAGATCAGAGGGTGTAAGTAGTTGAAAAAATCTTTTCCATTTATTATCTATATATTTTTTTTATTTTTTACAAGTAATTTATTATCGGAGGATAACAAGAATAATTCTCATTTTGAAATTATGGATCCAGATAAACTTTATTCCTTATATGGAGATTGGAAGTTAAGTCACAAAAAAGAGGAACAGTTTAGGCTAAGAGAATTTGATGATTCAAAGTGGGAATCATTTTTGGTTCCATCTATTTGGATGAATCGAAATCGTGTGGAAGTTTTTGGTTGGTATCGAGTGCATCTTTATATAAGTGATTCGTTGCGAGATGTTGATTTAGGATTTATTTCTTCCAATATTCTAGAAGCATCTGAAATTTATTTTAATGGAGTTATGATCGGCAAATTAGGAGTAATCGATAATAATGGAAAACTTATAAAGAGTAATCCTAAGTATGACTATTTTCAAGTTGATAAAAAACTAATTCACTACAACGCAGATAACGTAATAGCTATAAAACTCGCAAATTTTTATGGTGGTATGGGCGGGATGCAGCATACAAGCTATTTTGGAAATTTGGAATTATGTAAAAAGGAATTTAATCAGCATTTGATTTTTTATCCTTCTTTTGCATTTGGAATGATTGGATTAGGGATTTATCATCTTGTTATTTTTTTAAAATTTAGAAAGGATAAAACCTATCTCTATTATTCAGGAATTGTATTTTCCATTGCATTATTTGTGATTACTGTTTTCAAATTTAATTATTGGTTTATTGAGAGTTTTTATATACAGTTTATTTTGTTTAGTTCCAGTATTGCATTTGGGGCTTTATCAGTTTATTTATTTGTCAGTTCCTTCTTTGAATACCAATTAACAAAAACTGTAAAAATAATTATTATATTCTACTTAGGATTCATTGTCCTAGAGGTGATTCCTATTTTTTTTCCTTCTTTATTTTTACTTAGGAATAAGTATTTAATTAAAATGAATATATTAGCAAACGTACTATTTGTAGTTTTCTCATGTGCATTACTTGTTAAAGCTTTTATTGCAAAAAAAAACGGATGGAATGTGATTGCCGTTGGTACTATAATATCTGTTCCACTTTTTATTTGGGATGTGCTCAGGGCTTTAGATATATTTCCTCAAAAAAATTGGTTTATCATTGAGAATTGCCTTGTCATTACAATTACTTTTGCTGTTGCACTTTCCAAAAAATATTCAGTTGAATACGAAAAATTATTGGAAGTTGAAAAGGAGTATGCGAAAGATCTTACATTAGAAGTTAAGGATAAGACTGATAATCTGCTTAGAACAAATGAAGAACTAAAAAAAGCAAATGAATTAAAAAATAAACTATTTAGCACAATCTCACAATCATTACGAAATCCATTAGAAATGTTAGATGAAGTAATACATTTATTTAACAATAAAAAATATACCAGAGCAGATTTGAAAAAATACTTTGTAAACTTAAATGAAAATTTAAGAAGAAATAGATTTCTTTTGGAAAACTTATTGAATTGGTCTTACTCACAATTGGAAAATAAAGGTAATGTGATATTGACTCGTTTAGATTTGATTCCTATTTTGGAAGATTCGATTCTTTTTTTTCAAGCAGATGCAAAAAGTAAGTCCATAGAAATTTTATCCTATTTGAATTCCTCTGCGTACGTATATGCAAATCAAAATATGTTGCGGCTAATTTTTATTAATCTACTTTCTAATGCGATCAAGTTCACACCTAGAAATGGTACAATATTAATCGAGTTAAAAAGTCAAAAGCCTTATATTTCTGTTGAAATTGCAGACTCTGGAATTGGAATTTCCAAAGATGTCTTAGAATCAATTCAGATAAAAAATGAATTAGTTTCTACTCTTGGTACTGAGAAAGAAAAAGGTACTGGGCTAGGTCTTAAAATTACCAAAGACTTTATTGACAAAGTAGGGGGTATATTCCTTTTAGAAACAGAAACGAATTTTGGAACAAGAGTAAAGGTTAAACTAAAAACAAATTACAATGGAAAAAATTAAAATTTTAATACTAGATGACCATGAAGTATTTTTAGACGGGATGAAATTTGCTCTTACTGAAAAAGAAGATTTTGTAGTTGATACGGTTTTGACTGAGTCTATGTTTATGGAATATCTGGGAAGACAAGACTATCAGATTTTTATTTTAGATTTTATGATTCCTGGAACGAACACTCTTGATTTGATTTCAAACATTCGAATCCAAAAACCAAAATCAAAAATAATTGTGTTATCCTCTCTCAAAGAAAAAAAATTATTTACCACTCTCAAAGAAAAGAATGTAAATGGATACATATTCAAATCAGAAGCCAAACAGGTTATCAAAGACGCCATTCAGAAAATACTAAAAGGCGAAGAGTTCTATTCACAGCTTGGTGATCTTGAATTAGAAAGATTTGAGAGTTCCACAGATCCATTTGAAACGTTAACCGAAAAAGAGTTGGAGATAGTGCGCAATATTGCAAAAGGACTTCGCAATAAACAAATCGCAGAAGAATTAAAAATTTCATCGCGTACAGTAGAAGCACATAAAAGAAATATTGATATGAAACTTGGTCGAATTCCAAAAGCACAACTAAAAAATTTAGCTCTAAAATGGAAATTAGTGGGGTAATTTTTAAGTATCCGCTACGTTATGAATGTTAATTAAACAAATCCTTTAAAACAAGAGAAAATCCTTTCATCCAATCACCAGGAGTAATTGTATCTTCGATATGAAATGTTCGAGCAGTGTTGTCTGGAAAATAAACTTGGATACTTTTTCTTGCAGGATAAACCAACCAAACCTCACGAGCGCCAAATTGTAAGTAATCCTCCACTTTTGTGAGAAGTTTGTTGATGTCATTTCCGTCAGAAACTATTTCCACCATAAGCGGAAGAGAACGAGTAGGAATTTCTTCTTCTGGTAGTCTAGTATCCGACCAAGCTAGATCATAGCAGTAACGAACATCTTCCGCAAATTTGATTCCACCTTCGCCGCCGTAAACTGCTCCTTTGCAGGAAGAATCTATCCAATTTTGAATCTTCGCTCCTATTCTCATTAAAATTCTAGCGTGGTTTGGTTTGGTGTATGTCATTTCTAAAGGCTCTCCTTTATAAAGTTCAAAACGTTCCCACTTAGCTGGGTTCGCTTCCATTTCGGCTACAGTTAATTTAGTCAGAGTTGTTTCCATAGAGTCACCTTAATAGCAAAGAAATTTTATGTCAAAACTTATATTCTTCTGGGAAAAGTCGTTCCGAGAGTTGTACTTCGCGGTCGAGTAGTTTTTGAATTTCTTCTCTTAGTCTTGCGGTTAAACTTTCCACAGTTCCCTTTTTATCTTTTTTGTAGTTTGCATAGTATTCGGAAATTTTGAAATCCGGCGCAAAATGCACGTAAGCCTTTTGAGGACGTTGGTAGGTATAACCAATTAACTCACTTTCAAAACGATAGATCCATTCGTAAATTCTTTCCGCAGAAGGAAAACTGGTTAGGTATTCTGTTTTGATAGAAATAAAATCATAAGCACGTTGGCAGTATTTACGTCCCCATTTTGCTTTGTCGAGTGAGGGAAGTTCGCCTTTGGGATCAGGAACTCCTACAAATACCATTTCAAATGTAGAAAGAATTTTTCTGAGTTTGTCAATGGCGTGGTCTTCTTTGTTGTATTTTTTTAAGGCAGTAGTTTCGGCAACTATATCCAAAATCCTGTGTCTCAAAGCACCAATGCGATAGTCGAAAGTTTGTGATTCGTCGGGGATAATACCGAATTGTTTCTCGGCACGCTCTACTAAACGTTTTCCAATGGAGAGAAGTCTATGCACAATGTCTTTTCCTTTTTTGGAAATGCCTAAACGTTTTTCCATTACTTCCAGGGACTTATCTACATCTTTACGAATTTCTTCTTTGGTTCCTGACATTCTATACTTGATAAATGCGGGTAATACTGTTATGTCGGCAGACGAATCTGTTTTAATTGCATCTTCGTATCCCCAAAATCCTAACTGAGAAACACCAGATTGAAAGGGAAGAAGGTTGTCATTTTCCGCTCCCGTTGGCTCTCCCTCCGGGAATAATACCAATTTGCCCCCTGGCTTTGCTAAAATGGATCGAGTTGTTTTTAGAGATTCTCTGTCAGTTGCCCCGGCAATTACAGAGAAGGCTCCTATATTTTGAATTAGATTTCCCACAACTCCATTTCCCCAATCAAATACTTCGCGGGATGCCATATAATGAAACCTAGAATACATATGATTTCCAACTATATAGGAAATGGGAGGTTCTTTAGTAGTTGGATGATTGGAAATATAAATGAGTCGTTCATTTTTGTATTTTTTGAGTTTTTCTTTGTCCAATTCGGAAATTACTACTTCGTCTACATTGTTTACACCTTTCATGAGGACTTTTAGGGCATTGTCCATAAACCACATTAAAGGATAATTGTGAATAGGGGGAATAAATGATTCAGTTGACATATAGCAAGGCTACAGAATTTATCAAATAGAACAAGAAAAAATTATTATTAAGTTGTATGTAATTGCCACAGAGGCACGGAGACACAGAGGGATTTAGGGATTGAGTTTTTTTCTCGCAAGAACTAAATTGGTTGCGTCTCCTAAAACCGATAAGCGTGAGGAAAATGGAAAATTGAATGATTCTCTGTGTCTCGGTGCCTCTGTGGCAAAATAGCTATTTTATATTTAGAAGGTGATTATGGCATTAATTGAAGAGTTTGAAAAACAGGGTTCGTTTTTATTTCGTTGGAGATCTTACGTTCCTTCGGTGATTTTGGTTTTGTCGTTTTTTTTTATTTCGGCATATAAATATCCAGATGGGGATTATAACCAACATTTGATTTATTTGGGTGTATGTTTTTTAGTGAGTTTGTTTGGACTATTTATTCGTTGTTTTACAATTGGGTATGCCCCTGAAAAAACATCTGGACGAAATACAAAACAACAAGTAGCGGAGACTGTAAACCAAACAGGAATTTATTCCTTGATTCGACATCCCTTGTATGTAGGAAACTTTTTTATGTTTGCGGGTATCGCACTGTTAACCAAAAGTTTGTCTTTTGTAATTATTTTCTTTTTTATTTATTGGTTTTATTATGAAAGAATTATGTTTACTGAAGAACAATTTTTACGCGGAAAATTTAGCACCAAATACTTAACTTGGGCAAATCGAACTCCAGCCCTAATTCCAAGATTCAAAGATTATAAAAAACCAGAAGTGAGTTTCTCTGTTCGTAATATTTTAAAAAGAGAGTATCCGAGTCTATTTGGTATTATCCTCATGTTTGTATTCTATGATATTATCATCATGTACTACAACGAACCTGGAGTCTTTGAAAAAGGTTTTCCCGAATTTCTAAAACCAATCCAGATTTACTCTGCCATCGCTGGAATTGTATTTTATATCATCGTGAGGATAATCGTAAAATTCACTAAGTGGTTACATGTAGAGGGGCGTTGAGGCTTCGAATAATGCTGTCAACTTAACAGATTTTTTAACCACGAAGGGCACGAAGCTCGCGAAGGATTTTATCAAAAATCTCTTTCTTTTCTTCGTGTTCTCTGTGCTTCCCCCATCGCTTTGTCGCTCTCCAGCAGCCAAGCTATGTGGTTAATTTTCTTTTCTTTTTCCTTAAATCTTCTTCATCTCAGTTACGAACGACTTATACATTTCCTTTTCTTTTAAGTCCCAGTCGATTAGACCGAAGGCGGTTTCTGGATTCCATCGGGAATATTCTGGACCTTTGAAGTCAGTTAGAACCCAGAAATAACAATCAATTTTTTTGCTGATAGAATGAAGATAAAGTTCTTTGTAGACTTTGCCAATTTCTGTTTGGGAAATTTTTAACCAAAGCGGGCAAATACCGATTTCACTTATGATAAATGGTTTTTTTACGTCGCGGTATTTGTGCATAAAGGAATCAATCACTCCAGCAATTGTCGGAAAATACACGTTAGCCGGTTTTTTTGCCATATAACAAATTGGATCGTAAGGATGGAAGTTATAAATATCAATGTACTGGTCTATGCCTGCGTCTATACATTCTTGGATATAGTTGATTCTTTGAAATGGGGCTATTACTCGTAAGTCGTCACCCATGAGACCGGCAAATACAGTTTTGTTTTTGGGGTTGATTTTTTTGATCAGGGGAGCGGTTTCAGCGACTAACTTTACGTATTCGCTAGGTTCAGGATTACGAATCCAAAAACGAAGAGTGTTTGGTTCGTTCCAAATTTCCCAATTTGTAATTTGTTCTTTGTATCTGATTGCATTTCTTTCACAAAAAGCTTTGTAGTGATCGAGTGTGTCAATGGGGGATTTGAATCGAAGCGATGGAATCATACAATTGATAAAATTCCCAGGAACAAGACCTGTGAGTAGACCTAAAATTTTAATNNACCCATTCTACTCTCAGTTCTTGCAGGTAATGGATGTATGTCTTGAGTGAGTTTTCATCTTGGTGTTTTAATACTACGTTAATTCCAAGACCTGGAAATTTTTTTATACCGGATGGTTTAATAATTTCTTTGGGTGTGCTTACTAGTTTTGTTTTAGTTGGTTTTGCACTGATTGTTTTTTTAGAGGATGGTTTTGTTTTGGGTGTAGGAATTTTCGATGTTTTTTTTGATTTAGGATTCATATAACGTTTAGTTTTTTATTGGTCTTTTTATTTATCAACAACTTTAAAAGTATTTTGTGGGAAAATAGATTTGGCATTTTTGAGAATACTCTCAAGTAACCGCTTGTTCACACTTCTTTGTAGGCGATTTCTTTTCCTTTTTCTGTAAGAACAAGTTCATCTCCTACTTGTTGCAGAAGTCCGTAACCCATAAGAGCGTGCCAAGCATTTCGGATTTCGATTACATCTAGTCCCCAGCTTTTGATTGTGTCCATTACGATACGTTTATGAAGTTTTTCATTTGCCTGAATATTATTTTCTTTGAATATGTTTAAAATTTTCTCAGCTGTGTTCATGTCGTCAGAATTTTTATTTAGAGCCATTTAGCAATCATATAACTAACTGATACAGCTAAAAGCGAAAGGCTTAAATTTAGAAAAACATTGAGCAATGCAGGAAGGAATTTGGCTTGTAAAAATAAGGTTAAGGTATCAAGACTAAAAGAGGAAAATGTAGTGAAGCCTCCTAAAAATCCAATAAATACCAATTGTCTAAAAACTGGAATTGTCTCTAATCGATGTTCGTTTAAGGCAAATAAAATTCCAATCACACAAGAGCCGATTACGTTTACCGCAAGTGTCCCGTGAGGAAAATGATTTCCAAAAATTCGATTCATCAGATCCGATAAAAAAAAACGAGTGACACTTCCAAGCCCACCACCCAAGAATATAAATAAATATTTCATGAATTAGATTTAAGTAAGGATGCAAATATATTGTAAAGAAATATTATTTATTTCAAAGACTGCGTAAAAACATGATGTTCTCACAGATCACACTGAGAACACAGAGAAAAGAATTAATACTCTCTGCGAACTCTGTGCTCTCTGTGAGAGATATTTTCTTTGTTTTTGGACAAGTTCTGGAATGATCTAATGCACACTATCGCTAACGAATAGAGAGTTTATTGAAGTGAACACAAATTTTATATATAAATCTTTTCTAGAAGAATTTCAAAAAATTGTAAAAGAATTTCCGGACTCGATTGCTATTTCCTCTGAAGCGGGTGAAATTTCTTATTCTGAATTAAGTTATCGGATAATACAAGTTAGCCACAATTTGTATGAAGCTGGAATTCTAGAAGGAGATATCATTGCTTTATGGATGAAAAAATCTCCTGAATACATTGTGTCTATTTTGGCAATATGGAAACTAGGAGCTATATTTCTACCGTTAGACGAAAAGACTCCAAAGGCTCGTGTAGATTGGATTTGTAAAGATGCGAATGTGACGTTACTGATAACTTCTGGTTTGCCACAGAGGCACAGAGATACAGAGATTGATGATTTTGTAGCTTCCTCATTTCGCTTACCCACCATTCGAGAGCTTCAATGTGATGATGTTGCTTACATCATATATACCTCTGGTTCTACTGGAAATCCGAAAGGCGTAGTTGTGCCCCATGAAGGGATTGTCAATTTTTTAGAAAAACAAATCGAAGTATTCCAAGTTACTTCTAAGAGTAAAATTTTACAGTATCTTTCGATTGGATTTGATGCTTCGATTTCCGAGATCGGCATAGCACTATTAGCCGGTGCAGAAATCCGAATTGAGAAAGAAGAAGAAATTAAAACAACAGATGGACTTATAGCAATTCTTGAAAATGAGCGAATAACGCATATTTGCCTTCCTCCTTCTTTACTGCCGATTCTACCAATAGAAAAAATTCCCACTAGTTTAGAGACAATTATCATTGGAGGAGAAGTTTGTCCAGTTGAGACAGTGAGATTATGGTCAAAGAGATTTCGACTTGTGAATGTATATGGACCGACCGAGGTTACTGTTTGTTCTAGCCTTGTAGTATGTGAGCCTAATTGGGATAAACCGCTTATTGGAAATCCAATTCCAAATAGGGAATTTTCTATTCTAGATGAAAACTTAATTCCAGTAAAAGAGGGAGAGTCCGGGGAATTGTATTTGAGTGGTGTAGGGCTTGCGAAAGAATATTTGAATTTGCCTGCATTAACTAAAGAAAAATTTCCTTTCCTAAATGGAACTAGGTTTTATAAAACAGGGGATCGTGTTCTAAAACATTTGTCTTTGGAGATAGAATTTTTAGGAAGGATGGATAGGCAATTTAAGCACAAGGGAAATTTAATAGAGCCGATGGAAGTGGAACGAGCATTAGCCGCATACCCTGGAATTTCTTTTGTATTTGTAATGAAACGAAACCTAGATCGAGAAGTTTTAGTAGCTTACATAAATTGGATTAGAAAAGGTGATATGGAAGATCATTCTCCAAGTTTGCATTTCGAAAAAAACGATTACAAAGAAAATAATTTAGTAAACCAAATAAAACAATATCTATCTACTTTATTACCTAAATGGATGATTCCAGAGCGATTTGTTTTTTTAGAAAAAATTCCATTGAATGCAAATGAAAAGTTGGATGTCAAATCTCTTCCCGAATTGGAAAGCACCCGCCCAAAGTATCTGCCACTTTATAAAAAACCAATTTCACAAAAAGAGATTACACTTTGTGAGATTTTTGCGAAAATACTTTCGGTTTATCCGATTGGAACTCAGGACGACTTTTTTTTACTGGGTGGAGATTCTATTTCGATGATTTCTTTGTTAGCAGAGTGTAGTTTACTTAGTATTACCCTCTCGCCAGAAAAGTTCATTCAAAATCCGACTGTAGAAGGTATCGCAAAACACGAAGGTGTTGAGAATACTTTTTTTTCTAAAGTAGAATTTCTAAATCAGGAAGCTTTATTCGATGTTGAGATTAAAAGCACTATTCAAAATTCTACTCTTACAAAAAATGTTTTTTCTAATATTCTACTCACCGGAGCCACTGGCTTTTTAGGATCTAGAATTTTATTTGAGTTAAGAAAAAATTCTAAAGCAAATATTTATTGTATTGTGCGAAATCTAAAAAAACGCGATCCCAGAAAAATTCTAGAAAAAATATTCATTGAACAGGAAATACAAATACAAGATTGGACTCAGATTTATTTTATAGAAGGAGATATTTCTAAACCCAATCTCGGTCTTTGTGAACTAGACTGGGAGTTTTTAACCAGCAAAATAGATAGTGTATTTCATTTTGCTGCGGCGGTAAATTTAGTTTTACCTTATGATAAACTAAAACCAACTAATACTGATTCTACAAAAGAAATTTTAAAATTCTGCTCTACTAAATTCAGAAAGTATTTACACTACGCTTCTACTCTTTCTGTTTTTGTTTCAACAAACGACCCTAGAGATAGATTTTACGAAAATGACGAACTGAATACAATGTCAGAAGTTTATGGTGGTTATGCGCAATCAAAATGGGTAAGTGAAAAATTATTAATGAATGCAAAACAATCTGGAATGGATTCTATCTTTATTTATAGATTTGGTCTAATCACTGGTGATAGTAAAACTGGATACTCCAAGAGGGATGATTTTTTTTCTGAGTTCTTACAATCTATCCTAAATCTAAAAATTCTACCTGACTTAGAAGGCAAGGAATTATCTGTTGATGTCACAGCTTTAGACTATGCGGCTAATGCCTGTATAACGATTTCTTCCCAATTAAATCATACTTCTAAAAATTCAATTTTCCATATAGCAAATCCTAAGTCTTTAAAGTTATCTGAACTCATCTCTATTTTTACCCAACTCCAATTATCTATTTCCCAAGTTCCAAAACAACAATTTATAGACTTCTGTAAGTCAAGTGAACTAGAAAATTCTTATTTGTATTTATCTCTCTCTCGTTTTATTTTGGAAAACCGAGCGTTTACTCTCATTCGTCCACTCGATTTATTCCAAGCCACTTCAGTCCAATTTGATTTCACCAACACAAATCAAATCCTAAACTCCAAAATAGAATGCCCCAAACCAGATATATCTCTTCTGCAAAAATACATCCAATTCTTGGAGTCACAAGAGTTGTTTTAAGATCACCACGGACGGACACAGATAGTATTTGTTTGAAGGCAAAGTCGGTCACTGAGTGAAATTTTTGTTGAATAACAAAAATTTTGTATCGAATGTGCCGCTACTGCGTAATAATTGAAACTCTTAAAGATTACCACCGATGGACACGGATGAACACCGATAAGATTTTTTAGTTTACATCATCCTAGATGAATGTTGTTTGTTGTAAGGCATTTGGTCCATAGATTCTGAGAGGATAAGCGGGATTATATCCAAGTAAATTTAGATTTTCTTCTTAATTTAAAAAAATATTCTAGTCACTAAATTTTTCATTTACATTGTGGCTAATGGCAAATAGATAACGTCTCTCCACCTAAAGAATTTGAATTATGAGTTTAGCGCAAACTGCTATGCGCTTGTGGATGATGACAGTATTGACGGGTAACTATATATGATGGAATCAATGTTAAGTGAAGATGTTTTTCCTCGGAAAGATTTAATTTATCGGATTGATAGAGAATTTGTACAGGCTAGAGCATTATTTCTATTTGGCAGAGAATTTTCTGATGAAGAAATAGATCAAACAACAAAGTACATTGAATGGGGTTTATCGACCGCTGTTTTTGATGTCATTGATATTTCGTTAAAAGAAACGAGAGCGGATAATCTAAAGTAAGGGAAATTCCATGAAAAACTATCTATACAAATTTGAGTTTATCTCCGGCGAATATGAGAATTATTTTTTCCAGCAAGTGAAAGCAAAGAATGAAAAGGAAGCTATTATTGAAATTGTTTCTCGTTTTAGAAATACTTCTATACATAAAGCGAATCGGTATATTGGCAGAAGTCTTGGCTTGAATTGGACAATAGAAAGATTCTGGAATGATATGGATAAAAAAATATTATCAGAAGATGAAATGGAGGGATATAATTTACTTTCAGTAAAAGAAATTGATTTTGATTTGGAAGGGGTTTAAGAGTAATATGTAATCCATTTCTTTTCTCCGAGATGCCTATTTTTTTCCTTGCTATAGATAGGATATTCCTAACATGTTAGTCTAGAGTTGCTCCATACGCAATATTGAAATTTAAACGAAGCAACGATCTATATAACTATGACAGATAAAAAGCCATCTCCTTCAGACTTGCTTGTAAAAGATTTTTTAGATAATGCAAAGGAATTTAATGCCAATGTTGAATTAATCAAAGTATTAAAATCAAGGACTTATAAAATCGGTAACTCAAATGTTTTAGTAAGAGCTTCATCGGATGGAAATAAGCGTTACTTCTTTGGAATTAATTATTTAACAATAGAGGAAATTGCAAATTTAGAAAATCCATTTATTGCTTTTATATGTGGATCGGTTGAGAAAACGATTATTATCCCCGCAAAAGTATTCTTTAAACACTTACCTGACATTAGTCATGATCGTAATGGTGAATATAAAATAAATATAGATTCAGACTTAAATGTTGTTTTATCGGGAAAAGGAAATCGTTTGAATTGCCAAGAATATATTAATGCTTGGAAACTTTTACTCAATCCACCTAAAATTAAAACGGAAGAAAGAGTAAGTGTAGAAGAGAGTTTACACTCTGTTATCCAAGGTCGATTAATAGAAATTGGAAATATTAGAGGTTATAAAACTTTTTGCCCTGATAAATCGAAAAAGTTTAATGATAGAAAAATTGAAGACATAACTAGCTTACAAGTATGTCCTACATTACAATTTTCTGATCATAACCTACTTCGTAAAATAGATGTTCTTTGGTTTCTTAATAAAGGAGATAACTTTATTCCAAAATATGCCTTTGAGGTAGAACTATCAACTGGAGTTTGGTCTGGGGTTGGTAGAATGGCGACTTTACTAAATTATAGCGATGTTGGTCTGTATGTAATTGCACAGGATAAGAAGAAGTTTGCGCAAGTGATAAATGCTTTTTCTGATTATAACGATAGATATAAATTTATTGAAGATGTAATGCTTGGGCAATTGTATTCTGCTGAACTCAATTTACGAGAATTGAAATTTGATATTGGGTTATAAAGGCTAATATTTAATAGCTCCCATAAGTTATTCGATATCCGCAGATAATATTTATAAAAGGAGACTAGGTATGAAAAAAAAGGAAATACTTGATCCAAATAGATTTATTTATCAACTTTGTATAAATGATGTTCGTTCGGTAATTGAAGAGGACGGATTTGATTTAGAATTGAACGAAGACTTAATTTTACACTTGGAAAAAAAGCTTGGTAATTATATAGATTGGCGAAGTGCAATGAATTTTGCATTAGCAGATTATGCAAAGCCTTTAAAATAATTTGTCCCTAACTAAACAACAAAAACAAGAAGTAGAAAACGTGCTAAAAAATAGCCTACGGCACAAATTTCAGAATTACAATCCTGAACCGGCGGCGATGCCATTTCATACAAGGTTATTGGGCAAAGATCGAATAACCTTATTTTATTTTCTTCAATCATTGAATAAAAATTTTAACTCAAGCATCTTTGAACCAGTAGCATTAGCGTTAGCTGCGACTAGTTTTAAATCAGCAGAGTCTCAAGCAACTGCGGGAACAGAAATTTCTTCCGAAGCTCATAAAGTCATTCAAGATATTATGGATAAACTTGCCACTGCAGAGGCAACTCCAAATAAGCCGGAAGAAATAGAAGCAATACGAAAAGTTTGTCGGAAAGGCGAAATGAAAACTGTGAAGCCTACGAAAGTAGATGTGAAACTTGTCTCGGAGGATGGAACAATTTATCTGTTTGATATTAAGACCGCGAAGCCGAATGCTGGTGGGTTTAAAGAATTCAAAAGAACTTTGCTTGAGTGGGTTGCTGTTACGTTAGCCATTAACCCCAAAGCAAATGTGCAAACGATTATTGCTATTCCGTATAATCCGTATGATCCTAAACCTTATAGTCGTTGGACTATGCGGGGTATGATTGATTTAGACAACGAGCTAAAAGTAGCAGAAGAGTTTTGGGACTTCCTTGGCGGCAAAGGAGCATTTGTCGACTTACTCAATATATTTGAACAAGTTGGATTAGAATTAAGACCCGAAATAGACGATTATTTCTCTCGTTACAATAAATAACGTGAACTAGTCGTAAGGAATTTATAAAATTACCACAAGGGACACAAAGGGAACTGCCACAAAGAGCACTAAGAAAAAGTCTCACCATTGTGTGCTTTGTGAAAACCCTTGTGTCCTTAGTGTCAAGAAAATCTTGCTGGATAAAATTTGCAAATTTCTAAAGTAATTTACAATCTTACGTTCAATCCCCATTCCCCGTTAAAGACTTTTCATCACATTCAATACAAACAAAGTCTCCCCAGATGTATTTTCTTTTAAAAGAACGTCTAGTGGAAACATCGTTTAGATCAAGAACACGATTGACAAATTTTCCAGAACCCCATGCAACTGAATCGCCACAATGATTGCAACGTTCTCTATCTTTGATTTTTTGCTTTGTCATAGACAATACCTACAAATAAAATTTTCATTTTAATTATACCATTTCTCAAAAAGAATTGCATCTTACAACTTAGCATATGTCGAAATGGTACATACTGATTCGCTTTTCTATAAAATCTTGCGCAATGATTAAAAAGAATCAGTATATATAAACCGTTAGGACAAATTAGAACTAAAAAGTATTATTTATCACTCAGAAATTCGTCGAAGGTTTGATAAACTTTCACCAAATCCCCTGAGTCGGTTAGGCTGATGTACTTGTTTGGATTGGATTCCAGTAAACTTAACACTTTAGAAGATGGAAGCGAGAATGAGTTCAAGAGGTTAGTTATAATTAACCGGAAGTCTTGTTCTTTGGGAAAATAAATACAAATCTCACCGTCGTCGTGAGAGGTAATCTCAATTCCATTTTTCAATATTAGTTGAACATCCTGCATATAATATTCTGGATGTTCTGAGATATATGCTGTAAGTGTTTTGGTGGATTTAATTTTCTCGATGGAATTATCAGTAGTATTCTCTAAAAATATTTTTGAATTTAAAATTTCTTCATTAGGTAGAAATTTTAATACCTGTAGTGTAGAGATTTCTAAAAAATAAAATCCTAAAAATCCTTCTTTCGTTGTGGTCATAGAATACAAAGAAGGTTCGGCTAATACAGAGTTAACTTTTTCTAGGGCTTTATTCGTCATTTCTTCAAGTTCCTAATTATCATGTGAGATTCTTTCGATTTTTGATTACACCATCCGGGCAGTAGCAACTAAGAAGATGATGTTTCCAAACTTTCTCTAAAAGCAAACAATAAAGCGCAAATTCCTTCTTATCTAACTTCTCTCCCTTTGTATATCTTGCATGGAGTTCGGTCAAATCTTTTTCTGCATTTGGATATGGAAAAATATTTAGTATATTTATGACAAGTGGTTTTTAAAAAATCAATTCTAACTACGATGCTTTTTTTAATTCTTTCTCTTTATGATTCTTGGGGGCAACTCCCTTTATCCGCTTGTAGGCTTTGGAGAAGGCGAAGGCAGAGGAGTAGCCGACTTTACGAGCAACTTCTTCGAGAGTGGTTTCTTTCTCTGACAAAAGATTTTTTCCTTTTTCGATTCTGAGTTTTGCTAGGTAGTCCATTGGTGTTATGCCAAGAGTTTCTCTAAATCGGTTTGCGAGTGTTGCTCTTGAAATTCCAACTGCATTTGCTAGCGAATCTAAAGTCCAGGGGTGAGATGGGTTTAGATGTAGGGCTTCTAGTGCAGAAAGAATTTTTTCATCCTTTAATGCACAAAGCCATCCTGGAGAATCCGTTGGATGAGTCTCCATCCAATGGCGGATAACGTAGTAGAGTAAAATGTCAGAGAGTTTGTGTAGAAGTATATCAGAGCCAATTCCTCTATCTAGTTCTTGTGAAATTAAAACCAGCGTAGTTTGAAGCGGGTGATGGGTTGGAATTTCTTCTGACTTAATGAGGATAATATCAGGTAGCTCCACAAAGAATGGATGGAGTGGGGCGTATCCGATTTCGTATCGAACGGAGACAAAGCTTGTGACTGGATTTTTTGTTTCAACTTGCTTTTCTTTTATCTCTCTGAATTTTTTTATATCCATTGCCTTTTGGTTTGGATCAGAGGTTAGTTCATGATCAAGTCCTCTTGCAATGAATACAATATCGCCTTTATTCATTTGCACTATTTTGCCTTTATAACGAACGAAACATTTTCCCTGTGTCACAATGTGAAATCCCGCACTTTTATCGCAGGGAAATTTTAATCCCCAAGGTTTATAAAAGGAAGTTCTAGAGAGCAAGTCTCCCTTCCAGCCCGAATCGTTAATTATCTCTGATAGAATATCCATACTCACAATATATTATAGAATGTCTTAAAGTCTAGCAAGTTATACGATTGGATATGTATTTTTTATCATGGGATATTTTNNAGGAGAAATGAATGAAAGTTTTTGTTTATGGTGCAACTGGTAGTATTGGAAGTAAGGTAGTGGAAGGTTTATTAGAGAGAGGGCATGAAGTATTCGCGGGAACTAGACATCCAGAGAAAGGAAAAAAAGCGGCTAATCTGCATTGGGTTTTAGCAGATGCTTTACAACCTTCCTTAGGTGTTGAGATTTTAGAAAAAGTGGACGCTGGATTTTTTATTTCACCACCAGGGCTAACAGACCAGTATGCGATACTAAATCCATGGCTCGAAAAAGCAAAGTCTGTGAAGTTAAATAAATTTGTTCTAAATACAGCGATGGGTGTGGATTTTGCTCCGCCAGAAGTTCCTTTTAGAAAATTAGAATTGGCTCTGGAAGCCTCCGGTCTTAGTTATAATATCATTCGTCCTAATTGGTTTATGCAAAATTTTCAAACCTATTGGATTGGTGGAATCTTAAAAGACAAAAAGATTTATTTCCCAGGCGGAGATGCAAAGGTGAGTTTCATCAATGTAAAAGACATTGCGGCTACTGCTATTAGCCTGCTACTTACTGACGAATATAAGGATCAAGCATTTGCTTTAACTGGAAAAGAAGCAATTACCCATTCTGACGTTGCGGCTAAGCTGTCTAAGGCGACAGGACTTTCCATTTCGTATGAGGATATTACACCGGAAGATTTTAAGAAGTCTCTTCTTGGCGCTGGTCTTCCTGAAGACTATGCAGACTTTATGGTCTATATTGCAGGCTCTTTAAAAGAAGGAAATTCTTCTCCTATTATTGATTCTGTTAAAAAAGTCACCGGTAAAGATCCAGTTGCCTTCGATGAATATGCAGTGGAAAATAAGAAAGTTTGGCTTAGTTAATACTAATTTTTTTGGAGTAGTTCATTAATGAATGTTTCGTTTTCCCATTCAATTTCCCCTACCTTACTGTATAGAATTTCATCTTTAGAGTTTAATATATAGGTAGTGGGTATTGCGTATATGTCGTAAGTGTCAAAAGAATTTGGAAGAGAGTAGAAGGTAAACGGATACTTAGATGTATCCTTAAACCAGATCATTTTTTCTAATCCTTCATCTGTGATTGCGATGAATTCAGCTTCTGACAAGCTTGTCTTCATCGCAGCTACCATTTTCGGAAATTCTCTTTTACAGTCAGGACACCAACTGGCATAAAAAGAGATTACTCTAAGTTTGCCGCTATTATTTGAAAGTCTTATAAGTTCTTTTTTTTCATTTAATACTTCAAATACTGGAAAGGAAATTTTGGGAGCAATTCGGAATTTTTTATAACTATAACCCGTAATCAAAAGAACAAATAAAATAGGGAGTATTTTAAACATTTTTTTCACCATTAACTCACTTTACGCAAAATAAAAATACAAGTTTGTCCAATAGCCCAAATTGCCAATAAGGCTTTTAGTCCCTGAGACATTAAAAAAAACTTTCTCATTTACGTATCGGTTCATTTTCTGTTTATCTAAGGAAAATTTTAGATGGAATTTTTACAGGGTTATTTACTAGGGCTTAGTATGATTGTATTTATCGGACCAGTATTTTTTTTACTGATTAGGATAAGTTTGGAGTTTGGAACATCGGCAGGTGTTTGGGTAGCCATTGGGATTATCATTAGCGATATACTCTGTGTTATCCTCTCTTTTTTGGGAGTGAATACTTTCTTTGCATCTAATTCAAAATTCTATCTTACTTTGCTGGGTGGCATTTTACTTATTTTACTTGGACTAAAGTATTTAATTAAGCCGAGTAATTTGATTCAAACAAAAAACAAACAACATTTGCATTATCTCTCTTGTTTTGTTAAAGGCTTTCTTGTAAATTTTGTAAATCCATTTGTGTTCTTTGTTTGGATTGGTGTAGTAACGTATGCTAAGGATAACAAAGTGTTAAACGAACATCTAGAGGTGTATTTTCTCGGTGTTCTTCTGGGAATCTTTAGCACTGACTTGTTAAAAGTTTTTACATCTAGACAAATCAAAACTTTTCTAAGACCTACAGTGTTAAGAAATCTTTATTTAGTTTCAGGTCTTGTCCTAGTTGGATTTGGTTTACGATTGCTTTTATTATTAGTTTGACAATTTCCTTTTTGTTTCCACTTATACTTTTATGACTCCAAATTTTTTAATTCTTGCACTTGCAGCAATTGTTCCCATGGTAATGGGTTTTATCTGGTATCATCCAAAAGTTATGGGCACAGTTTGGATGGAAGCCAGTGGTTTAACTGAAGAAAAATTAAAAGGGGCTAATATGCCGTTAATCTTTCTTTTGAGTTATTTGTTTAGTTTCTTTATTGCTTTGGCGTTAAATGGAATTGTTATCCACCAAAGTCATCTCTATTCTATTTTGATGAACGAACCTGGACTAAAAGAAACAGGCTCTGAGATAAATACTTTTGTAACTACATTTATGGCTAAATACGGCTCTAACTTTAGGACTTTTAAACACGGTGTATTTCATGGTGTTCTTGCTGGAATTTTCTTTGCTCTACCGGTTCTTGCGACTAACGCTCTTTTTGAGAGAAAAGGATTTAAGTATATCGCTGTCAATGCCGGTTATTGGATAATCACGATTGCTCTAATGGGTGGAATCATTTGCCAATTCGCTTAGCATAAATTCCTGTTTAAATGGTTTTCTCAATTCGTAATCACTTGGCGTAATTGTTCCTACAATTGTTTTTAGGATTCGATTGGCGATAGGGTTACGATGTTTGATAAAAAGTTTCATTGGAACTGGTCTTGCACCGATGGAACTTTTTATTTCTTCTGCTGTCCTTCCAAATCGTAATTCTTTACAGTTTTTTTCTATTGCAAGTTCTACATAATCATATAACATTCTTTGGTAAAGCGCATACTCTTGATTTAACGAATAATTAATGCCTACATAGTTTGCATCTAGTATTTCATTAAAGATAAAAGAGGAGCTAAAGCCGATTAGCTGTTCATTTAAAAAATATCCTTTCAAAATAAATTTCTCTTTTAGATTTTCTTTTAAATATAAAAAAGAATCTTTTTTTAAAGTTCCAAATTGAAAAGAAGATTTTTCTAAAACTTGCAAGTAAAGATTTTGAATAGAATCTTGGTGAAATTTAATTTGTGTTTTGTCTAAATCTAAAACGAGTAGTGGGTCTGATTTTTTTAATGCGGTTTTGGCTTTTGTGCGAAATTTTGTCACCATGGAATTTAGATAATCTTCTCTATTCTTCCACTTAGAGGATACTTTTAGGATCATGTTTACATCCACAAAAAATTCATGGAATCCATTTTTAGAAAGTCCAATTCCACTCGAAAATGATTTAGGAAATAATTCTTTAAATAAAATGACTGGGGAGTCGATTGATTTGTTTTCTGATTTTTGTAGTTTGTTTAGAGCATTTGCTAAATTTTCATACGCTGCTTCGCTTGAAATCAAATCAGAGAAAATAAATCCATTCTCCCCACTAGCAAAAGGAGTCCCGCAGGTCATCATATTGATTCCATTTTTTGTAAGAAGTTTCTTTTTTATTTTGTTTCGAATACGGCATACTTCTTGTTTGTCTTCCAGACCTTTATCTATAAAATTCAAACACTGGATAACCGCTATTGCAACCGGAGATTGATCGGTATCAAAAAAAAGTAAATAACGAAAACCTAATTCATTTCCCAAAGATTTTTCCATTGCCAAAAGATAGGGTAGGGTCGCGTAGATATTTTTTTCTTGGACTACTTGGTTCCAAGCTTTAGCATTGATTTCACTTACAAATTGGAATACGGAATAATTTAAGAAATTACCTTTGGATTTATTTACTGTTTGTCTCAGCATGGATTTTTTTATATTCAATTTTGAGATCTTTTAGTGAATACACCTTCTTTGCCGGTGGTAGTGCGTCTAATATTTGTTTGCCGTAATTTTTAGTTTGGAGCCTTGGATCTAAAATTGAGACAACTCCTTTATCTGTCTTCGAACGAATCAATCTTCCAAATCCCTGTTTGAGAGTAAGAATTGCTTGGGGTAATTGCATTTCTCCGAATGGATTTCCGTTTTTCTTTTTGATTTCTTCCATTCTTGCTTCGAGTACTGGCTCGTTTGGTGGCTGAAAGGGGAGTTTTGTTATGATAACTGATTTTAGTTTGTCTCCTTTTATGTCAATACCTTGCCAAAAGGTAGAAACTCCGAATAACACCGAGTTGTCGGTGGTAAGAAATTCAGCCTTTGCTTTTTCAGCTCCCATTTCTTTTTGGGAAAAGATTGGATAATCAGAAGTATCCACAATTGCATCGTAAACAGTTTGGAGAGATTTAAAAGAAGTAAATAAAACAAATGCATTTCCCTCGGTTAAAGCAAGTAACATGGGGATTAATTTTGAAATATCTTCGTGGTATTCATCTGGCTCAGTTGCTGGATCACGGACATTCTTGGGTAAATAAATCAGGCAGTTTTTAGCATAATCAAATGGTGAGGCTAATATTAATTCGCCTGCTTCGATATTTCCAATTTTATTTTTAAAAAACTTAAAATCTTTTTTTCCACTAGAAAGTGTCGCAGAGGTCAAAATCATATTTTCTAATTTGGGACGAAGTTTTTCTTCTATGATTTTTTCTGGATACATTGGTTGCATGAAGATTTTTAAGAACTGTTCTTTTTTTCTTTCTTCAGGAGGTTCTACCCATACAACCATTTCTTTGTCTTTGTTATTTCTAAATTGCTCTAATACTTCGCCCGTCTCGTTTAATTTCTTCACCGACATTTCTAGATCTAAAATCATTTCTTTGTCATTTAAATCATCTGATTCTTTATTGTAAGATTTTTTCACAATATCAAGTTTATCTGCAAGGATGTAAAGTAGACCCTCTAGAACTCCATCATCGAGTGTGAATTTTTTCTGGATTCTCTGGGCGTTAAAGGAAAGAGGGACTTCCGAATAAAGTTTATTAAAAAATACAATGATCGATTTATTGATATTACCCACAATCTCAAGGCATTTTGTTCTAATAGCCTCATCTTGGATTTTATGAATCAAACCTTGTCTTCTTTCTGATCCACCTACAAAGGCGATGAGTTTAGAAATATCTTCATAACTTGCTTTGAGACCAAAAGATTTTCCAAGCACATCGGGAAAACTGTGTGCTTCATCTATGATTAGATTTTGAAAGTCTGGGAGAAGTTTAAAATCTCCCGCGATATGAGCGGCTAATAGATAATGATTTACAATTAGAATATTTGCCTTATTCCATTTTTCTTTTTCTAGAAAATAAAACGACTGGCTAAAGTTAGGACATCTTCTTCCCAAACAATTATCTGAGTCACGTGTAATCTGTGACCAGAATTCGTTAGTGGCAAATCCTGCGTATTCGGACTTAATTCCCGACTCGGTTTCACTTTCCCATTCGTAAAATTCTTTTAAGTGATCTGTCATCTCTATGGGAAAAGTTCCTGCCGAAATCACATTTCCTAATTTTCTTTTACAAACGTAGTTGTTTGCGCCTAACGCAATTTCTGCGACAACTTTTTTTCCTAAAATTTTAGAGACTATTGGGATGTCTTTTGCGATTAATTGGTTTTGGAGTGCGATAGTTTCAGTAGAAATAATTACAGGAACTCCATTTTCTAAAGAAAAAACTGCGGCAGGAAGTAAGTAAGCGAGACTTTTTCCAACTCCAGTTCCTGCTTCTACTAAAAGATTTTCAGTTGTTTGGAATGCTTTTTCTACAGCCTCGGACATTGCGATTTGTTCTTTTCTTAATTCAAATTCATTCCATTTTTTCCCAATTTTATTTGCGAAAATAGATTTTATGTCGTGGTCTTCTTGCAATTTTTTAAATCCTTATTGTCATTTCAAGTAATCCCAGCCTTACTACAACGAGAAAATAGAATTCACTAAACTAGACTATACCGACCTTACAGTATTTTCCTCTGATTCTACATCTTGTGAAATTCGTAATTGGTTATAAGAAATAATATGATTAAAAACTAGTCGATAAGGGATTACTATTTTTTTATCATTATAAGGATTCATTTCAAGGTCCTCAATTTTTTTATGCAGCATTTTTTTTAAACGAGATTCTTTGCTGCGCCATTCGTGATCAAGTGGATAGATCACTGCATGTTTGCTTGCTTGTTCGTCACCTGGGATCGATACGATTTGGAATCTACATTTTTTTAAAGTGTTTTCTAAAACTTCCGAATTTTGAAGTCTACATTTTTGAAAGAGTAATTGTTTTGTTGGAATTGTATTTTCTTTGAAATACAAAGTATCCATACAATCAATGATTTCTCTTCTATGGCTTTCTAAAACTTTTTCATCGGTAATTTTTTTGTATTTGATGATTCTTGTTTTTTCTGCTTCTTTTTTTTTGGTGTTAATTCTTCCTGCAAGCTCCCATTGTTTGTCCTCAATTTTCTTTTTGGCAGAGGCAAAGAATATATCTCGAAAATACTTAAAATAAATTAGAAGCGGATAATACCAAGGAAAGTAATCCATGTAGGCTCTACTTAAAAGTGCTCCGTATAGTTGGATATTTTCAGGTTTGCTAAATAAACCTGGGAGATACTTTTCATTAGTCTCTAATAAATTTTTAAAAGCTAGAATTTTCCAAGTTAAATCGGGAGGTTGAATATTCATATCTTTGATACAATCTAAAAAAGCTGAAACTCGTCTAGGGGCAAATAAGTATACTTCCTCACTCGCAAGATACCAAGAAGTGTAAGCAAGAGATTTGTCTGTCTTTAATCTGTCCCAAATTTTGGGATGCATTTTTTGAATTGTTTCTTCTAGAATAAAATGTAAAATGTCTCTCCAACTTTTAGAAGGCGCTAAAAATTTTTCTAAAAAGTTTTCTACCTCTTCATTGATATACCTTTCTTCTTTTTGTATAAGATTTTCTAATACAAATTTCTCAAATAAAAGTACAGTCATAATAGCCAATTCACCTGGGTATTCTTCTGAGTGATAGGGAGAAATAGTTCTATGAAGAATTTCAGCTCTATCTTTTGCAAATGATGTGAGTGGCTCCTGAAAAGGCTCCATTTTATAAATCGTTTCTTGGTTATTTATTGCGTCTATTTCTCTTCCGACTACTGAATAGTAAATGGGTGTAATCTCTTTTTTGATAAACTCATCGGCAATGGTAAATTTTTCTATCATTGAGTTATTTGAGATTGGAAAATATAAACCTTTTTCTACTCGAATGATTTTTTTTCGGATAATTAATTCTTCTTCAATGTCATCAAGTAGTGCTTCTTTGATTGCTATGTCTAAGGGAATGTCGTTTATCGTATTTTCAATTCGTGGGAAAATCTTGATTAGACTCATTGGATAATTTTCAGGTCTAAGGTTTAGATTTTGTTTTAAATTCAGACTTAGTTCATTTTTAAATCGGTCGGGGTGGTATTTCAAATCGTTTTCAATATATAAAATAATATTTTGTACGGATGTGTTTAAAATATTTTTGTATATTGATTCAATGCTGTCTGATTTTTCTGTCGGCATCGAAATAAAACAGGACTGTGCTTTGACTTCTTTAGACGGGTCAAAACTTAGATAGAATAAATGCAAAATGAGTTTATCTTCCATTAGCCGCTTCATGGGATAAATTATATCATTACGCGACTCCAGTTTATTTCCCATCACAAGCTCTGGATCAGAAAAAAGATTTCCCGATTTAGAATTTGCAATTGTAGAACTTTTAAGAATTAGTTGGTACAAAGAATAACCCGTTTTGTTATTCAAGGAAGACGCAACAGAATCTTTCGGAGTTCTAAGATTTAAGAAGGAGTGCATAGGAAACAGGATTTTCCAATATTAATGAATTGCAAGAATGATTTGCTTTAATTAGAATCTTTGTTCTTTAGAAAAATTGCGATATGCAATAAAGAAGGTATGCAAAAATCAATCTAAATTTCTATTCACTATTCTATCTAGTACAATTCCTGTGGCTACTACCACGTTAAGCGAAGAAACTTTTCCGTGCATAGGAATTTGAAATACAAAGTCAGCGTTTTCGAGTAGGATTCTTTTTACACCAGCTTCCTCATTTCCCATGATGACAGCAGTTTCGTGAAGTTCCGGTAATTTGTCCCAACTGTCCATTCCCCTGTCACTAGTGGCAACTACCCAGTATCCGTTCTCTTTTAGAAAATCAATTACTTGTCTTAGGTTAATGACTTTAAAAATTTTGAGATGATGGATTGCACCAGAAGACATTCTCTCTACTGTATCATTGATGGGAGCACTTTCCCTTTCCGAGAGGACAATCGTTGTAAACCCGAAACATTCAGCAGTACGTAAAATGTTTCCGAGATTTCCTGTGTCTTGCACTCTATCTAGAATCAAGATAGGAAGTTTTTCTTCAGCGACTAATTCTTGTAAGCCGGCAAAATCGCCCGTAAAGTTTGTTTTTTTGCTTTCTTCTCGAAGTAGAACTACACCCTGGTGGTTTACTCCATGAAACATTGAGTCTAATTCGCCTGCACTTAGATAGGTGATTCGAATTCCTTTTGGAATCAAATTGATAATTTCATTCATCAAGTCACGAGGTGGATTTTTTTTGATTAGAACTTCTCTAAAACCCCATTTGGCAACAGGCAAATTTTCTTCGTGGTTTTTTTGGACTAGTTCGGCTACGTTTCGTTTGCCGTAGATGGCACCCTTGATTACTTTCTTTTCCATTTTACACCTGTGGGGCTGTCTTCTAAAATAATTCCCTTATCTAACAAATCTTTTCGAATAGAATCGGCTAAGGCAAAATTCTTTTCTTTTTTAGCAGACTGTCTTTTTTGAATTAAGTCTTCGATTTCAGAATCTAACGAGTCTTCTTTTTTAGAAAATTCGAGGATTCCTAAAAGTCCATTGATTTTGGTAAAATAATAGAGTAGGTCGGCTAAGTCCTCTTTGCCGATAGAATTAGAATCAAGATTTGTATTAATGATTTTTAAAAATTCAAAAATAGTTCCAACTGCTTTGGATGTATTCAAATCATCTGCTAGTGCTTCTAAAAATTCTGTCAAATGTTCTTTGGAATATCCATTTTCTTTTGTTAAGTTTAAATCGTAATTTAGATTTTCCAATACTCTATCTAAAGTATTTTGAATTTTAGAAATTGCTTTTCCTGCTTCTTCAATGGACTTGAGTGAAAAGTTAAGTTTATTTCTATAGTGCGAAGCAAGGAGCAAATAACGAATAGCCTTTGGATCATACCCTTTGGTAAGTAAATCTCTTAGCGTATAAAAATTCCCCAAACTCTTCGACATCTTCTGATTATCCACAAGTAAATGTTCGCAGTGCATCCATAAATTTACGAAGTGTTCGTGTGGATAGGCTCCACAAGTTTGGGCAATTTCGTTTTCGTGGTGAGGGAATAATAGGTCTATGCCGCCGGTGTGGATGTCAATTCCAGAAGAATAGATTTTTCGAATCATGGCAGAGCATTCCAAATGCCAGCCTGGTCTTCCTTTTCCATATCTGGTTTCCCAAAATTTTTCGCCTTCTAGTTTGGGGGCTTTCCATAAAACAAAATCTCGTAGGTCATCTTTTGTGTATTCGTCGGTCTCGTAACGAGTTCCTGTTTTCATTCCGTCGATGTCGATTTTGCTAAGCTTTCCATATTGTTTGAAGTTGGCTATTGAGTAGTAAACGCTACCGTCTTTTTCATAAATTAAGTTTTGTTCTTTTAATTTATCAATCAAATCCATCATCTCAGGAACAGAATCGGTGGCTTTTGGGTAGTGTTCTAATTTTTCAATTCGCAGAGTTTCTAAGTCTTCAAAAAAGAACTGAATCCAGTCTTTTGTAAACTCCTCAACGGTTTGTCCCTTTTCAATCGACTTGTTTATGATTTTATCATCTATGTCCGTTATATTCATCGTTTGATCTAATTGGTAGCCAAGAAGTTTGAGAGATCTTCTTAGTACGTCAGTGAATATATACGAGCGGAAATTTCCAATGTGATTGAAGTTATAAACTGTTGGACCACAAGAGTAAATTTTTACTGCGTTTGGGTTTGTTGGTTTAAAAACTTCTTTTTTATTTGTATAGGAATTATATAATTTTACTTCTAACATTTGTAATAGCTCATTTTTTTTGCCACGGAGTCACAGAGACACGGAGTTTTTTCTTTTTTTAGCATTTTGAATTATCATACAGTTTGATTATTGAGTGCAGAATGCTTCGAAGCCATCTTTCTCTGTGACTCCGTGCCTCTGTGGCAATACTTTCCCCCCTAACCTAAGTGCCTCCGTGGCAAAGTGCTAGTATCACTTTTATAAGAACTATTTCTACGTAAAGTCATCTTTTGCGGCTTGTAAGGTTTGCAAAAGTAAAACTGCGATGGTCATCGGACCCACACCACCTGGAACGGGAGTGTAATAGGACGACTTGGATGCGGCGTTTTTTAAGTCGATGTCTCCGACGTTTCCTGGGTTGTAGCCTGCATCTAAAAGAACAACTCCGTCTTTTACCCAGTCAGCTTGGATAAATTCTGGTTTGCCGACAGCACCCACAACGACGTCCGCTTGTCGTAGAATTTCGGGAAGATTTTTTGTTTTAGAATGACAAATCGTAACAGTAGCATCTTTTTCGAGTAACATCATAGCCATTGGTTTTCCTAAAATCGGAGAACGACCAACGACTACTGCGTGTTTGCCCGCAAGGTTAATTCCATATTCTTCCAAGAGAAGCATAATGCCGTAAGGCGTGCAAGGGTTAAAACTTTTTTCGCCCATCGAAAGTTTTCCGAAAGATAGAGAATTTACTCCGTCTACGTCTTTTTTTTCTGCAATTCGGTCAAATGCTAGTCTTTCGTTGATTTGTTTTGGAACTGGATGTTGGAGTAAAATCCCTGTTATGCTCTTGTCAGAATTTAACTCATCAATTACTTTTAGCAATTCCTCGGTTGTAGTTGTATCAGGAAGTTCGACTAACTTTGATTTCATTCCTAGTTTTTCACAGGAATTGATTTTCATTTTTACATAAACTTGGGAAGACGGATCACTTCCTACAAGGATTGTTGCTAGTGTAGGGGTAAATGCGTGTTTGTCTTTTAAAATTTTGATTTCAGAAGCTATCTGAGATTTGATTTTTTCGGAAAGTTTTTTTCCATCTAAAATAATTGGGTTCATAGTTCTATGCCTAAATTATTAGTCCTATGTTTTCTGTCTAGTTGCAGAGTTTCCATAAAATCAAAAATCAAATTAGCTAGTGTATTTTTTTAAAAAAAAGATAGCAAATTGCAAAAAATTTACTTTTAGACCTATGTGAAATAATATTATATGGTAAAAAAGCATAGTTTTATCGTCTTCTACTAGAGTAGAGATGATAAAAGGAGATTTGGAAAATGAAGATGAAAAAGATATTAATCATGGTATCCATGCTACTAGTTGTAGCTGGTTGTACAAAATCGGAAAAGAAGTTTTTGCCTTTTTCGAGTTCAAATGGAGTTGAAAGCCAGCCTTATCAGTCTGGTAGTAGTGGTGTGACTTTGGTGGACATCAAAGTAAATCCACCTAATGCACAAATAGCAAAAGATTCCTACGGCTCATTTACCGCCGAGGGTGTTTATTCAAATGGAACTCATCAAGATATAACTTCTATTGTAAATTGGGGAACAAAGGACACTAACATCTCTGAGCCTACCGACACGAAAGGTCGTGTGAGTGGGAAAGGTCCAGGTTCAACCCAAGTATTAGCAACAATGGCTGATTTAAGTGGAGCAGCGAAACTAACTGTAACAACCCCTAGTTTAGTTTCTGTTGAAGTAAGCTGTCCAAGTTCTAGTATAATAGTAAATTCTAGTGCTTCTTGCACGGCGACTGCTATTTTTTCGGATGGAACTAGACAAGACGTAACTTCTACTGCAACTTGGAATTCCGCAAATAGCTCTGTTGCCGGAGTGAATGCTGGTCAGATTACAGGCGCAGGCGCTGGAAGCACTACTATCACAGCAAGTGTTAGTGTAGGTGGACAAACTGTTACTAGTCCAGTAGTTCCTATTCAAGTTACACCTGCCGTTTTAATATCGATTCAAATTACAGGAAATCTAAATCCACATTTAGGAACCATTTCTCAACTTACCGCGACTGGAATTTATTCCGACGGAAGTCATAGAGATATAACCACTCAGGTGAATTGGTCAACTGGTAACACAAATATTGCAACTCAGAGTAATGAGCCAGGCACAATTGGAACTTTGACTCCAATCGCTCAGGGTTCTACTTATGTAAGTGCATCTCTGGGAGGTTTAACTGGGAAGGCTGATATTTCCATACCTGCTCCAACTTTAGTTTCGGTTGCCATTTCTCCTTCTGTCAGTGTTATCAATGGACTAACTTATCAATACATAGCAACTGCAACTTATTCAGATGGAACTACACAAGATGTAACCAAAGAAGCAGTTTGGAATTCTTCTAATAGTGGAGTTGCCACTGTTACTACTAGTTTAGTAAATGGTGGTTCTTTACAAACAGTAGCTCCCGGATCATCCACCGTATCCGCTACATTCGGTGGGGTAACAAGCAATAACTCTAACGTAACAGTAACTCCTGCAACGCTTGTTTCCATCGCTGTAACTTGCCACGAGTCAATGTCTGTAGTAAAAGGATTAACCAAAATATGCACTGCCACAGGAACTTATACCGATGGAACTACAGCCGATATTACCTCGCAAGTAACTTGGAATTCTTCTAACACAGGAGTTGCTACGATTAGCAATGCAGGAGGAAACGCAGGAACTGCAACTGGTGTAAGCGTTGGTTCTTCCAATATCACAGCAAGTTTGGGTGGGGTAACAAGCCCAATCGTAGTTCTAACAGTTACCAATCCAACGCTCGTTTCTATAGCAATTACTCCAAGCAGTAATCCATCTGTTGTAAAAGGATTAACCATTCCATTTACAGCAATTGGAACTTATAACAATGGAACTACAGTTGATCTTACTTCTGAGGTAACTTGGAATTCTTCTAATATAGGTGTGGCTACTATCAGTAATGCGGCAGGAAGTAATGGAACTGCAACTGGTCAAGGTGTAGGAACTACCAACATCACAGCCAGTTTAAATGGAGTTACTAGTAACACAGTCACTTTAAATGGAACTGCGGCTACGCTAGTTTCTATATCCATTACTCCAAGTAGCAATCCATCCGTTGTAAAGGGATTAACCGTTCCATTTACAGCTACAGGAACTTACACAGATGGAACTACTGTCGATCTAACTTCTATTGTAACTTGGACTTCTTCTAATACAAGTGTGGCTACTATCAGTAATGCGGCAGGAAGTAATGGAGTCGCAACTGGTCAAGGTGTAGGAACTACAAATATCGTAGCAACTTTCAATGGAACAAATAGTAACACAGTTGTATTAAATGGAACTGCGGCTACTCTTGTTTCTATCGCAGTAACACCTAACGCAAGTCCTTCTGTTGTAGTTGGATTAACCATTCCATTTACAGCTACAGGAACTTATACAGATGGAACAACTGCTAATCTAACTTCCAGTGTAACTTGGACTTCTTCTAACACAAGTGCGGCTACTATCAGTAATGCGACCGACACAAAAGGACAAGCAACAGGTGCGGGTGCAGGCTCTAGCAATATCACAGCTAGTTTGGGTGGGGTAACAAGCCCTGCGATTAACTTAACTGTAAACGCTGTTTCTTTATCTAGCATTTCGATTACTCCGATTGCTCCATCGAATGTAATAGTAGGTGGTTCCCCACAAGCGTTTGTCGCAATGGGAACTTACAATAACGGTCAGGTATTAGATATTACTTCCTCTGTAACTTGGAATACTTCTAACCCAACCAAAATTTCTATCAGTAACGTAGCAGATGATACAAAAGGAAAAGCGACAGGAGTTGCTCCTGGGTCTACCAATATTTCTGCAAGTTTAAATGGAAAAACAAGTAACGTTGTTCTTTTAAATTGTGAAGCGGCAACTTTATTATCTATTGTAATTACACCCAATAGCAGTCCTTCGGTTGTAGCTGGTTTAACTTTACCATTTACAGCAATGGGAACTTATAACAACGGTCAAACTGTCAATATCACTTCTTCTGTAACTTGGAGTTCTAGTGATACTACCAAAGCTACCATTGACAATACAGCAACCATCAATCGTGGTGTTGTAACTGGGATAGCGGTTGGTTCTTCTAATATTTCTGCAAGTTTAAATGGTGTGGTAAGTAACGTTGTGGGGCTAACAGTAAATGCACCAACTTTACTTTCTATCCAAATCGACCCACCTGTTAAATCGGTAGCAAAAGGTTTAACTCAACAATTTACTGCGACTGGAACTTACAACGCTGGTGGTCCGGTGAATTTAACAAATGATCCAAACATCACTTGGACAACTTCGGATTTAGCAAACACTCCTGTAACAAATACAGCTGGAACAAAAGGACTTGTAACTACAGGTCAATACAGTGCGGGAACAGTATATGTCTCTGTAACTTACGTTGGATTTAGTGGAACAATCAATCCAGCAACGTTAACCGTAACAGCGGCAACTCTTTCTTCGATTGTAGTTACTCCTGGAAATCCTTCTATCGCAAAAGGAACAACTCAACAGTTTATCGCGACAGGAGTTTATTCGGATGGAACCACACAAGTTTTAACAAACGATCCTACAATCTCTTGGACAACAACTGATGCAAACACTTCCATCAGCAATGGTGTAACCAAAGGGCTTGCAACTACTACTTCAAGCAGTGCGTCCACTGTGACAGTAACAGTTACAAAATCAGGATTTAGTGGGACAATCACTCCAGCAGTTCTAAATGTAACTCCTGCGGTTTTAACAAAAATTGATATTACTCCAGTGACTTCCTCAATTGCGAAAGGTCATAGTTTACAATTTGTGGCAACTGGAACTTATTCGGATGCAACAACCCAAGTCCTTACAACGAATGCAAGTTTAACTTGGACATCTTCCGATGCTGTGAACTCTCCTATTAGCAATACTCTTGCTACAAAAGGGATTTTGACAACAAATACAAATAGTGCGGCTACTGTAACTGTATCTGCAAGTTTTGCTGGTTTTAGTGGAACTGTCAATCCAGCAACGTTAACCGTAACCGCGGCAACTGTGGCTAGTATCGTAGTAACCCCAAGCACAGCTTCTATTGCTAAGAATATGACTCAACAGTTCACAGCAACAGCAACAATGTCTGACGGAACAACACAAAACTTAACCACTAACGCAAGTATCACTTGGACTTCCAGCAATGGATCTTCGGTGAGTTTAAGCAATGCGGTTGGAACAAAAGGTTTAGCAACTGGTGTGGATATGGGAACTGCAACTGTTTCGGTTACTTATTCTCCAGTGGGTGGATTTAGTGGAACCGTTACTCCTGCAACTCTCGCTGTTACAGCAAGCACAACCAACGATATCACAATTGGTGCTTGTGATGTTTCGATCCCAACCGGTATTGATTCATCAGGTGCTCCAACAGGTAACTTCTCAGGTACAACATATAATACAGCGACTAACGCGGCAGGATTTATCAGCCAAGCTGTAGATTATACAACCACAACTCAGAATTGTGCGGCACAGGGAACTGTGATCCTTGGAAAAATTTTGGGAACAAATCCGATTACGGCTTCGACTCAGAACTCGGCTAACACAACTAATTTCACAGGTGGATGTTCGATTACCTACAATCTTTCTATCACAACTAGTGCGGCAAAAAAATCAACCGAGCTATCGAATCTACTTTTACAAAGCGTGGGTCTTAACGCAGTGAACGGAAGTGTAGTGGTAACAAGTCTTCCACAATACCAAGCAACAGAAACTGCATCTACCAGCTTTAGAGCGATAGTGCAAGTAACTTACAAGGTTGGTGAAGGTGGACAAGTAGTTGGAATTGGTTTAAGTAATTCTACCGATTACCCAGCGAACCAAGCTCTACTAGAAAGCTTCTTAGGTGGAACAAATATCAATTGTAGCAAAACAACCTACTTAGCAAAAGTAGAAACCAAAACAGCAAAAGCAGATCCAAAAGTGGACTTTGTTTGGGTGGTAGATAATTCAGGTTCTATGGAACAAGAACAAGAAGAAGTAGCGAGCGCAACTTCTACTTTCTTTAATAAATTAAGTCTCAAACGAATTGATTACCGACTTGGAGTGATAACTTCTGGTGGTGACGGTGGTTCAAGTGAATGTTCACAGCCAACTAGCACAAGTGGTAGAGCTGAAAACCTAAAAGGTGGAGGTTGGATTTCAAAATCTGATACTGCCGCAACAACGTTTGCAACTAGATCAGTGGTTGGAACTTCTGGATGTGGAACAGAGTCTGGTATTTTCTTCGCTAGCCGATCTTTAGGTGGTGCAGGTGGAACAGCCACAGTAACTCCAAGATCTGGTTACTCAGATTGGGGTTCAGACTATAAGTTGGTTTACATTATGGTGAGCGATGAGTCGGATCAATACAGATGTTATTCGCAAACTGCTTATCCGCTTACAGTTAATACTGCCGATGATAACAAAATTCCACCTTGTAACAATTCCAATTCTGCCTTTAACTATAGCACAAGTAAGTTTAAAGAGAAGAATGCAAAGGTTTATTCGATCATAGGATTGAATGCACAAACAGGATTAGCAGGAAGTTGCTCAACAAGTAGTGTTTCAGCTAGTAACTCGAACAATGCTTGGACTGGATACTATGACTTATCCGTTGCCTCTGGAGGAACTGTTGCGAGTATTTGTAGCTCTCAGTACGACGACATNNCCACAGTCTAGTTCTATCTCTGTGAAAGTAAATGGAGTAGTAGTTCCACAAAGTTCTACAAACGGTTGGCAATATGTTTCTGCTTCCAACTCCATTGTATTCTCAGGATCTGCTTGGCCTGCGGCTGGGGCAAACATCGAAATTACCTACAAATACACTTCTGACCAAGGCGCATTTTTGATCAGTGAGTCTGGTAGTAGGCTAATGGCGTTTATCTCCAGAACTGCCGAAGACAACACCACAAGGGGAGCCGCTTCAACAATTGCTCTTCTAATTGGTATCATCTTAGCAGGAAGAATCTGGTTCAAACGAAGAAGTAAGTAACGATTATTCTTTGTCACCCCCGAAATTCCGCCCGACGCGATACTTCTGTATCCAGTACCGCCAGGCGACGCAAAAAGATGCTATCGGGGGTCTCAATATATTGAGATTCCCGATATCGCTTGGCGGTAGTTTGAGCGAAGCGAAAGGGTGGAAATTCGGGAATGACATTAGAAAGACTTTTAGTAATTACTTAAACAGAATTTGTGTTAGGTAGTCTAATTTTTTTACAAATAACCATGAGTAACCAATTTCCCGAACGAAGACAAAGTGAACGAATCCAAACCCAAATCCAGGGAAAGATAGACAATGAAAGTTGTGTGATTAGCAATCTAAGCCGTGGTGGTTTGATGTTACTCAGTACGTTTGCTGGAAAAATGGGCCAAGAGGTTACACTTGAGTATACCTATCAAAATAAATATTTTGAAAAAAAAGGAGTTATCAAAGAAATCAATTCTTTCCAACGACATCGAAAAACTTCCGACAAAAAAAGTGTTTTGTATGGAATTAGTATTTCCTTTATTGAGGAAGATGTTAAACAGGTGTAATCCAAATTATCCGCAAATTAGTAAAAAACTCTATTTGAAAATATGTCTTTTTTAGAACCAATTCAATATCTATACTTTATCTTTAGTGCTATCATACTTTATGGTTATTTAAAAAACTATAACACAGCATTGCTGTATTCTACTTCCAGAGAAAACTATGTATTTACCATTTCCTTTGCAATTCTAGCTGTAGGTTATACGATAGGTCTCCAACTGATTTTACAATTGCTAGGATTAAAGGAAAGTCCGTTTAACATGGCTTTTTTTTATTCAGCCTTTGTAGAGGAATTTGTAAAATGTTTTGTCCTATTATTTGTTTTATGGATCAATAGAATAACGGACAGTTTGTACGACGGAATTTTTTATGGAATCTTACTCGGTGGGACTTTTGGATTTATCGAAAATTTATTGTATGTAAATTCTCTTCCGTTTTGGGCGATGATGCTTCGAACCATTACATCTTCTCCTCTGCATTTGCTTAATGGAGGAATCATTGGGTACTTTGGTATGAAATTTCTTTTTACGAAAGAATCTCATAAATATAAGTATCTATTACAAGGATTTTTGGTTTGTTTTCTGACACATGCGATTTATAACATGGCAGGTTTTCTGGGTGAAATGTATTTAGTTGTACTACCACTCATTTTAGTAGGAAATTTTATATTCGTTGAATTTCTAAGTACGCTGGCAAGAGGGACTCTTCCAAGATTCACTTTAGATTTAATTGATCTTTCTATTTTGGAATATAAACTAATTAGACGTTATACGAAATATGAACTTTGGCTTTATAATGAACAAAAGGCGGAAAAAAGTTTTATCAATTTGTTTAAAGAGGTAACACCTCGAAAAAAAATTCTGACTACAAGTGCTTTACTCATTGGGATCGGATTTTTACTTTTTTATCTATTTTTTCCAGAGCTTCAAAAGTCTATTTTTAAAGAAATTATGATTTATGAATACATCAGTATATTCATTGTTTACCCCTTTATCATCGCGATCACAATATTCTTTTCTGATCTTTTGAATCCAGAATTTTTTCACAGGCAAGTATTACAAGTTCCGCTGATTTCTTTTTTAGATGTGAGTAATGAGGATTATTCGGAAACAGCCGTGATTTTTTATCTTACCCTTTACGGGTTTTATGTATCTCTAATCAATCCAGAAAAATTTATCGGCGACTTAGATCTTAACTTTACAGTCGGACAAAAGGAATTTAATAATATTAAAGGACACGTAATTTGGAGTAATGAATACAAAGGTGAAAGAGGAAGTGCCAAATCTCACTTTTCCGTTTCAGGAGCCTTCATACTATTTGATGGGTATCCAATCAAACTAATTCTCTATTGGAATTGGGTGAGATGGTCTACTCGTTTTAGAAATTTGTTAAAGTCAACGGTAGGTTAAAAGGGGCAATTTGGGAATTTATAAAGAAGA
>DDBL01000084.1:0-11238 GCA_002333425.1 Leptospiraceae bacterium UBA2033
AGTTCAAACCCGTCATTCGTTCGAACCATTGCTTCAATTCGCGTCACTGCATCTTCACTCACTTTGTCGGGGGTAAGTAGAATACAAAAACTTTCATGCTCCCCTCTTCCAACCCGACCTCGAAGCTGATGAAGTTGTGAAATTCCAAATCGATCGGAGTGCTCAATCACTAGAACAGTAGCATTTGGAACGTCAATCCCTACTTCTACAACCGTTGTAGTCACAAGGAGCTGAATCTCGTTAGCCTTAAAAGCGTGCATAACTGAATCTTTCTCGGTACTAGTCATACGNNTTTCTACCTTTTGGTTTTGTTTTGATAGTTATCAGTTGTAAATCGCCGTAGAGAGTCAAACAAAGAGTACGCGGAATAGGAGTTGCTGTCATTGCCAGAATATCAGGATTCTTTCCTTTTGCGCGGATAGTTTCTCTTTGCTCCACTCCAAACTTATGTTGTTCGTCAATGATTACAAGACCCAAATCACTAAATACCACATCTTCTTGGAATAGACTATGAGTTCCTATCACAAGTAGAGTCTCCCCTTCTTTTAGACGAGCCAACTTTTCTCTTCTAGTTTTTTCTTTTTCTTTTCCAATAAATAAATCAATTCTAGCAAATGGGGTAAATTGTAATAAGCCTTGAATTGTTTGGAAGTGCTGACGAGCTAAAACTTCCGTCGGGGCAAGCATACAGACTTGGATATTGTTATCCATATAGTGCATAGCGGTTAACAAAGCAGTAACCGTTTTACCAGAACCTACATCTCCTTGTAAAAGTACTGCCATAGGAATATCTTTTCCGTTAAGTTCCTTCATTCTTTCCAAGCTAGACTTTTGGTCTTCAGTCAATTCAAACGGAAGTCGCTCTAGAATTTTACCCGCCCCTTCTGATTTGCGAAGAGGCCAGAGTTTACGTTTGATTTTTTGTCTCTCACTTCGTTTGTATTCCATGAGTAAGTTAAAGTAATAGAATTCTTCGTAGGCAAATCGTCGTTTTGCTTCGGCTAATATTTCTTCTGTCGTTGGAAAATGAATTTCTTGGAAGGCATCTTGGCGTTTTAGGAGTTTACGCTTCTTAACCGCTTTCGCTGGTAAAACTTCTTCGATGGAAAATTTTTTGCCGTCAATTTTATCTAGCACTTGTTTGACAAGTCTTCTAAATCCACGAGAATCCAAACCTTCTTTTTTTAAGGTTTCCGTTGTGGGGTAAAGTGGAATTATCCTACCCACATGAGTTAAATCAGAGTCATCCTCTTTATCACCGGAAATAATTTCATAATCAGGATGTGAAATCTGGAGTCCTCGGAAGTATTCTAATTTTCCGCTAACGACAAGATTCATTCCGGGTTTAAATACATGGTTGAAATAGTTGACTCCGCTAAAGAACACTAAAGATATTCTTTCACTATTAGGGGTTTTTACTCCTACTATGAGTCTACTTTTTTTGCCGTGTGCGAGATAAGAGTCAATCACGGTTGCAAGAACTGTCACAATCTCTCCATGCTTGAGAAGAATGGTCGAGGAAAAATTTCTGTCTAAATAACGCCGAGGAAAATAATACAAAAGATCGAATAATGTATGTATGCCGATACTTTTTAGGACGGTAATTTTTTTTGGTCCTACACCTTTTAGTATTTCGATTGAGTCTTTTAAGTTCACGATCTCTATTTATCCCGCTTAAAGCTAAGAGTTATTAACCTAAAGTTCAAAATGTTTGCACTTTCTTTTTTGTCAAAGTTTATTATTTCTAGTTTTCTAAAATGGACAAACATTCGAAGCACCAATTTCCATACTACAGGTAATTTCTTTCACTCGTTTGCCAACTCGAAGATCTGAAATTAAATCTCGTTCTAATTGTGAAAATCCCAAATCCAAACAATTTAAGGCATCTGACTTCACTTTTCTGACATTACTCATTGTTCGTAAAGTAACAAGTAAAATAGAGTCCGAAGTATGATAGATTTTATCCGCTGAAATTGCAATTCGTCCTTTGGGACTAATACTAAACAGATACTCAGACTCGGTAATTAACAAAGAAGAGTCAAGACCTAAAACCTCACAGGATTCAACTTGCGCATACTTATTATTAGCCCATATCTTATCCTGCTCTGCAAAATCAGATACCGTTTCAAAAAAAAAGCCCGCATTAGAAAAGGAATAACTACAAGTTGGAAAATCTTTGACTAAGTTATTTCCTTCACTTAAATTATAACTTTTCTCTGAATTTGTGAGAATCAAAAAAGACGGATTACAAAGTCCAGCCGAACGTCTATCGCAATAGGCTATATTCGTAGAGAAATCTTTTCTAATACAATTTCCTTTGTTTCTATTTTGGGTAAGTGTTAAAACAAATAGATCTGTCTTCTCCTTAGTTTCTTTTCTCTTCTGAATTCCATCAATATCCGCACAATGAAATATTAGAAACAAAAGAATCGTTAAAATTTTCATTTTAAAATCTTACCTCAATTCCAAAATTTACTAGCGGAAGATACACCAACCTACCACCGGGTAACGGCGATTGCACGTAAGGAGAATTCAGTGTGTCATAAGTAGGAGATGGATTTGAACCGCTTAGATAAGGTCTTGTTGGATTAAAGGTTTGTCCAGAAATATTTCTTCTTCCATAGATATTGATAATTTCAATGTAACCATTTACAACCCCCCATTCATAATTTTGAAATCGATCTAAACGAATATCAAATTGATGAAAGGAAGCAAGTCTATCCGAATTGTAATCATTTGAATATTGTGCAGTATTTAGATTAAGTCCAAACGATGCGGCTTGTCCAATTCTATTTGATGAAACGATAGGCGTAATAGGTGTGTTAGTAAAATATCGAAATCTTCCGCCTAACTGCCATTCACTTGTAATTTTCCAACCAAATACAATGTTCAAAAGATGTGTTCTGTCTAAGTCGTATAACTCTAATTTGTCGTTGTCGAATAATAATTCAAATTGGTTGTCGTCATAGTAGTTCACGTAATTATCCCCTACTTCGGTCTGATATAGAAGTCTACGAGATCCATTTTTTAAATTTCGATTTGTCGACTCTGAAGAAGCAAGTCTGGTCTGGTGGTTATTTCTTTTTGTAATAGAATTTGAATAGGAAATCCAACCAAAAAAACCATTTTCACCAGGTTTATTTGCTTTTTTAAGAAAAATTTCTACTCCCTCTGAAAATCCATCTCCACGGTTGGAATAATTAACTGCTTTATCGACTAGAATATTTCTAGATACAAATTCGGGTTTTTGAATTATATCACGGGGTTGGTCGTTCCATGAATATGGATTTCGCGCATAATTATCTGAAACCACTAAATCAGAAAAAATATTTCTAAAACCCTCTACTTTAAAAAGCCAAGATGATCCTAACTCCTGATTAATCCCAATAGCTAAGTGTTCAGCTTTCTCCATTAAGAGATTTGAGTTTCCTACTCTAGCAGATATTTGCTCTATACCTACAGGTGCATTACGATGAATACCCGCTCCTGCGATAAAAGTAGTTCCTGTTTTTTGAATAGTATAGGAGGAGTTAATCCTAGGACTTAAAGCCTTTTGATCGGCAAGATTGTAATAATCCCACCTTACACCTGGAACAAGTTTAAATCCCGCATAATCAAGAGTAACCTCCGCAAAAGCTCCATATTCTTTAGCCTTAGCTCCATCACCATCAATTAAAGCTCTGAATGTAGGAGAACTATCTAACAAATTGTTAAAAACCTGAGAAAACTGTGTATTTTGTTGACTTATATTCTCTCCTTTTAGTGTAATATTCCTTTCTCTATAATTTTGTCCCGTTTCTAATTTTAAAATATTTTTTATAATTTCGAGATTTTGTACGTTCTCCACATAATACAGATTTTGCGTAGTTACATTTTGAATCCCAAAGATATTTTCTGCCGTGGCTGGATTTGTAAATTTTAATTCAAAAAATTCTTTGAATACATTTCGCGACATACTAAGTGTATTCGTAAATCTAGAACCCGGCTGGTAAACATAACGTAGCCCCTCTGTGCGAAACTGCTTATCTAAACCTACAGGAGGTCTATTGTCAGCGTTTCCAGAACCTGCATTTTCAAACTCTGCTTGTGCCTTTGTATAAGCTTGTCTATCTCTTGCGCCAAATATGGATAAACTCACTTTATGCTCTTTAGAAAATTCATGTCCATATTTGAATTGATAATCCTGATAATCCGCGTATTTTGCATCTTGTGGAATACCTTGCGGATAGAACTTTAACAAAACGAGATTTGGATAATTCTTTCTTGCCGCAGCGATCATGTAGCTCTTTTCTGTTGGTTTTGTTTCCAACATAACATCAGACAAAAATAAGTTTAAGTTTAAAATTGTATTTGTTTTTTTTACTTCCGACTTTCCTTCAATATTAATAATCCCCCCTGTCGCATATCCGTATCTACTCGAATAAGCTCCAGTGTATATATCAAAAGATTTAATAATGTTATTATTTAAGACAGAGGACTGATTTCCTAAATGAAAGGGATAACTAATAGGAAACCCATCAAAGTAAAATTGATTTGCCCGACTTCCACCACCTCTTAAAACAATGTCACCTCTATCACTATTACTGTATGGTCCTCCACTTCCTCCAGGGACAAATGCCGCAGTTGGAGTAAGCCCTACCGGCAAAGCAGGAGTAACCCCTGGAAGAGTCAGAATGGCTTTCAGAGAATCACCTTGTGATCCCGGAAGTCTTTTGATTTCTTCTTGTTGTAAGGTGTATCTAGAAAGTTTTGATTTTTCCTTTTCGCCTGCGACTTCAATTGCACCCTTTTCTTTTTCTCCTACAAAAACTATAATCTCTTGTCCATCATAGTAAACTTCTTTTCTTTTCACTTCTACGTCACTTCCCGAAATAAATCGAAGAGTATAATATCCATTTGTCGGAACTTGGAAAGAGACCTCTCCTTTATCGTTAGTTGTAAAATATCCACCTGACTCTTTAATAACAACAATTGTATTTGGCTTTGGAGAATTAGTAGATTTATCTATCACTTTAATTTTAGCAGTAATTGGTTTTTCTTGGGCTAAAACTGTATAGGAATACAAAAAACAGATGAATAGAACTAGGGGTAACTTCAAAATATCCTCACACAGCTCCAAGGGTAACGATTGAATGGACATCTAGCGTTTAGAATATCTAATTCGCAGGAAGAAACTTCACCGGGAGGTCGATCCTGTGTCATAAAAAGGGGAGTATTAGGACGACTTCCACATTGGCTGGCTTTGATTTCAATTACAAGTCCAATCCGTTTTTGAATTTGCCATGAATCAATTCGGTTGTTATCATAACACGCCGTACATAGAAAAATGCAGCTAATCGCTCTAAACCACTTCAGCATTGATTCGAAAAATAGTGAACTCGTCTTTCATTCCTGGGATAGAATACTTCAACTCCTCTAGTGGAATTTTATTAGACTCTAGAAAAAATTCAACTTCTGGATTTTCTTTGTATTCTTTTGTGAACACTACCTGAGACGCACCAGCGAGTTTCTGGATTTTTGCCGCTATATTTACAGTTTTTCCAAAATAATCGATTCCACTATTTAGATTTACAGCAATACATTGACCATAGTGCATTGACATTCGAAGCCGAATATCATTCATTTTTTTTCCATCAAATATTTCTCGTAATTTTATAGCAGTTTGGATTGCTCCTTTAGGAGAAGGAAATGCTGCCATCACTGCGTCGCCTATCGTTTTGATAATAGCCCCTTCGTTTTCTTTCACGAGTTTATTAATTTCTTCAAAATGTTTTTTTACTTGTAAAAATGTTTTAGAGTCACCTTGGTTTTCATAAAGTGTAGATGATCCAACAATGTCTGTAAAAAATACAGTTTGTAATCCTAATTCTAATTTTAAATCGCTAGATATAGACTCAGCAGAAAAAAGATCATGAAATTCCTGTAGACTAAAAAGATATGCAGGTTTTAAAGTATATGGATCCCACGAAGTCTGTTCGATTGAAAAAAGTAGCGGTTTATCTTCGTTATTCAATATACGAATGATAGGATTGGGAGCTGAAGAATAATTTTGATTATCCTCTAAAATCCAATTTACACGATTTGTTGTTTCGACATCTGTTATTTGTAGAACTCCTGTTTTTTCTTTTCCTTTTGTTCTAAGTCGATATAAACCAATTCCTAACTCTATTTCTGTTTCTATTGCTTCATTAGGAGCAATGTATTTTTGTAATTTGATATGTGGCTTTTTGGCAGGCTCGGCACTACAATAAAATACTTTGGCAATATTACGAATAGATGGATGTACGTGAAAAGTAATTTCAATTGAATTTTCTGATTCATTTTCGAACTCTACGTCACATACATCACAGTTTGCTTTATTCGGAACTTCATATAAAGAACCAATCTCTAATCTTGTTCCACGACAATGAGGACAGATCACATCCCAGCTAATCGTGAGTAACCCCGCTCTAGTTGCATACATACAAGTCAGTAATAAATCTCTTGGATTTACATTCCAAATTTTTGCTAATTCTAAAACACGTATTCGGTATAAATCTAGTTCGTTTCCAAATTCAATATGTTCAATCAATCGTTTAATCAAATCAGCAGAAATATTTTTTTGAAGTAAGTCTTCTGTGATTTTGTAAATGGTGCCTTTATTTTCTACCTTACTTTCTTTTTCTTTTATTGGCAATTGAGGAACAAAGTTTTTTACCTTGGATAAGTTTTCTATTTCGGAAAGGATGGTTTTATATTTTTTCTGAATCACTTTTTCAGAGGCTAACAACAATAGTCTGTAGAATAATCCGTTTGGAATCCACCCAAGGTAAACATAGAACCTAGTGGATTTTTCTGAAATTTTCTCAAAATGATAAATCGCTTTTACAGTTGAAGCAAATCCTTTGCTGTATTCTCGAATGCTAATTAAGTATTTTCCATAAACCCAAGTCCAAGGAATTTCTATCCACTCTAAGGCAATACCTAGATTGCTAGATCGCCCATACAAAACTCCATTTTTTTCTTCAAAATTCATTTCCGAAAGTCCCATTGTTTGGTTCAGTCTAGATGTGTCGCTTACGTAAGACCAAAGGATTTCAGATGAAATTTCTAAGTCAAATGTCCAAAGCCAATCAAGGCGAGCGTATTTACTTGAATTGTATTTTTCTTCCCATGGATAAATCTTGAAAAACTCATTTAATGATAATTTCGTCATAGATTTGATAGTTCTACTAAATTATAAAAAAATGACAAGTCGTAAAATTTATTAGAAAAAGAAAAAGAATGGTTGTTAAATTATTATCATCTGTAAAATATGAGTCGGGACTTTTTGTTAATTTATGAAATTAGATAAAACTAATTATGACAATCTTGTAATTGTGCAGTTAGAAGGTTATTTAGAAATGGGTACGTTTAGAGAATTTGAACTCTATATCCAAGATTTAATCGCCTCTGATACCACTGCAATTGGGATTGACCTATCTAAATGTAGAGCCATTGACTCTTCTGGAATGGGATGTATCCTGAGACTTATGACTAATCTGAAAACTAAAAACAAAAGACTTTCTCTTCTTGATGTACCTACAAATATAAAAGGTATTTTAAAAATTAGTCAGATTGATAAATATTTAAAAATTGAATCAACTACCGACTTTAAAAAAGTATCTGAATAAAAATCTAACTTAATCGAATAAAAAAATATAGGATCACAATAGTTCCAATTATAATTCTATAATACCCAAAACTAGAAAAACTATTCTTCTGGATAAACGCTAAAAACCATTTTATAATAAACATACAAAATACAAATGTAAGTAAAAAACCTACCAGCAGCAAATAGACAGTATCCCCATGAAGTAAAGCTCTATATTTATAAAGTTTATACAAACTAGCGGCAATTAAAACTGGAATCGCTAAAAAGAAGGAATACTCTGCTGAAGTTTTTTTAGACAGACCCAAAAGCCTCGCTGTTATAATAGTCATTGCAGAGCGAGACACACCGGGAATCAGCGCAAGACATTGGCATGTGCCTATAATGATTGACTGTCGAATAGTTAAACTAGAAGTAACCGACGTAGGATCTTCTTTTGTTTTTTGTAATTTTTTTTCGACCATTACAATCGCAATCCCACCGGCTAACCATGAGAATCCCAAGATAAACAACAAATATTCACTTCCCTTAATGGTATCTAAAATACTTTTAAAAGCAAATCCAAATAAAAGTACAGGAAGAGATCCAAAAACAATATTTAATAGAAACTGAAATCCAGAATTGTCCTGTGTCTGTTTGCCTAAAAATTGAAAAGAGGATATTACTTTTTCAAATAGAAATTTTCGATAGAGAACAATTACAGAAAGAATAGCTCCACTCTGAATAAAAATATCAAACAGATCATCAAAACTTGCTCCATCTTCTAATCCTTCAAAGGGAAAAAAAGAAGTGAATAAAAACAAATGTCCAGTTGAGGATACAGGCAAAAACTCAGTAATTGACTCAATGATACTTCGTAAGATTAAATTAATGTAATTGTTCATATTTGATTTTTAAATAGTTGAGATTAAAAGGTTGTGTAAAAGTTTAATTTTGTACACAACCTTGAGGAGGGAATTTATTTATTTTCAGTCTTTGGTTCAGATTTTTCTGATTCTTTTTCTTTAGATTCTTTTTTGAGAATACTTGGTCCTGTTTTTAAATATTGTTCTAGATCAAACTTATCATTGTGTTTAATAGAAATTCCTTCCTTAACTCTTTCCAAAACTTTAGGAAGAATTTTTTGGGACTCTTCTTGTTTTAACACACCTCTTCCTATTTGAAGACATCTGTCAAGAGTAACTGATTTCATACGCGCATCTTTTTCGCGGAGTTCTTTACACTTTGTAGTTGCATCTTCATCTGTGATTTTGATTTTCTTTTCCACTTGTTCTTGGATATAAAGTTGGGACACGGTTTGCATTTCTAAGTATTTCACTATGTTCTTAATATCTGCTCTGGTTGAAAAACCAGATTTATCCGCAGCAGCTTTTATCATGTACATATTGCGGTAATTATCATAGAAATTCTTAGGTTGAAATTGGTAATTAACTGCTTTTAATTGCTCATCTAATTCATCAATATCTGTAGCGACAATTTTAATTAAATTTTCTTTTTCTACATTTTGCATACGGCTCATAGACTCAATTGCAGTCTCATAGGTTGTTTCAAACTTTTTTACAGTTAGTTTTTCGCCATCTAAAGTTTCGATCACACTACTGTTATCATCCTCACAGCCCGAAAAACTGAAAATGCTTATGATGATTAGATTGATTAGAATTAGTTTGTATTTCATTCATTAGTTCCTTGTTAAAAACAAATTATTTTCAGAATTTGGCACGTCTATCCTTTTTTTACAAGTAAACCTAGCCATTTTACGTCCCATAATTATTTTGTTAGTTACTTTGATTAGTCGCCAAATTCTCTCTGAGAAAACCAACTCATTTTTTAATACTTTTATTTGAAAATAGTAAACCCTGCATACGAAAAATGCCTATCGAATGTAAAAGCAGTATCCAGTCTATTTTTTTCCATAAGACAAAATGAAATACAATCAGTATAAGATATTTCCTGATCAGAATATTTTTTCATGAAAGTAATTGCAGTAATCTCATCATCCTTAGTAGGTCTCAAGATTTGAATTCGAGACGATGCGTAAATATTTAATAACCTAGTTTCAGCAAAACCGGCGCCAGTTCTTCGAAATAGTAATGTTGCAAGTTCATCTAGAACAAAATTAGAAGTAAAACACTTCCTTTCTTTTTTTTCGATCTTCGCCCATAGCTCATTTGCTTTTTTGTGAAATTGATCGGCTTCTATATAGCGCGCCAAAAAAGCACCCGTGTCGATAAATATCAAGATTCAACTCCATACAAATATGCATCGTGATTTTTTGCTAAATCTTTTGGAGCCTTAGCGGTAAACACTGCTTTGTCGGAAAAGAAAGGATCTTTATTAATAGTGTTAGATTGAACAGCTAGAGATTGGTCTAACAAAAAACGAATGTATTCTCCCATCGAAATTCCCTTCTCCTTCGCAATTCCTTCCGTCTTCTTTTTTAAATCAAGTGGCAGTAAAATAGTCGTTCGTATCATATACATACCTTATCATACATATCTAGACTGTCAAATTGATTTTTCTGGGTATTTAAAATCATTCGGTTTATCATCCCAATCACAAAAGACATTTCCACCCCATCGGTGCAAATCGGTGTCCATCGGTGGTAAAATATTCCTCCCACTCTCTGTGTCTCCGTGCCTCTGTGGCAAACAAAAACCATTTGCCCACACACCGACTTTTAAAAATAAGTAAACCATGCAAAAGAAAATTGTTTTTTTATGTTCGGGAAAAGGCTCGAACTTTAGAGCGGTGGTCGAACATATTCGCGCGAGAAAGCTTGATGTAGAAATCGCGGGACTCATTTCTGATAAAGCAGATGCGGGCGCGCTTGAACTTGCGAAAGGTTTTGGAGTTCCTACATTTGTAGTTCCATTCGAAAAATACCGCCAAGAAAAAGAGAAATTTCACTTGGAGATGGAGAGACTTCTAGCCGAACTTTCGCCAGACTTAGTTGTGACTGCGGGATATATGCGAATTCTGCCTACTTCGATTATCAACCGATTCCCAAATCGAATGATAAATATTCACCCGTCTTTATTGCCTTCTTTCAAGGGACTTCGAGCGATTGAGCAGGCGTTTGAGTATGGAGTTCGCTACACGGGTTGCACGACACATTTTGTGGAAGAAGGAATGGATTCGGGTGCAATAATTTTGCAATCAATTGTCGAAATCTTGCCGAATAGTACAGAAACGGATTTGACTGAAAAGATACATAAAGAAGAACATAAGATACTGCCTTTGTCGGTGGAGTATTTCCTCACTGATAAATTAGAAATCCAAGGCAGAAGAGTAATAATAAGAGAGTAATTATGATTAAAATTCAAAGAGCACTTATTTCGGTAAGCGATAAAACAGGTCTAGTAGAATTTGCCAAATTCTTAAACGCAAAGGGTGTCGAAATCCTATCAACCGGCGGAACCCTTTCCACTTTAAATCAAAACGGCATCAAAGCAATTCCAGTGGAACAGTACACAGGCTCTCCTGAAATTCTTTCCGGTCGAGTGAAAACTTTGCATCCAAAAATTCACGGCGGACTTCTGGGTAATCCTGATATGCCGGGGCACAAAGAAGATCTGGCTAAGAACAATATACCGTCGATTGACCTAGTC
>DDBL01000084.1:11313-14044 GCA_002333425.1 Leptospiraceae bacterium UBA2033
TCGGACTCACTGGAGAAAAATTTCCGGACAAAATCACATTTGCATTTAAGAAAAAACAAAATTTGCGTTACGGGGAAAATCCTCACCAACAAGCTGCTTTCTACGAACCTGTATTTGTAAAAAATGAATTCTCTGCTCTGCAAGGAAAAGAACTTTCATTTAACAACATGTTAGACTTTGACGCAGCCTTTCATGTAGCTGCCCTACTCCCGCAAAATACAGTTTCTATCATCAAACATTTAAACCCCTGTGGAATTGCGTCAGCCGATACACCTCTCGAATCTTTTCAACTTGCGGTTCGCACAGATCCAATTTCAGCCTTTGGTGGTGTGATTGGAGTGAGTGGCGAAGTAGATGCAAAGCTTGCAAGTAAAATCACAGAAAACTTTGTAGAAGGTGTGATTGCACAAAAATTCACACCGGACGCAAGAGAAATTTTCGCTAAAAAAGCTAACATACGACTCATTGAAATCGAAAGTTTTAAAGAAGCGTTAGGCGAAATTGATTTACGCCCAGTTCACCATGGAATGTTAATCCAAGATAGAGACTACGAGATGATTACCCGCAAAGGCTTCAAAGTAGTTACAAAAAAACAACCGACCGACGAAGACATGGAAGGATTACTATTTGCCTGGAACGTGGTGAAATTCATCAAGTCCAATGCGATTGTTTACACTGATTTAAACTCAACGTTAGGAATTGGTGCGGGGCAAATGTCTAGAGTGGATTCAGTGGAACTTGGAGCCGCCAAAGCGCAAAAGTCTATGTTATCCGTTGTAGGATCTTATGTGGGAAGTGACGCATTTTTTCCATTCAGAGATGGAATTGACGCAGTTGCTAAAGTGGGGGCAAAAGCGATTATCCAACCAGGCGGAAGTATTCGCGATGAAGAAGTAATCAAAGCCGCAGATGAACATGGATTAATCATGGTGTTTACCGGTATGAGGCATTTTAGACATTGATGGAATTTATACTCTACCTACTTTTTTATACATTGAGTTTTATCGTGCTGGCTTTAGTGCGATATTACTTTTTACTATTTAGTGACCCAGCGCGAGATCAATTCGATAGATCTGAGCTAATTGATTTTGGAAAATTAATTCCGAAGGAAATTCTAAGCATACTCGAAAGTAATGGCAGCCTGCAAGATGGAGTTATCGCATTTACAGTATTTAGTTTAATTGCTTACGGCTGGTCGCTATTAGGTGGACTCATTGGAACTCCTCACTATACAAATGAAATCGGAAATTATTTTTTTCAGTCCTGTCTTTTGTTTGTAGCGGTTTTCTTTGGTTATGCGCCAGTTGTAGATTTAATTTTAGGTAGTAAAAAATATTCCGAGCCAGATAGTTTTTTAGTAAAATTTCTTTCGCAAGAAAATTGTATCATCATCGGCGTTGGTCTTGCCTGCATCGCGGCTAATCTCTCTGTCTATGGAATGTATCATCAAATCATTTTCCCGTTCACTTTATTTAATATTCTTGTTATTTCAGGAATGTTACTTTTTAAACTTAAATCAGAGCCCGATGTAAGAACAGAAGAAAGATACGGAGACGAAGATTATAATTATGAGGAAGACTCTAATTAATTTTTAGCTTGCCAGAAAATTTTTCTCTTTCAATTGTTATCCTGTATTAGTGATTAAGAGGAATAATATGCAAGATAAGAATTTTTTTTTTAGTAGATTATTATCACTCTCTCTGTTTGCTTTTTTTATTTTGTTTTTGGAAAATTGCAATCTAGCAGAATGTGGTCAAATATCAGAATGTTCAGAGAGACCTAACAATCCTTTGTTAGCAACTCTAGCCGCAATCAGTCGAATAACACCAACCCCACCAAGAGCTGGAATTAGCGTCGATGCTACCAACTTATCTGGTGCAAACGATGACCCAACATTCTATGATAGCTTTGCTAACAGAATTGCCGACTCCGATTGGAATGAACAAAAAGTCAGAAGCATCTTACACGCGTTTGCCTATGGTGGCGGAGCAACTGACGCACAAATAACTGCATGGGAAGCCATGGGTCCTTCCCGAGCTATTGTAGAAATAATAGGTATGTGGACGGTTAATTCGAAGTTGGCGCAAGCTTCTAGTGATGGAAATGCAACTATTAATCCGAATGATGGAACTCTCTCCAAGCTCTCCCATTACTACGGAACAACAGGACCAGCTACTAGTAGAGCCGACTTTGAACAAAGATACATTCCTTGGCATAATTCCCCTGCACGAACATTTATCCAAGCAGTTGCAACAAGAGGACTAAATCCAGTCCGACAAAAAATTGCCTTCTTTGAGAGTAACTACCATTTGGCGCTCAACCAAGACAAGAACATTACCGATGTTCAAATGTTTCGCCATTATGACAGTATTGCGAATGATTTAGCAAGAGCCTATCGAGATGAGTTGGGTTATGAAGATGTTCTGGCTAATATCGCATTATCCGCTCCAGTGGCAACACAATACAACCACAAAAAGAACATATATCAAAATGGAGCTTTTATAGGTAACGAGGATTTTGCGCGAGAATACCACCAACTCTATTTTGGAATTTTAGGAGTGGGAGTTGATCGAAGTGGTTTACTTGATAAAAATGCAATTCCCGCTGGAAATGCAGAATCCTTCAACAGCCATGAAGAAAATACAATTAAATATACATCATGGGCACTCACTGATATTCAAGTTAGACAACTAGGGAATGATTCTTTTTCTGATGTGGCAACCTATGGAAC